>CAMHTQ010000009.1 GCA_946188105.1 uncultured Alphaproteobacteria bacterium | reverse complement strand
TGAACGCAGGATGGATAAAGAAAAAGAATTTGTGCAAAAAGAAAAACGAATTCAAGAAATAGAGGAGGAAATAAACAAACTTTTTATAAATTATAACAATGCAACCAACCCAACAATAAAATCGCTGTGTGAGCAAAATATCGACCGTTTGACGACAGAAAAAGAAACATTAAAGATGGAGTTGGAAAATAAACCGGAAATCAACATATCGTTTGAGCAGGCTTTAAATGCTGTTTTATGTGTTGTCAGTTCGCCATTGGAGGTGTGGAACAATAGCGACCTTTCTTTAAAAAGAACGGTTCTAAATATTTGTTTTCCACATAAATTATCTTATTCGAAAGCTGAAAAATTTAGAACCCCCGAGATAGCACCGATTTTCAAGCTTTCGTGCCACCCCGGGGGTCATAAGTCTTATATGGTGCCAGTTGTCGGACTTGAACCAACGACCCTCTGATTACAAATCAGATGCTCTACCAGCTGAGCTAAACTGGCAATGTGAAACTATAATATATTTTTTGTTTTATAAAATCAAGCACAATTTTTAAAAATTTGCTTTTTATAAAATGTTTAGTAAAATGAACCCGAAATAATAAAGGAGTTAATAATGGATTTAGTCAGACGTCGTGCAGAAAATAAAATTTTTCGCGAATTACATCACCAGTTAAAGATTTCTTATGATGTAACAAAGAAAGAGTCAGCAGTCGAGAAAATATATTCATCGGATGCGCTGGATATCCACTTTAAATTATATAATTGCACGCTGGAGGTGTATGATCTTTCTGGAACACAACTGATTAGCATGGATTGTGACTGGAATTCTTGTGTTGATGGGCAACGCCATAGAAATGAAAAATTTCATAAATTATGTAATTATGCCGCAAAACGTGCACGTGAACCCAAAGAACCTGTGGAATCTGAAAGATATGGTAAAAGATTCCAAGACGGGTACGCCAGTCAATTGCAAAAATTAAAGATGGCGGTTCATTCTATGAAATACGCATATCACAAAGCATGGTACGAGGGACAAGCGCGGACTTATTAAAAATGATAAAAAAACCTGAACTTTTGGCACCGGCTGGCACATTGGATGCTTTCAAAACGGCTGTTTTATACGGCGCAGATGCAATTTATGCAGGTCTGCCTGGTTTTTCTATGCGTGCCCGTGCAAAAATCGATGTGGATGGTGTGAAACAGGGTATTGAATTTGCACACGAACATGGAAAAAAGGTTTATTTGGCATTTAATTTGTTTGCACATGATACAGATTTCAAAAATATGCCACGTGTTGCAGAAATAATAGATTATTTGAAACCTGATGCTTTAATTGTTGCGGACGCCGGTGTTATGATGTGGTGCAAAGAACATTTTCCAGATATGCCATTGCATGTATCGACCCAGGCAAATATATGTTCTGCGACATCGGTTAAATTCTGGCAAAATGCTGGTGCATCATTATGTGTTTTAGCACGTGAGGTTTCACATGCTGAATTTTGCAGCATTCGTGAACAATGTCCAGATGTAAAATTAGAAATCTTTGTTCATGGTGCTATGTGTATGGCATATTCTGGCCGTTGTTTATTGTCTAATTACATAACTGGTCGTCCATCAAATCGTGGTGCATGTGCTCAAATGTGCCGATGGAAATATGATGTTATATTGCGTGAGGTTGAATCTGGTGTTGAAATGCCAATCGATGAAGACGAACATGGTGCATATATTTTAAATTCCAAAGATTTGTGTCTAATGCCACGTCTTGCAGAAGTATTGGAATCCCAACCAGATTCGTTGAAAATCGAGGGTCGTAATCGCAGTGAATATTATGTCGGCAGTGTTACACGTGCATATCGTAATGCGATAGATGCCTATGCTCGTGATCCCGAACATTTTAACCCAGATGAATTTATGGCTGATTTAAATGTATTAGAATCTCGTGGATACACAACCGCATTTTTTGATGGCTCATTACCAGATACTGCTCATAATTTTGAAACAACAAAATCAGATTCCGAATATCATGCTGCTGGTGTTATAACCGCGGTGGATGATAAAAATATAACATTCGAATTGCGTAATGAAATAGTCGCAGGCGATGAAATAACATTTTTATTACCACATGACAAATTTACAATTAAATTGGATAAAATTATAAATGCTAAAAATGGCGATGTTTTACCAAAAATGTCCGCAGGCCAAGGCAATTCGTTGCTGATACCATGCGAAATAATTCCACAAGAATATTTACCACAAATGCAACAATATATTTTAGCATATAAACACAAATAAACTTGACAATTATTATTTTTGTATTATATTTACTCTGAATACAATATAAGGAGTAAAATTATGGCTACACCAAAAAGTTTTAGATTGTATCCAGAAGGTAAGACCAAATTGACTGAAAACGATGTTTGGAACAGTTATTATAAACAGGGGATGCAGTTCTTTTTCAAAAAACCATACAGTTCCAGCGATTATAACGTATGGTTGACTGTTTTGTTGCAAATACCTGGGTTAACTGTGAAATCTTATAAAGACAGTGAAGATGTACAAAATTGGGGTCCACATTGTATCAGAAAATACGAATATAACGGTTTTAAGGTAAGTTATGATAACAAGGACATATGCGAAATATCTGAAAGACGAGAATTTGGAAACCGTGTGCGTTATTTAAATGGTGATTTCAGTCTCAGACCAGACGGTCCGACAATTTATTGCGCAGTAATACATGGGTTTGTCAGTTGGGTAGATTCTAATGTTTATTATAAGGCCGAAAATTACTGTGGTAATCAAAATAATATTCAGCATATGTATGATATTCGTATGAAACAAATAAAAGAAAATACAAGATAAATATAAATAAAGAACCGTCCATTTGGACGGTTCTTTATTGTTTTTAAGCAGCATTTTGGAAACGTTGATACATCATTATGCGTATCATTGTTTGTTGATCCATCTTTTGTGGAGCCACAGGTTTAACCCCTTTGGCAGGGACATTTGTTTGTGAAGCACGATATTGTGGTGCCTTTTGTTTTGCCAACATATCTTGCTTTTGTGTCGCTCTTTGAAATGCCTCGCGTTTATCACGTTCAACATTGCGATTTTCAAAAGTTTTAGTATTTTGAATGGCTTTTGTTAATGCCTGTTTGCTTTGTTGAACTTGACGTTCTCCAAAAGATTTATATTCTGCGGCTTGATGCTTATCCAATGTCAATTCCGAAGATTTATCAGTCATAATTTGCTTCGATACAGATTTTGACATCTGATCAACATTTGCTGATATTTCTTTGGCCATAGGATTTTTCTTATCAACCGTTTTTGCAAAACTTTGCATTTGTTGCAATGCCTTTTGTTTTGCTGTTCCCAATTTAGTGCCATCACGATTGGCCCAGTTAACACAGACTAATCCGACATACATGTTATGTAATTGTTGTTTTACATTTGTCATGGCGAACTCCTTTAGTTTTTAAGACAGAGTCCATCCCTGTCATCAATATATAGTGATTGTTTTTTTAATTTCAAGACCCCGTGTCAAGTAAAAGATTATTTTGACATCGTATTGATTATATAGAATAATTACACCGTTATACCACAAAGCGTGCTATTGCCAATAATGGGTGGCGCGGGTATGACCCTGGTCTTGCCAATAATGGGGGTCAGGAATTTCATCACAAAACTAAGGAGTACTAGATGAAAAAAACTTTGAAAACTTTGGCTATTGCCACTGCTTCAATGATTACAACTGGGGCTATGGCTGCCACAAGTAATATGGAAAACCCACTTTATGCACCAAAGGCGGGACAATTCTTTTCCAAAACTGGTGCGGGTATCATGTACAAAATAGCAGATGAAACAGATGCTACGAAATTGAAAAATCATGATGGGGCTGTGGAATTCCCAGTATGGCGTTTAACCGAAGATTTCGGTTATGGTATCACAGACCGTTTAAACACATATTTGTCAATCGGTTACACAAAGAATGGTGATATCGATCGTAAAGGTATGCATCGTGGCCGTCTTGGTTTGGCTTATCGTATTTTTGACGACACAGATGAGGTTGTTTGGGATATGTATGCCGAGGCATATTTATCAGGTGTTTCCCCAATGAAAGGTTCAGTAAAATTAGCACCAGGTAATAAAGTCGATTTTACATACGATAACTTCTCTACTGGTCGTTGGGGTGCTGTAGTTGGAACCAAGGTTGGTAAAACATGGGATAAATTTACCGCCAGTTTGTTCGCAGAATACTTGCAAACATTTGGAAATCACAACAATAAAATTGACACATCTGCATTACCTGCGATGATGACATTCCCAGATGAAATTGCTGTTGATTTGAAATCAACAAATGAAATTGTTGCTGGGTTGAATGCTTTTTATCAAGCAAATGAAACATGGTCATTTGGTGGTGGTTTCAAATTTATCGAACATTCTGACAATGGTGTGAAATCTATTCATACTAAAGTAAATAGTCCGATGAAAGCAGCTTTGTTGAAAGCAACCAAAGACATGGATGATGGTTGGAACGAATATGCTTTGCATGCAGTTGTCGCAAACCAAGTGACGGACTACCTCCAGGTTTCTTTATTTGGCGAATACACATTTGATACTTCTCATAAACAGTCTCAAAATGGTACAGACGTCAAAGCAGAAATGGGTGTTCGTGCGAACGTTCGCTTCTAATTGAAAAAATAAACTTTATATTGGACATTTCTCCTTGGGTTTTTCCCAGGGAGATTTTTATTTGCAATAATTACTTTTTTATAAGGCATTTTTATGATATAATAATACACAAGAGATACGGAAAGAGAATGAAAAAATCCAAGGTTCTTTGGCTTTTTGCCGCATTTTTGGGTGGCCTGCCGATGGTGGGGCATGCTGCATATCCTGCTTATTCTGGATATAATGGACAGCCAACTTTAAGCAATATAAAATCAGGTCGTGTTGTTTATTTGCCAACAACAAATGGTAATGTTATTGCAACGACATCTGTTGCTGCTGCAGGTCAAAATCGTGTAACCGGTGCTTTGCCACGTGTTGGTTCATCGGCTATCAATGCTGGTCGTCGTTACTATCAATCCGAAGATTTCGACAGATTGGCGGACAGTGGCCTGTATTTCGGACTTTCTGCCGCATACAGCATCAGTGTCATGGGTGATTTCAAGGCAGAATATGCTAACGAGGATGGTTCTTATTTGGTTCCTGGCTCGTTCACCGAGGCTGGTGTTAAAACAGATACCGTAATTCCATTTCAATTATCGTTGGGTGCCACAATCAACAGCGATTTGCGTATAGATTTCTCTTATTCCAGATATACAAATATATCATACCCACAAAACGTCAGCACTTCTGACGGTGCGGGCGGTTACGTAAATGCGGTTGCAACGGGTGGTGCGATTACTGCAAATGCGGCATTATTGAATTTCTATTATAACATTGATTCTTATACTGGTTATCTGGCGGGTGGTTCTTTGCGTCCTTATGTTGGTGCGGGTATTGGTATTTCATTAAATACTGTCGCAGATTATACGGTGTTGGACAGCACATTCTATTCCGAGGCCGATCCATCAATATCAGCCGAGGGTGATCCAACAGGTGTATCAAATATTAACGCATATCACAATGGCGGAACAAACGAACAATTGGCTTTTGCACTCGAAGGCGGTGTTACCAGCGAATTGGGTGACGGTATGAAATTAGATTTGTTTGTCCGTTATATGCACTTGGGTAAAGTGAAATCATCAGGCAGTATTGTTTTAACCCAAGACGAATGGATTGCTGATGGTTTGGGTGGCGAAACCAGTTACCCCAGTGTTGCCCACTATACAGATTGGTTAGAAAGTGCAGATTTAAGCACCATAGACGTGGGTGCCAGATTAAGATTGCAATTCTAAGGCAGGACAGAGGATGAGATTATCTAGAGCAAGTATTTTGGTATTATCATTACCAGCGGTTGCGGTTATGTTTCCGTATTCTATGAATGCCGCGGTTCGTGTTACTAATTACTCATTCGCCCAAAACCAAGCACAACAAGATCTTGCTCGTACAAATTCTGTGGTTACGATGGCGCCTCAGCCTGCACGCGTGTTAACAGATAATTCTGGAAATACACTTTCAATATCCCAAGAACAAATGGATGCATGTAATTCAATTTATCCAAATGGTAAATTTGATTGGGTAAAACCAACAACTGGTAACAAAAAAGGCAGCGATGCCACATGTGCTGCGTTGGTTGAAATGCGTTCTTACAAAGATGGTGGCACGCAATATACGGTTTTGGCCAGTGCATATTTGGCGGCTGGTGATTCCATTAAATGTAACATAGATAATTTTGATAATATTACCCCAATGGGAATGGATTTTACATATCCTGCGGATAATCCACCCACCAGAGAAGAGGTTGCCAAAGTAATGGCCCAAGAAAACAAAGCAAATGCTGGATTTAAAATATTGGGTGCGGCATTGGTTGGTGGTATTGGTGGAAATTTGCTGGGTCAGGGTAATTCCAGCGATGATATGGGATTGGGAACATCTGGAAATAAATTAAAAACAACCGCGATTGGTGCGGCTGGGGCTGCTGCTTTGATGACGGCCAGCACACAGATTAACGACTATAAAACCAGCAGTGTTGTATTATCAACTGGGTTAAATACTGCGGCTGGTGCGGTTGCCGGTAATGTGCTGGGCAGTGGTGATGATGTTTTGAAAATATCAGATTGCAAATTAAATGAAGGCAGTGGCACTAATGCCACATCCAGACAGGCAACATGTTTATATGGAACATTGGATGTCAGTGGCCAAGATGCAACTACTGTTGATGAAAATATATTCTTTGATACAGAAAATAGAAGAGTATATGAATGTATCAAAGATAAAGATGCTGAGAAATGGAAAGATTGTCGCACAATTTCATTAACAGATATTAGTTTTTATAACAGCGATAAGTCATACAGTTCTATGATAGAAATTACTGCGGACGAAGCAGTAAAATTAAGAAACGGTAATGATAAATATGGTTTTACTTCTGATGGTAAAACATTGCAAAAGGGCGGCACCGATGCTAAATGGGTAAAAATTAAATCGGCAAAAAAGGCTGGCAGACGTACTGGTGCAATGGTTGATGTTACCGGCAGATTAAAAGATAACATGTTCGGATACAAATATTCTGATTGGTCCAAAGGTAAAGATGTAAAGAGCCAATTGGCCGGGGCATACATTTATGATATGCGTGGTAACAGAATAGAGAATGCATCACTGGATAATTTCTATCCAAATGAATTAAGTGCTGACGACAGTGTGGGTGTTGATTTTTCAAACAAAGCACGTACAACATCAACATTGATTGGTGCCGGTGGTGGTGCCGCATTGGGTGCATTATCTGGTGCCAGTGGTGCAGATTTAGCCATAGATGAACGTTGGCAGGCGGCTGTTCGTGAATACGGGGATTCTTTGAAGAATATTATGTGTGTAAGCGGCGACAGATTCTTGGATAGTTATAATTCAATAATCATAATTCCAAATATGAAAGAACAATAAAAAAACGGGGGTTAAAACCCCCATTTTTTATGTGTATTATTTATTAAGCAACCATAACAATTTTACGTACCAACTCTGGAACCTGATCGACTGGAACGCGTTCTTGTTCCATTGTATCGCGGTAACGTAATGTAACCGTTCCATCTTCTAATGTTTGATGATCGACCGTAATGCAAACTGGTGTTCCGATTTCGTCATGACGGCGATAACTTTTACCGATATTACCAGAGTTTTCCATTTCGATTCTGCCAATTGCCAATTTACGCAAAGCGTTTTCGATATTGGATGCTTGTTCTTGCAATTCTGGGATGTTTCTGGCTAATGGAATAACTGCCGCTTTGACAGGTGATAACCAAGGTTTTAATTTTAATACAGTACGTGTTTTACCATCGCCCAAATCTTCGACAGTATATGCGTTCAACATAACCGCAAACATAGCACGATTCACACCCATAGCGGTTTCAATAACATATGGAATAAAACTTTTGCCAGCCTGGGGGTCACTGTAAGCCAATTTGATAACACTGTCTTTGTTATCCAATACTTTTGCGTGTAAATCAAATTCGTTTTGGCTTTTAGTATGAGATCCCAAATCGAAATCTTGGCGATTGTGGATACCTTCGACCTCGTCAAAACCGTCTGGAAATTCGTATTCAATATCGCATGCGGCCTTGGCATAGTGTGCCAACTTTTCATGTGGCATAAAACGTAATTTTTCAGCAGGTATACCCAAAACATTCACCCACCAAGCCAAACGTTCAAATTTCCACATTTCAAAATATTTTTCATCTTCTGCTGGGTCGACAAAATATTGCATTTCTGCCTGTTCGAATTCACGCATACGGAATACAAATCCACGTGGAGAAATTTCATTACGAAATGCCTTACCGATTTGGGCAATTCCAAATGGCAGTTTATGAGGTTTAGCATCCAATACATTTTTAAAGTTGATATATGTTGTTGTTGCGGTTTCTGGACGTAAATAAGCATTTATTTCACCCCCAGCCACAGCACCAATAGATAAACCCATCATCAACTGATATGCACGTGGTTCGGTTAAATCTGTACTACCACAATTATCGCATTTTGTTGGATCGCGCATTTTATCCTGACGCATACGGGCCTTGCACTTTTTACATTCGACCAATGGATCAGAAAAGTTTGCCTCGTGTCCAGAATATTTCCACATTAAACGATTGGTAATAACCGCGGCATCCAAACCCTCGATATCATCGCGAGAATAAATCATGGCATTCCACCAAGCATTACGTATATTACGCATTAATTCGACACCGTATGGGCCGTAATCATATGCACCTGGCAATCCGCCATAAATTTCAGAACCTGTGAATATAAACCCACGTCTTTTGCATAATGCTATAATATCATTAACGGTTGTATCTGCCATTTTTATATACCTTTTTATGTTATTTGTTTTCTGGAACAATAGCACCCATTGGGCAAACCGCAGCACAAGTGCCACAAGACATACATTTTGTTGTGTCGATTACACATTTACCATCGGCACCAGTCGATATAGCACCCGCAGGACACATTCCCATACATGTATGACAACCAATGCATTTACCAGAATCAATTTTATAAGCCATTTTTATATCCTTTCCTTTTTAATCGCGGTTAAATAAACTAAGCAAGTATTGAAACATTGCAATAAACGAGATATACAAGTGCAATGCACCCAATACAGCCAATTGGTTTTTAGCGGTATCATTATCACTCAACACATTATATGCATTCTTTAAATTCTGCATATCATATGCGGTAAATAATGCGAATATCAACAGACCAGCAAAACATACGATTGTAGAGAATGTCGAACCCAATGGCCAAAATATAGACGCAATACCAATCAAAATTAAACCAATCATTCCCATAAACAAGAATATACCCAAAAATGACAGATTCTTGACGGTTTTATAGCCAAATAATGCCATGCAAGCAAACATAGCAGATGCCAAAATAAATGAATATAATATTGCTGCTGGGTGAACCGCCAAACTGATTGCGATAAGTGGTGTCATCGTTATACCGATAACAGCAGCATATATCATCAACATAATAGCAGCGGTCGCAGGCTTCATAGAAAATGCACGAACCTGAGCCCAGATTGAAAATGCCAATCCGCCAAATAATAATACATAATACAGCACAGACATGCCACCATTACTGAACAAGTAAGGCAAACCACCGCCCCATATTGTTAAATATGCAGCAACTGCGGTAATACCGACCGCGCCAAACATCAATGCAAAAATCCGTTTTAAATAACCGTCCATTGTATTTACGACCTGTTTCATTTGTTTTCTCCTTTTTTCTTTCGAGAAATATAATACAAAGAGGGTGGAAATTCAAGAACAAAACACCTAAAAAAATACCCGATTTACACAAAAAGCAATATTTTTTGCAATTTGCTATTGACAAACGAAAAAAATTGTCTATAATTCTATTTGTAATACGAAACCAAAAGGATAAAGAATGTCGGAAAAACAAAAAAAATCAAAACAATACGAATTAGTCCACAAGTTAAAAGAAGAAATGGGCGCTGAATCTGTATTGAAATGTTATAGTTGTAACGGAATTGTTTTAAATACTTGTATCGGTCAAACTGCAAGCAACAAATTAGAGCAATATGCCGATGCATGCAAAGCAATTAAATCACACCACAAAAAATGGAATTCTTTCAGATTTCCTGCATCTGGTGAACGTGACGAGGCCAAAATTAAAATGTACGAGGATCGTATCAAAGGATTTATTAAATCTGCTCGTACAGCCAAAGCTGATGCAAAATCATTCAGCACAATAGATCCCAGAATACGTGAATGCATAGAACATATGAAAGAAGTATCTCGTTAATAAAAGGTGTTTATTATGACAAGAGATTTGAAAGATTTATACACAGAAAACGCGATTAATACACAGATTTTTAAAATCGATCAGGCACAGACGTCCAAAGACAAAGACGGCAAGATAGCTGCAAACAGAAAAATAATAGCAGATATGAAAAATTGTATTGCCGAAGAAAAAGCGAAACCTGTGTCTCAACAAGATAAAAAGTATATTGCACGTTGTGAAAGAATCATAGAAGATTGTCTTCAATCAATATTTCTTGCCAGACAAGCCAAGGTGGTATTTGCAAAAAGCGAAAAGAAAATACGAGATGAAATACAAAGACAAAGAGAAATTGCTGAAATGCTGAAATATACTGGTAAAAACGCAATGGCAAAATAAGTTGTGTGAAAATAAATAAAGCACCGATTTTTTCGGTGCTTTTTTATTGTTTTTTATTTTAAATATTTTTACACTAACGGTATAAAGGATACAATATGGCAATAACAATAAACCCTATATCTCCGGTTGCTTTTTCTGTGTTTAGTTTTGATATTCGTTGGTATGCGCTGGCATATGTTGTATCGTTCATCCTTATATTTTGGATTATGGGACGTTTAATGCGTGAACCAGATTCTGGTATAAAACTGGATAAAAAACAATATGATGATTTAATGACCTATGTCATATTGGGTGTCGTTTTTGGTGGCAGGTTAGGGTATGTTTTATTTTATAATTTGCCGTTTTTTATATCAAACCCATTGGAAATTATTCAGGTGTGGCACGGTGGAATGAGTTTTCACGGTGGATTACTGGGGGTTATAATTGCGAACTTTTTATTCGCACATAAATATAAATTCAATGGATGGAAAATATTAGATTTGGGTGCGGTTGTTGTTGCGCCTGGATTATTCTTTGGCCGCATTGCCAATTTTATAAATATGGAGGTTATGGGTCGTGAAACCGATGTTTCATGGGCGGTTGTATTTGACGGCTATTCCAATGTTCCCAGACACCCCAGTCCATTGTACGAGGCATTTGGCGAGGGCATTGTTTTATTTTTATTAATGTTAACTTTATACAAAAGTACTAATTTAAAACATCGCCCAGGTGCATTATCAGGAATAATGGGGATGTCTTATGCCACAATTCGCATCATATGTGAATTTTTCAGGGCGCCAGACTCTCAAATCGGCTTTTTAACATCGTGGGGACTGACCATGGGACAATTGCTGTCTGGGGTGCTGTTTTTGATTGGTTTGGCAATATTTATTTGGGCGATGCGTAAACCTGCAACAAAATAGTTTTTTTAAAATGTCTTATTGTGATTGGGGAAATTGTTCTGTTCAAATGCAAAAATACCATGATTCAGAATGGGGTGTACCAGTTCACGATGATTACAAAATGTTTGAATATCTGTTCCTCGAGGCAATGCAATGCGGCCTCAGTTGGAATTTAATGATTCAAAAACGCGAAGTTTTCCGTAAATGTTTTGATAACTTTGATTTTGAGAAAATAGCCAAATACACAAACAAAAATATACAACAAATTCTGGCGGTCCCAGAAATGATACATTCTGAACGCAAGGTTGTTGCGATTATTGAAAATGCCAAATGTTTTATCAAATTGCGTCAAGAATTTGGCACTTTTACGAAATATTTATGGGGTTTTACAAACGGCAAAACGGTTTTGTATCATGGGCATTCTGATGGAAAAATACCTGTATCAAACGGATTGTCTTTGCGAATTAGTAAAGATTTAAAAAAACGTGGGTTTAAATACTTGGGACCGGTTGTGATATATTCACATCTACAGGCGTGTGGAATTATAAATGATCACGACAAAAATTGTCCACAATATCGCAAGATAAATAATGCAAATCCAACTATTAAATTACCATCAGAAAAATAAAATATTTCTAACTCACATTTTCAACAGATTTATATCTGTTATATCTTGACAAATATAAAAAATGTAATAAAATTTATGCTGAATATAAACTATCCAAGGAAAAATAAATGGCTGATAAATTTTGTGTATTTTGTGGAAATAAACCCCAAGATAAAAACTTGGAACATGTGATACCGCAATGGTTGATAAAAATGACTGGGCGTGAACGCAAGGATGTTTTTGTTAATTTCCCAGAAAGTGAAAAACATATAAACTTTATGAATTATAAATTTCCAGCATGCACAAAATGTAATTCTAAATATGCAGAGCTCGAGGCCAAAGTAAGACCAATAATGATAGATGTTTTGGATAATAAACCAATTTCCGGATTTCAGGCCAGTTTGTTAATGGATTGGTTCGACAAGGTTCGTGTGGGATTATGGTTGTCCAGATTATATCTCGAAGATGAAATGAAATATGAAATAACCCCTCATTTTTATATTGATTCACGTGTTGCACAAACAGACCGAATGCTTTCAATATACAGAATAAATATGCATAACAATGAAAAGGGCATTTCTTTTATTGGCACTACTTCTGAATTATTTACATATTTCCCCAGTGCATTTATATTGTTGATAAATGATGTTTGTTTTGTAAATGCAGCAACACATAATCTGGTTTCGCCCAGAGTTGGGTTCCCAACAATGACCCAAGCACATGCCTTGGATCCATTAAGTGGCAAATTTTCGTTTGAATTACAGCCAGGACGACATGCTGTTAAAAATCCTGTGATTACAACATTTATTCCAAAACAAGATTCAATAACATTTTATCAACCTATTGTGAAAACTTTTGCGGATGATTCACTTGTATCCAAAGATAAATACATCATTGAACACACTTATGATATATCAAATGGGCTGGGTGGTGTTTTTGTTCAAAAGGGCAATGTTGGAAATACCAGATATTTAACACAATCAGACAGAATAGGAACCAAAACAAAACCTATTGAATCAAGTGTACCAGATGTTGTCATCGAAGCATTAAAAATACAAAATATTGCACACGATAAAAACCCTGTTATGTCATATGAATCTGAATATGCATCTAATGTGTATCAGCAGATTGTTAACAAATACAAAAAACTCAAAGTACATTAACCAACTTAGTGCATTTTTATATGCACAGGTTGTGTGCCAGATATAAATGGCGACACAAAAAACATTTCATCCATTCTTAAATTTGTTGCACAATCGTGCCCAATATACTTTGTGCTTTCGGCTGCGGTTTGTGTATGCCAAGTAATAACAGATTGAAAATTCGCACGCACAATATCAGGTAATTTTCCACCGTTCACAGCAATAATATACATCTTGGCCTTTGCACCATTGTTCAAAATATTTTGCACATAGCCCAATGTTTTTTTGTTATTTCCAATCACATCATTCAAATGGTTTATAAAGCAAATAACAGGTTGTTCATCTTTTAATTCATATGCAGATAATTTTTTGCGTCTATCAATTTCCTCGCTGATTTCTTTAACTGCCTGGGTTGCATTTTTCATATTGTTGAACAAAGACAATCTGCATGCGATATCGGTATCATACATGCCAAACAAATCAGGTTTATTTTCAATAAATATCATATGGCATTTGGTATAATAATCTGTTTCTAACAAACATTCATACAATTCTTCAATAAAAAAATTCATCATATGTTCCGTATCCCCAGTGTTTATCAATAATGGTGATATGGTTGTTAAATCGCAAACCACAGGTTTAATAAATTGTTTTGCTAATAATACAGGATATTTTTGGACGGATAATTTTTTAGATGCATCCCAATCGCGCACCTTCCAACCCAAAACCACAGGCATTTTATACCCAGAATGTTTGAATTCATCTGTTTCGTATAGGTTTATATCTGTAACAGAACGAATTTGTGGCACAGGTTCAGATTCCATCATATATTTTGGAACATCAGTGATAAACATCGAATTATAATCATTAAACATATCAATCAAGAATTTGATGTTTGCTTTTAATCTGGGTCTGGCCATATTGTTTTTTTCATAAATAATTTTATAAATATCAGAAATCAAAGCATGTTGTAATGCCTGTAATTCATTCAAAGAACCATGAAAACAATGTTGATAATATGCACCGCGTGAAATCAGTAATCGGGCGATATTTCTTGCATCAGAATTTATTGAATCATCATCGTTCACCATAAATAATAATGCATAATACAATGGATTTCTGCCGTCGTAATCTAACACATTTACATCCACCCCCGCATCAAACATTAAATATGCTACAACATCAAACAAACGTTCTGCAGCAGCCAAATGCAATGCAGAAATACCGGTATTATCATCAATGTTTAATGGATTAAAACCATATTCAACCAATGCTTTTATAATATCAAAATCATGTGTGAAAATTGCATCATATAATGCATTACGACCGTCCGCATCTTTTTTCAAAACATAAGGTTTTTTAGCGGTTTTTAAATAATTTTTTATCTTTGTTAAATTACCGCCAGAAACAATTTTACGAAAATCAGATTTTTTTATTGTTTGTTTTTTCATATTGTTTCTCCCTTGTGTTTTGTGTTTTGATATTATTATAAACTATATTTCTGTTTGAATTCCTGTAACGTCAACATACCTTCGTCAAACAACCCATACCCCATAAAGCAAGATACAGCAAAACGTAAATCTAAATCATTTGTATTTGGAGATGTCAGTTTGCAAATTTCTGTATTCAATATACTTGAGTTTTGATTATAGTTTGCCAAAACAAATATCATTTGAGGTGTTTTGTTGGCATCAATTTTTAAATCGGTATTGCCTGGCATATCAATCAATTTTAATTCTTTTAATTGCCAAACCATTTTTTCGATATCTGCACGAAAATCGTCATCGACTTTAAAATCATTAACATCGATTAAATGTTTGCAAATACCAGAACTGCCATTGATTGCCGCCTGACCAACCTTTACCTCGATAAATGCTAAGCCTGGACGATAATCTTTGACCTTACGCATATTACGAGACCAATGCAACGCAATTGCATCAAAACGACCAGATTCGCCTTTTTCAGTATATTCTGTATCAACAATAAAATAATCTGTTGCATCAGCATCACCGAAATAATTATTTTCCATAGCCATTCTTTGTTGGATTTCTTTTTCGGTTTTTTCGCTGTGTTCAAATCTCCAAATATCAATATTACAAGCCATAGATGTCAAAAAATCCATCCATTGTTTTTCACTGAAATTCGCAAAATCATTATCCAACAAGAATTGTTTTTTATTTTCATCCAATTGTTGTTTTACTTGTTCTTTGGATAAAGTTTTGTCTTTGTTTATATCTGGTATCAGATATTCCGCAGTAACATCAAATGTCCCATCCAGTTTAATTTCTATTAAACGCAAACATTTGTAATACACCGTTGCGGAATTTTCACGCAAATTTAACATAAACTGAGGCATTTTTTGTAATACCAATGTCAGATTAAATAAATTGCCATCTTCTTTAAATCGATTAAACAATTTTTCTTTTAATGCTCTTGCCATTTTTACAACTCCTTTATTTCATTATCATTTAAAACCATTGTAGACATCCCGAATATATTTTGAAAGTCATTTTTACATTCGGTGTGAATAGGGATAATTTGCTTTGGCTTAATCCGTTTTACGAATTCTTGCAAATCAGAAATATCAGCATGCCCAGAAGTATGAATTTCAACCAAATGCCCTTTGTGTTTATCCCATGTATGTTGACGGGTTAAATATCCATGCCACATAGAATAAATAAAATTATAATCTGATAAACCATTTTTTAACAGCCATTCAGATAAATTATAATTGTATTTTAATACAAATTTTTCAGGTGCCGCAGCAATTTCTTCTTTTGTAATTTTTTTTACCGCATGGGTATAGAAAATTCCGGCATTTTTCATTTTGTTAGCAATGCTTTCACTGGTGCCGTAATAAATACGTATACAAGACAACATATCTACGTTTGGAACAGATTTAAAAGATTCATGAAAAATATCAAATAATGCTGCCGTATATGGATCAATAACAAATGTCCGCCCAGACGCATAACACGCCTTGATAACAGAAACCATTCTGTCCAGATTTTGTGAAGAACAAGTTATCCAACTCAATTTTTTAGAATTATTTAATAAATCAGTCATAGCTTGGCATACCGCATTTTCTGTTGGATATTTTTCATGTGCTTCGGCTCTGGAAATTCTGGTTCCCTCCATTAACAAATAATCTGGATTAGTGGCATTTTCTGCCAAAGCCCATGATTTCCATTTTTGATTAGAATGGAATCGCAAATCACCAGTATAAACTACACGTTTTTTACCGTTTGAAATTTCATATGCAGATGCCGCAGGTGCATGATCTACGGGACGTGCAGTAACAGTTAAATCACCAATTTTTACAGTTTCATTTGGTGCGATTTCATGAATGTCCAGATGAGAAATATCAAAATCCCCAGGTAATAAAGGTTGAATTTTTTTCAATATATCATGCAATGTTTTCGACATATAAACCGGAATAGACGGGTTGATTAAAGGCAATAATCCATAATGATCCGGGTGATTATGTGTTATAAAAATTGCATTAACTGTCGGTTCCTCGTTAGCATACAAACCAGGGCAGGGGATTTTATATTCGCTCAAAGGTAAATCTTGTTCCATAGAAACCAAAGGCAAACCCAAATCCATCAAAATTCTTGTATTGTTTTCAGACAACTCAATACAATTTCCACCAATTTCATTTGTTCCCCGATATATACAAATTCTCATAATTTTTACTCTCTTTAATTAATATAAATACGAAAAAAAATTTTTATTTTTTAAACCAGAAATAAAAACTTTTTCACCAAACACATACACATTGTATAAATAAAGGGGATGCCAGTCAAAATAAAACTGTGATTCATACGACCAAAACTGTCGTATGATAAATGCAAAAACACAATAAAAATATGAATAAAATTTTTATTTTGTTTTTGGTGGAATCTCTACAAATAATGCATCAAAACGGTTGTTTTTTACATCTTCGTTAAAAGTAAAAAATGACTGCCAAACAAAATTATAATTATTTTTTATACGAAATCCCGGATGCTTTTTGATATATGACGGAGACAATTCTGCATCAACATTTTTCCAATCA
Source organism: uncultured Alphaproteobacteria bacterium (assembly GCA_946188105.1). Taxonomy (GTDB): domain Bacteria; phylum Pseudomonadota; class Alphaproteobacteria; order Rs-D84; family Rs-D84; genus Enterousia. The sequence goes on along the minus strand of CAMHTQ010000009.1, from coordinate 8,643 downwards.
CGCTTTCCAGCCTTGTGTAATTCTTTGCCCAGTCGAAAATTAAATGCTTGGGTTTGTTTAGAATATTTACCATCCACATAATATTTGTCGTTTGTGATAAATATACAAACCCCAGAAACAGCAATTCCTTTACCAACCAAATATTCAATTCTGTTAATGTCTTTCCAAAAATCATAGCCACCTAAATCTTGGGCAGATTGGTTTTTTAATATTTGATTTACAGCGATATTTGTATTTTGAAATTTTGTTCCAGACGGTATAGATAGGGTTTTATATTTTAATTCAATTGGCCATAATTTTTTATGGTTGTTGTCTAAAACCATAATGTCGACGTATATTTTCTGCCCATCTTTCATAACAGGAAATTCTAAAAACACCTGCATTTCTGGATAATCTGCAAAAGATTTTTCTAGTTCAACAGCCAACGAATGTTGAAAATCGGCCTCGGACACAAAAAATCTGGTATTTTTCAAGTTTTCAAAAGATTGTTTAATTATTTTTATAACATTTGGCATAGTAAATTTCCTTTGGAACTTAAACGATACAAATGTACCACACATATCAGCATAAAAACAAATAAAAAAAAACACCCAAAAGGGTGTTTAGTTTTTCCTGGCGGACTAGAATTATATTGCTAACTTTCCCATACCTAAATACGAATTAAACGCGTACCTTGCCATTGTTTACAATATGATATATGCCATGTAATTTATTGGTTTTCCCAGACCATAGTTTTTGTAGAGCTTTTCCGGGATATTCTGAACAGGCATATTTTCCATTCATCAATGCAAAATATAATAGCTCTCCTTTGTTGATACCACCATCGTGCATACCATAAAATAAATCCGCTGTTTTGCCAGTATATTTCGTAGAAACACTGCCTATATATTTCATATTTACAGAATATCCACGGCGATTGATCTGGTAATATTCGCCTTGTACAAAACGTCCAGTTGGGCATTCAAATTGATAACGTTCTTCCCAATGATACATTTTTTACACCTTTTTGCCTTTATAATAACTTAATTTTTTGTAAAATCAAGCAACCTACTGACTATCTGAAAATAGGGGTTGTATAGAAACGGGTATATTGATGGTAAAACTGGGCTGTTAAATGTCACCGACAATAATCATTTAATTTTGAAAGCCTTCGCAACCGCATGGAAATACAGGGAGTTATATGAACAAGATGGTAATGTGGATAATGTTATACACGAAGCTCGTACTTCACCACGGTTGTTCTATAAATATTTAGCACTTTCATATCTCAACCCGAATATTGTGAATAAACTATTAAAAGGAAAATTAAATATTTCCGTTAGAGATATTTTAGATAAAGCATCACGAAGCAATGACTTTAAAATTCAAGACAATATATTTATGGTTTAATTATTTTATTAAACAAATTGGATTAATATTTTCAATGTTTATTGATAAATACTGCATCTCACTGGTGGATTTAAAAAATTTATCTGCGATTGAATTATTATAAATAAACGAAAATACACCTAATATGACAGCAATAATTGTTAAAGTTGCTGCAATATAACCATTAATCCATTTGTAAACCATATTAGAATTTCTGTAAATCGTTTTGGCTTCTTTTAGCTCTCCCATCGAGTAATCGTATTGTTTTTTATGTTCGTTTAATATTGGCTTTAATACTTCATTAACCTGAGCTTCTGTTGTCACCTTCTGATTCAATATAATTTGAGGAAAAGGCTGTTTTAAAATTTCAAGTTTATTTTTATAAAAATTATCAAGATTTGTTTTGGCATGATTATTTGCAGTTCGCAATCGTTCTATTTCTTGTTTTTGTAACCATAAATATCTTTTTAATTTATCCTTATTTAAGCTATATTGAAACCAAGCTATAAAAGCTTGGCCAAGCAAAACAAAAAGACAAAATATAACGAAACACCTGTAGTTTGTACTTAAATTATAGCCAAAAAAGAGCGGATTTAAACCAAACCCAAAAACACCTATACAAAATACACATAACAATAATAAAGTACGCATACTAAATTTTGTGTCTTTTGACAGGTCAAAATCTTGGTGTATTTTGATCTCACTGTTTGTTAGTTTTACATTTGCAACATTACCACCTGTAAAATGAATAGTACGATCATTCGTGTTACTAAACATATTCTAAACCTCTGTTTTGTATTATTTACAACAATATTAGAAATTTAAAGTTTAAAGTCAAGATAAGTGCCTCTGCAAAAACAGACAAGGTATATAAGGTGTTAAGATTTCGTCAGATTGGGCAAATTTGGTGATATACACTGGTAATGTCGCAGCTCAAAACCGCCGGAAACGGGGAGAAAAATAACATCCCGTGGGATTACCGCGGGATGTTTAATTTTACTGGCGGATGGTGAGGGATTCGAACCCCCGGACGAGTTGCCCCGTCAGCGGTTTTCAAGACCGTCGCATTCGACCGCTCTGCCAACCATCCGAAACTGTCAACGGCTCTATTATATATTATTTTTTTACTAACGCAAATGTAAAATTGCCAATGGGTTACTTTTTTGCATTTTATATGATATAATTATAACAAAAGAGTGCAAATTATGGATTTCGCTATTGCTTTTGCTGTATTGTTTTTAATGTGGGTGGCTTTCAGCGCCCCACTCAAAGGCAATTTTGGTGAAGGCACCGTTGCGCACCATTTGAAAACATTACCCAGTAATAAATATATCGTTTTTAATGATGTTATGGTGAAAACAGGGCGGGGCAGTACCCAAATCGACCATATTGTTGTATCTCAATACGGCATTTTTGTCATAGAAACTAAAAATATCCAAGGCAACATTATCGGAAAATATAAATCAGAAAATTGGATAAAAAGTTATCATGGCCGCAATTATGAATTCTTTAACCCAATTATTCAAAACCAAGGCCACATAAACGCACTGTGTCACAAATTAAATTTGCCCGCCAGCAAGTTTATATCCATCATAGTATTTTCTGTTCGTGGCAGATTATTATTATCACAAATGCCGGTTCCGGTTGTTTATACAACCCAGGTCGCAGGCAGAATAAAATGCTATCGCGATGTGAAATTAACTGTGGCCCAGGTGAACGAAATTGCCGGCCGCATCAAAAAATTAAAAACATATAAAGAAGTTTCAAATCGCCAACACATCCAAGATGTAAAAAAATCTGTGGCGGAAAAAAACAGAAAGATTGCGTCTGGAATATGCCCACGTTGTGGTGGCCGTTTGGTATCCAGACACAGTCAATATGGCGAATTTTTAGGCTGTTCAAATTATCCAAAATGTAATTACACAAAAAATAAATAACCCCATCCAAATAGGATTTAGGTCTGATTGAATAAATCCCTGATGATTTGTTAAAATACCTATTGTTGACGGATAGCAAAATCAACAGTGGGAGGAATAAATGTTTACTCATCAAGATTTATGGAATGCTATCGAAATACTTGCTCGAAAAAACAATATGACATGCAGTGGTCTTGCCCGAGCCAGTGGTTTAGATCCGACAACATTTAACAAATCCAAACGTGCATCAAAATATGGTCAGCCACGTTGGTTATCCATGGAAACGATATCAAAAGTATTAACTGCGACAAACACATCCGCAGACGAATTTGCGGATATGTTTCCACAAAATAGGTGCCCAGAACGTTAAAATAACAAGGTGGGGCGATACTTTTTCAGCAAAATACTTGACAACAGGAAATTTTTTATATAAAATTTGTCGGCAATTTGCGAAAGTTTTGGCCCCATCGTCTAATGGTTAGGACACCGCCCTTTCAAGGCGAGAATCCCGGTTCAAATCCGAGTGGGGCTGCCAAGAATAAAAAAACACCACCTTGTGTGGTGTTTTTTTCATTCTTTATGGTTGTTCCCGGATTTGAACCGGGATCGGTCAGAGCGCAGCGCATGACCAATACGAGAATACACAATTAGAAAAATCATAAAAACGGGGTCTGTTATGACGAGTTTTTATAGATTTTTATTATTGTGTATCGAGGGGGCGAGAAAAATCCGAGTGGGGCTGCCAAAAATAACAAAATCACCCGAATGGGTGATTTTTTCTTTGTTTTCTAATGCTTTTACAAGTTCGTAAGTTGGGTAATAAAAAACACCACCGTTTTACCAATTTACGAACTTTTTATATTATTGTTTTTCAACTAGTTTTAAATTTGGCACGGTTTTCATAGTATCTTGTTTGTTTGTATAACGATATACACCATCTTGAATCCAACATGTAGTGGAAGTAGATGATACTTTTTGTTCGTCATAATAATCTACACCTTTAGGACTAGTAATATGAACAACTGGTCTAGTAAAACATAAAGATTCATACCAAGGGCATTCGTATGCAAGGGCTCCCTTTTCTAAACCTTGTAATACCTCAAATGTTTGAAATTCAAAACACTGCTCACCATCCTTAGATGTTCCTGCACAACCAGATAGTATAACTACACAAGCGATGTATAAAAGTTTTTTCATAGTTTTCCTTTGTTTGTTCAAGGTTTATTATATCACAAAATCTGTAAAAACAATTTTATTTCTTTCTCTAACGACAACAAATCGTGCAAGTCATTAGCTCGTGAATTGCGTTGGTTCGTAAGTTAGGTGTTGAAAACACATGCCGTTTTGCAAATTTACGAACTATAAAGACATTATAACCCTTTTTGCATTTGTTCATCAGCCCAAGTTTTCAATTCTTCTGATGTAACATTGTTTGGAAAACGTTTGCCAGTCAGGACCTTTACATTTGGTGTCAATGATTGCAGGTTTGCCCCATAATCACCGATATCACTGCTGCCTGATGTGACAAATGGTATAATTGTTTTGCCAGTAAAATCATAGCTTTCAATGAAAGTATCCATAATGGATGGTTCACGACCCCACCAGATTGGTGAACCAACAAAAACTATATTGTATTGTGATATGTCTTCTATTTTTGATGCTATCGCTGGCCTTGAACTTTTGTCACCCATTTCAATGGAAGTACGGCTTTGGTTGTTTTGCCAATTCAAATCTTCGCTGGTATACGGTTGTTCCGGAACAATTTCAAATAAATCGGCGTTTATTGCGGTTGCCAGAGTTGATGCAACAGCCTTTGTGTTTCCGGTGGCACTGAAATACGCGACCAAGATTTTATTGTCGTCGGCCCTGGCATTTGTGAATACCGCACAGACCAACATTAAAACAGATAATAATTTTTTCATGTGTTTTTCCTTTTTATAAACTTTCGCCAAGTGCCTTTGCTTCGGCTAATTTTGCTGGTGTTTTATTTGTGGAATTATCTGCTGTCACAATACCTTTATCGGTCATGCCCATATAACCAATCATATCTTTGTATTGTGCGATTGCACCGGAATAAACATTTGGTGAATAAGACGACAACAACAATGCACTATACTTTGCTTTCTCAGGATGATTGATGGCATAGAAACGGTGTATAACAGATTCCAATTGTGCTGACATAATGAAATAATAAATTGGTGATGCAAACACAATCATATCGGCATCTTGAATCAACGGATATATTTCTTGCATATCGTCTTTTTGAACGCATTGACCATTGTTGCGTTTGCAGAAATTACACGCCATACAACCATTTACTTTTTTGTGTGCGACATCTATAACATTGACTTCGTGTCCCTTTGATTCTGCACCCTCTTTGAAGGCATTTACCAACGCAACAGTATTGCCGTTTGGTGTTGGACTGCCATTTAACACAAGTATTTTCATTTTGTATCCTTTTTATTGTTCATCTAAATCAACTAATTTATATTTACGCGAACCGACACCGATTTTTTCAGCTGCCTCTAATGTATGCAGACCGTTTCTGTCAGCTATGCGTTCCATCAGTTTTTGATTCCCATCGGCAACAGATACCATATCTATACCCGCTTGATCAACGGCAACTGGATCGCGTGATACCAAAATACCAATATCATGTATATCTGGTTCGGCTGGGTTTGCATTACAATCGCAATCGATACTGATACGATTCAATACATTGATATACACCATTTTATCCCGACCTACATAATCTGTGACCGCCTTGGATGCGTCTGCCATGGATTCCAAGAAAGCAGTTTGCTCACCGCCCCATGGGTTGTCTTTGGATGTTCCACCACTGTGAATCCACGCTTTACCCATGCTTGATCCGAAGCCGATGGATATGTTTTTCAACGCACCACCAAAGCCCGCCATTTGATGTCCTTTAAAATGCGATAGAACAACATATGATTGATAATTTGCGAAATGCGTTCCAACATAGTTTTCGGTCAATCTGTTACCATCTTTCACTGGTAACGACATTGAACCTTCTTCGTCCATAATATCAACGGGAGCAACATCCAAAAAACCCCGTTTCTTGATTTCTGCCCAATGAGATTTGGAATCATTACGATTACCAGAATATGCAGTATTACATTCAACAATTGTGCCGTCCAGTTCTGCGATCAAATCTTTGATAAGTTCAGGACGCAAATAATTTGTTTTTGCAGATTCACCAGTGCTCATCTTTACACCGACTTTACCTGTTGGTTTCCAATCCAACGCATGATAAGCCTTTACTAATCCAGCAGGTGAAATATCACGTGTAAAATATACAACTGGCACATCATCTGATGCCGTTGCATAATGTATACCAACCCCAGCCGCCACCGCAGCGGCAGCTCCCAAAACAGCAATTGTTGATTTTTTCATTTTTATGATTCCTTTTATTTCAAATTTGTCTTAAAGAATTGTTCTAATTTATCAAATGGTATGACATCCATATTGTCGTATAAATCAACATGGTTTGCACCAGGGATAATCATCAATTCTTTATTGTTGCCTTTCAGTTTTTCAAAGGCACCTTCGCTGAAATAACGGCTGTGTGCTTTTTCGCCATGAACCAATAATACAGCACTGCGTATTTCGTTTGCACGTTGTAAAAGTGGCATATTGATGAATGACAAACTACTTGTCTTGTTCCATCCACCATTTGAATTCAATGAACGTTTATGATAGCCACGTGGTGTTTTGTAATATGCATAATAATCTTTGACAAACTGTGGTGCATCTTCTGGTAATGGATCAACTACACCGCCTGCCAATTCATATTTGCCGTTTTTATAGTCAACTGTGCGTTGTGTATTTAATGCAGTTTTATTTGCAAAACGTGCATCGGCATTATCATCAGCATCAAAATAACCGTTCGCAGTTACTCTGGTCATATCATACATGGTTGATGCAACAGTTGCTTTGATTCTGGTATCCATTGCTGCAGCATTGATTGCCATTCCACCCCAACCACAGATTCCAATAATACCGATTTTATCAGCATCAACATCTTTGCGATTTGCCAAATAATCAACAGCGGCCGAGAAATCTTCGGTATTTATATCTGGGGATGCAACATAACGAACTTTGCCACCACTTTCACCAGTAAATGACGGATCAAATGCCAAAGTTATAAATCCACGAGACGCCATTTCTTGTGCATATAAACCAGAAGATTGTTCTTTAACTGCACCAAATGGACCAGATACTGCGATTGCTGGCATCTTTTCCGCTGTTTTATTTTTAGGCATATACAAATTACCAGTCAATTCAATTCCGTATCTGTTGTGAAAATGAACCTTTTGCATAACTACATTTGGGTTTTTTGGAAATACATTGTCCCATTTGTTGCCTGGTATAAGGAAATAACCAAGTATTCCCAAAATTGCTACGATTGCTACTATGATTGTTGTTTTCATTTTTGACTCCTTTCATTTGAATAATAGTAATTATGATAGGTTTTAGCAAATAAAAATTTAGTTGTTTTCATATTTCAAATCGTTGATAAACTCTTCTAACAAATCTAAATTATCTAGGATTTCTGCATAGTGTAGAGCTATAGCAGTTCGAATATTAATCTGGCCCTGCCAAAATAAAAAGGGTTCGTGTTTACTATGTTCGTTGGTAAATATTTATAACTTTTTATAAATACTTATAACATGACTTGAACAACCAATCATATCTGGACGTTCTGCTATTTCCAATTGCATTTGTTTTATTTTATTAAATTCAGATTTATTTAATTTGTTTGTGTATTCTTTTAATATTTCAAACATACCATCCAAAGATATATCACAAACATGTTTCAATTTTGTTTTTGGGATTAACTTATTAAAATCATTTACGAAATATGTTGCGTATATGTCTTTTTCAGTGCGTTTATTATACTTTGTAAAAGCACTATTATCACCCTTTATCAATCCAGACCGATAAATTATCGGTGTATTTGTTAGATAATTAAATAATACAAAACCACCTTTCTTACATATTCTGATGGATTCTTTAATTGCTTGATTCCTTTCGGTTTTATTAAATAAATGTGACATTGGACCATTTACAAACACAATATTAAAACTTTCAGATTTTATGGATTTCAAATTCAAAATATCAGCACATAATGTATCAAAATTATTACTTTTAATTTGTTTTGATAACCTATCCAAATTTTCTTGAAACAAATCTACAGCCAAAACATACTTTGCTAATTTGATCAATTCTGGTGAATATGCACGAATACCTGCACCAATTTCTGCAACTGAATAATTGCTCTTGATATATTTTTTCAAATAAGTAAGTGTTATAAACCGTTCCAATAATACATTGTTTT
>CAMHTQ010000008.1 GCA_946188105.1 uncultured Alphaproteobacteria bacterium | reverse complement strand
TGGTGGTACAACAACAAGTTATACTGGAACATCATGCGTAGCTGGATCATATAGTACATCTGGTGCATCAGCATGTACAGCATGCGGTAATGGTAAGACCAGTACAGCCGGAGCAACATCAGCAAGTGCATGTACAGATTGTTCTGCGATTAGCGGATCAGCTGGCTGGGCAACAACAAGCTGGAACAGCAGCAACAACACAATGACCAACTTGTGTACAACATCTGGGTGTAGTGCTAACTACTATAAGAGTGGCAATACATGTCCTGCATGTAGCAGTTTAGGATATCCAAGTGGCTACACATCTGGAACATTTAGTTCAGAAGCTGGTTCAACAGCGAATACAGCATGTAAGTTCACAGCACCAACACCATCAAGTGCACCAGCTAATTGTAGTGGTATTACTTCTAATACAATGACCTATAGTGGAACAGCATGGCCAACACCAACATTCCATGTAACATCAGCAGCTGGAAGATACATTACATCTAACGATGTAGCAAGCCCAACATGTGCTGCGGCAACAAGTGGATGCTATACAGATGGTGCTAACCAGACAAGTTGCAAACAGTGTAGTGCATTAAGTGGTGTAAGTGTTACAGGTGGGTCATATAGTTCAGTAAGTCCATATAATGCAGCGACAACATGTAGATATGTTGCACCAACACCAACATTACCAACATATTGCACGACAAAGACAAGCAACACCGCAAGTTACACAAGTAGCGGATGGCAGACAAGTACATACGCAGTAACAGCGAATGCAGGTTCCATAATTGTGGATAACAATACGGCAAATGCGACATGTTCACAATGTACAGGGGCGACATTCAGTGCCGGTGGTACAGCGACAAGTTGTTCGAATTGTCCAAGTGGATATACGGCAAATACTGAATCTGGAAAGAGTGAGAATACACAATGTCAGATTAGTGTAAGTGGTGGTCATTATGTTGGTGAATCAGGTCAAAACAGCAGCAATTGGGGTACATGCGTTGCCGGAACATATAAAGCGGCACATACTGTGAATTATGGTTCAACAAGCAGTTGCAGTAATTGCACAGGCCGTACAAAGTACAGTGCCGCGGGTGCAGCAAGTTGCAGTACAGTAAGCAGTGGTTATTATACAACCGGATGCACCAGCAACAATAATTGTACAGGTCAATCAATATGTACAGGTGCAACATGGTGCGCAAGCGGTGTTCAAAACAACTGTCCAAGTGGATATGATGCTGATGTAATGGTCGGTAAGACAGCAAATACACAGTGTAAGATTAGAGTTGCCGGTGGACATTACATTGGCACAGCCAATCAAACAAGTGCTAATTGGAACACATGTGGTGCAGCATACTTTAAAGAACAACATATGGTGAATTATGGTTCAACAAGTGCATGTTCATCATGTCCAGACGGATATTCATATAATTCAACCACAGGAAAATCATCGGCATCACAATGTCAGGTACGCTGTGACGCAGGTAAATATATTGCAAGTGGTGTGTACACACAGTTAGATTATTTGGAATCTACAGGAGCACAATGTTTGGATACTGGTATTAAGTTATCTTCAAATGCTAACCAATACACATGGGTAGGTAAAGATAATGACACATCTGGTTCAACAACATTGTTTGGTGCAGAAAACACAACACCGATTTCTTGGAATGGACAAACTCGTTTGTTTGCTGGAATATTGTATGGTAGCAGAAGTGGCAGAGGTGTATGGCAAGGGTCCGTTCATGGTAGTGGTGTCGGTTATTCATCAACAGATGGTGCGTTCCATACTTGGATTTTGAACGTGAGTGCCAATGGTGCTATAACTTTGAAGAAAGATGGGACTCAGGTTGGAAGTGCGACTTCAACCGCACCAACAAATCAGATAAATACGATTGCTTTGTATTGTAATCATACAACAAGTAGTTTTAGTCAAAAGGCTAAGGTTGCATACAAGAGATTCACAATCAAAGATAACGATGTTGTAGTATTTGATGCGATCCCAGTTCGTCGTAATAGTGATAGTAAGTTGGGTATGTTAGATTTGGTGTCTGGTAGATTCTTGACAGATACAGGGTTTACCGCAGGGTCTGATATTGGTATAGTTGGTGGAACATGTACAGCGGTTGGCAGTGGTTATTATGCACCAGCAACAACTGTTAACTATGGTGGCACAGCAGATCGTTCAACATGTCCAACAAATTATGGTAATACTGCGGCTGGTGCTGGTTCAGAAAATGATTGTTACTTGACCACAACAGCAACAAAGTATGTTGCGACAGCGGGTGCCGGGGAAACAAATTGCTTGGCTGGTGATTTCTGTGCGGGTGGTACAACAATCTATTACGGTGGTACACATAGTTCAACCCACTTGACATATGGTGGTAATTCTGGATGTCCAGCAAATAGTTATTGTGCGGCAGGTGTATCGACAGCAACATCATGTTCAACTGCAACAAGCAGCAAGTATACAAAGTCAGCTGCAAATTCAACAAGCATCAATGATTGTTACTTGAATTTGACAGCTGGATACAAGGTTGCCACAGCTGGTGCTGGTCAGACACAATGTACAGGTGCAACATTCAGCGGATCCACAGCAGCAATATATTATGGCGGAACAGTCAGTGGCCGTAACACAACAAGCAGCTGTTCAAGTTGCCCAACTGGATATACAGCAAATACATCAAATGGTAAGGCACAGAATACTCAATGCCAGATCAGTTGTGGTGCGGGTACTTATGTTGCAACAGCCACCCAGTCATGTGCAAATGTTGGTGCGGGTTATTACAAGGCATCTCACTTGGTCAACTATGGCAGCACCAGTACAGCCAGAGGACAATGCTCAACAGGTTTAACAACTATTGGATTTGGTGCCGGCGCAGACGAGGCATCGGACTGTGGACGCAAGATGCATATCGGTTCGAATGTGTTGTATTTGCGCTCTAGCCAAAAGACAACACCATCATTAAAGATCGATATGGATAGTGACGGTGTGGCGGACTTCTTTGGAAATATGTCCGAAAGTACGTCAACAATCAATATGTCAAACGGTGCAACAAACGCATTCAAGACATTGTATAATAACAAGACATATTACATCTATGACGATAGTGCGCATTAATATGAATTGTTACTAAAAGTTTCAACCAAACGAAGAAAACGCCCAAAAGAGATTTAGGGCGTTTTTGGGTTTTATTGGGGGATGAATAGGAAGGCTTATCACAATTACCCCGCCCGCTATGCGTCCACCACTTGTTTCGCTTGCAATGACATAAAAAAAGATCGCATCGAGATGATGCGATAATAGTGCCGTATGTCAGTGTGAACATATAAGCCGGATTCTGTTCTGCCACACGATGTGAACCATAGATTGACGGCATTCATATGGTACATGTGTGGTAGCAAGCATAATCAATCTGCACAATGCGTTACCGCAAAGTGTCAAGCCCCCTACCCGTTCTTTATCGCTCTGGGACCGAGCAAAGAACCTTTTTGGAGTTGCTGCACATAGAGATTGCCTCGTTTCATTCCGAACTTAATCGGCTCGTCTCTGTTGCTCTGATCGTCGGGTCACCCCGCGTGGTCGTTAGCCACTATGCGTCCCAATGCAGTCCGGACTTTCCTCCGCCAGTTTATGACGGCTATGCTTCGTCCACCTGAAACATGCACGCATTTTATTATATTTTTCCAAAAAATCAACTGATTATTTCAATTTGGGTTATTTATCTTCGCCCATGTGTTTCGCAGATTTTAATGCCTTTTGCAATGCCAACATCGCGATACTGCGAATTTTTGGCGAAAATGCACGCATGTTCATACTGTCTGCGACGGTATTTCCAATCAATGTCGCAATATATTCCATTTGTGTCGGTGCAATCACATAAACCTCGCTGGTTATGTCGTCTGTTTTTAAGTTTTTTACAACTTGTTCGTGCATTTTTTCCCCCATAATATAAAAAATTTATACCTGATACACTTGTTTATTTTTCTTTATAAATTATATCATAAAGTGGCTTGACCGCAAAATATAAAATTGCTATAAATACTGTGATAAAAAATAAGGAATGGGTGATGAATATTATTAAATTATTGTTGGGTTCAGCAAACGACAGAATTGTTAAATCTTATGACAAGACAGTTTCCCTGATAAACGATTTGGAACCTAAATATGTCGCAATGAGCGACGAGGAATTACGCGCACAAACAGAAATATTGAAAAAGCGGTTGGCTGATGGCGAAAAAGAAAAGTCTGTTTTGCCAGATGCGTTCGCCGTCGTGCGTGAGGCAGCCAAGCGTTCCATAGGGTTGCGCCATTTCGATGTCCAATTGATTGGCGGTATGGTTTTGAACAATGGCCAGATTTCTGAAATGAAAACTGGTGAAGGTAAAACATTGGTCGCAACATTGGCTTTGTATTTGAAAGCATTGTATGGCAAAGGCGCGCATTTGATTACTGTGAACGATTATTTGGCATCTCGTGATGCTCAATGGATGGGTCAAGTGTACAAGTTTTTAGGTTTGACAATCGGTATTATTCAGCACGATATGTCTGACGAAGAAAGACGCGCTGCGTATAATTGCGATATTACATATGTTACAAATTCTGAATTAGGATTTGATTACCTGCGTGATAATATGAAGTTTTTCAAGGAACAACAGGTTTTGCGTCCTTTGTTCTATGCTATTGTTGACGAGGTCGATAGTATTTTAATCGACGAGGCACGTACTCCGTTGATTATTTCTGGTCCATCCGAAGATGTTAGTGATTTGTACAACAGTGTCGATGCCGTTGTTGCAAAGTTGCAGCCCGAAGATTTCAAAAAAGACGAAAAAGACAGACATGTTACTTTGACTGAAACTGGTGTCGATAATGCAACAAGATTGTTGAAAGAAGCTGGGCTGTTGGTTGGCGATAATTTGTATGCTGCTGAAAACGCACAATTGGTGATGCATATTCAACAGGCCTTGTTGGCACATCATCTGTATCAAAAAAATGTGAACTATGTAGTTCGTAATGGCGAAGTTTTAATCGTTGATGAATTTACAGGTCGTGTTATGACAGGCCGCAGATTTGGTCGTGGTCTGCATCAGGCAATCGAAGCCAAAGAACATGTTACAGTGCAACCTGAAAATCAAACGGTGTCCAGCATTTCTTATCAGAATTTGTTCCGTTTGTATGAAATTTTGTCTGGTATGACGGGAACCGCAATGACCGAGGCCGCAGAATTTGAAGAAATTTACAAGTTGCGCGTGGTTTCGATTCCTACTAATCGTCCGGTGGCACGTGTTGATCATCATGACGAAATTTATCGTAACAAACAGGAAAAATACGATGCTATATTGAAACAAATTCAAGAGTGTGTCGAACGCAAACAGCCAGTGTTGGTTGGAACGGTTTCTATTGAAAAATCCGAGGAATTGGCGGCTTTGGTGCGTGAAAGATTACATATCAACCCAGCAGTTTTGAATGCAAAACACCACGAGTCCGAGGCAAAAATCGTTGCACAGGCAGGTGCGCCTGGGGCGGTTACAATTGCTACTAATATGGCTGGTCGTGGAACCGATATTAAATTGGGTGGTAATGCCGAGGCGCTGATTGCCGAGTTGGATGAAAATGCACCTGATTTTGAACAAAAAAAGAAAGAAATTTACGATCAAATCGAGGCAAATAAAAGGTTGGTCTTGGATGCTGGCGGTTTGTATGTGATTGGTACAGAACGTCACGAATCCAGACGTATCGACAACCAGTTGCGTGGTCGTTCTGGACGTCAAGGTGATCCTGGTGATTCCAAGTTCTTTTTGGCATTGGATGACGATTTAATGAGAATATTTGGTGCTGCTCGTTTAGATACTATGTTGACAACATTGGGATTGAAAACAGGCGAAGCCATTACTCACCCTTGGATTACCAAGGCATTAGAAAAGGCACAGAAACGCGTCGAGGCACGTTATTTCGAGGCACGTAAAGAGTTGCTGAAATACGACGATGTTATGAACGAGCAAAGAACTGTGGTTTATAAACAACGTGATGATTTGATGACTTCCAAAGATTTGTCTGGCTTGGCAAAAGAGATGATTGGTGATGTCGTTGAAATGATTTGCGAAAATAATATTGCCGAGAAATCTCATCCTTTGGATTGGAATACCAAGGGAATTCATGATGCAATGTTAAGAAGTTTTGCGTTAGATATTACTGATATCGAAAATTGGAAAACTGATGAAGAAATCACAGAACGCAAAGCATACGAGGCATTGAATAATTTGGCCCTGCACCGCTATAATCAACAGGCAGAAAAATATGGTCCTGAATTGATGCAAATGGCAACCAGACAAATGATGTTGGGTGCATTGGATACCGTATGGAAACGCCATTTACAACAAATGGATTATTTGCAGATGGCTATTGGTTTGCGCGGTTATGCTCAACGCAATCCTTTGTATGAATATAAACGCGAAGCATTGGATTTGTTTAGAAATACCATCAATAACTTTAAAATTATGTCTGTGTCATACGTTTGCCGTATGGAACTGACCCGCGAAGATGTGAACGCAACTGATAAGGAACGCGCTGCTCATGATGCTGCATTAAATGGCGATGCGAATGTTCGCCGTAATGCATTGTGTCCATGTGGTTCTGGATTAAAATATAAAAATTGTTGTGGTAAATTACACTAATATTTTGTCGTGGAAAGGTAAAGGAAATGGGTGGTTTTGTTCATCTGCGTTTGCATTCCAAGATATCGGTCGGTGCCAGCACGATATCAGTCGGTGCAAATAAAAAAGCGGGAATTTTAGTTGGTATTCCGGAACTGTGCATTGCTAATGAAATGACAGCATGCGCTTTGACAGATACCAATATGATGTCCGGATGTGCAGAATTATCCGATGTGATGCCTGCAAATAAATTGCAACCTATTATCGGTATTGAAATCACATTAAATCAACATACCGCTGACCCAAAAGTATTACGTGAATCTTCTTTATCGAAAATTGTTTTGTTGGCTCAAAATCATGATGGTTATTTGAATTTGTGCGAATTGACTCGTATTATGTATATGAGAACAGAAAATCATCATTTGGGACCATATATTACTTTTGATGAATTGGAACCTTTATCAAAAAATCTGATTTGCTTGTCAGGTGCGCATACTGGGCCGTTGGGGATGGCTGTTTTGAACAATCAAAATTCTATGGCCGAAGAATATGCAAAACGATTCCAAAAATTATTCGGAGACAGATTCTATATTGAAATTCAACGTCATGGTTTGGAAAACGAAATTAAAACTGAACCTGAATTTTTACGCATCGCAGAAAGTTTGAATATCCCAATTGTTGCAACAAATGATGTTTGTTTTGCAAAACCAGAAAATTACGAGGCAGCCGATGCATTAGGTTGCGTTTTGGAACAAACCAAGGTTATTGACCCAAATCGTTCTCGTAAATCTTCGGAACAATATTTTAAATCTACAGCTGAAATGACAGAATTGTTTTCTGATTTGCCCGAGGCAATTGAAAACACTGAAATTATTGCAAATCGCTGTGGTTTTATGGTTAATGTAAAAGAAAAACCATTGCTGCCAAAGTTTGGTAATGATTTTGAAACCGAATGTCAAATGTTGCGTGATAACACTATGAACGGATTGGCCGCACGCATTGCAGAACATGGAATTACAGATACCAAACCATACTATGAACAAGCCGAGTTTGAATTGGGTGTTATTATAGGTATGGGATTTCCTGGATATTTCTTAATTGTTGCTGATTATATCGAGTGGTGTCGTAAAAACGGAATTTTAACTGGGCCTGGACGTGGTTCGGGGGCTGGCTCTATTGTTGCATGGGCATTGGGAATTACCCATGTTGATCCATTAAAATACGGATTATTGTTTGAAAGATTTTTGAATCCTGATCGTATTTCTATGCCCGATTTCGACGTGGACTTTGAACCAACTGGTATTGAACGCGTTTTGGCATATATATGCGATAAATACGGTAGTGATTCTGTGTGTCGTATTATTACTTTTGGCAGTTTACAGGCCCGAGGTGCCATTCGTGATATTGGTCGCGTTTATGGTATTCCCTATTCTAAATCAGACAGATTATCTAAATTGATTCCAGCAGATACAAAAAAATTAAAGAAAGCGGTGGAATCATCTGAAGAAATGCAAGAGGTTCTAAATGCCGATGCCGATATGGCCAAGGTTGTGAAAATTGCCGAGGAATTAGAGGGATCTATACGTAATTTAGGACAACACGCATGCGGTGTGGTGATTGGCGACAGACCAACAACACAAATCGCACCGGTTTATCGTGATCCATCCAACCCATTACCATCCAGCCAATATGACGGACATTATTTGGAGGCAACTGGACTTATCAAATTTGACTTTTTGGGATTGGAAACCTTGGTTGTGTTGAAACACGCGGTGAACCTGATTCAGCAAACACGTGGTATAAATGTTGATTTGGATAAAATCCCAACAGATGATGATATAACAATGAAATTGTGGCAACGTGGACTGACCGAAGGTATATTCCAATTCGATGCCCCGTTTGTTAAACAAACACTGCGTAAAATGCAGCCAACCAGCTTTTTGGAAATTTCTGCATTAAATGCATTAAACAGACCAGGCCCTATTGCATATATTCCACAGTTTATTGCACGTATGCATGGCGAAGAAAAAATTGAATATGTTCATCCAAAAGCAGAACCCATATTAAAAGAAACATACGGTATTATCGTTTATCAAGAACAAGTGATGTTATTGACACGAGCACTGGCTAACTTTACACGTGGTCAATCCGATACCGTGCGTAAGGCTATGGGTAAAAAGAAGCTAGAATTATTGGCTGAATTAGAGGTTTTGTTCTTGGATGGATGCGAAGCCCAGGGAACATTGGATCGAGAAACAGCCAAAGATTTGTGGGAAAAATTCAAAAAGTTTGCAGAATACGCGTTTAATAAATCTCATGCTATTGCTTATTCTATTGTTGCGAACCAATGTGCATACTTGAAAGCACATTATACCCCAGAATTTTTAGCCGCATCTATGTCCAGTAATTTGAATAATACGGATCAGTTGGCTTTGTTCGTGGATGATGCTAAATCTAATTTTGGCATTGATATTGTTGCACCAGACATCAACGAAAGTGAATCTTTGTTCACCGTCAAAGATGGAAAAATCGTTTATGGTTTGGCTGCTATCAAAGGGGTTGGATCAACCGCCACAGATGCAATTATTTCAGAAAGAAATGAGCATGGTAAATTCAAGAATTTAACCGATTTTGCAAAACGTTGCGCACCTATTATGAACAAACGTATATTAGAGGCATTTGCCAAGGTCGGTGTTTTAGATTCTTTGGAAAAAAATCGTGCTGCAATATTTATGAACGCAGATATGATTTTGTCGTACGCTTCAAAAAGCAAAGACAGTGGAAATGCTTTGTCGCTGTTCTCGAACACGACCCAAGACGATGTTATCGAGGACAGATTACATTCCAATTTACCCAAAACAGAAAGCTGGACATTTGCACAAAGATTAGAAAATGAATTGTCTGCTTTGGGATTTTATATATCTGCACATCCATTGGACCAATACAAAAATTTAATTGCACGCGAAAACCTGACGACCAGTGCAACATTGGCATCGGTTGGCGATAGAAAACCTGTCAAAATTGCGGCAAATGTCGGTTCTTTCTCACGCAGAAAAACCAAGGCCGGCAAAGAAATGATTACCATTGCGGCAAGCGACAGTTTCGGTAATATAGATGCGGTTGCATTTGGCGAGTCATCTTTCCAATTTGCAAACACTTTATCAAAAGAATCTTTGGTTTTAATATCTGGAAAATCTTCTTGTCGTGATGACAGAGTTTCAGTATTTGTGGATTCAATTATACCTTTGTCTGAATGGGTCGCAAAAATCGCTAAAAAGATTACTTTGGATGTGTGGAACGGGTCTGTATTGCCAGATTTAAAAAAGAAATTATCCAATTTACCAAAAGGAACAACCCGCATTATATTAAATCTGCATGGGGCTGATAAAATTGCAACAATGGCTTTGCCTGGGGGTGTTGAACTGGGTGAACATACGGCATCTGATTTGGCCGCATTAGGAGTAAAGGTACAAATAGAATAATGAAACACATACCGGTTCTTTTGAATGCTGTTCTGCGAGAATTAGGCGATTTAAATGGTCGCACTGTGTTGGATGCAACATTTGGGGCTGGGGGGTATACTCGTGCATTTTTATCCGCGGGTGCAAATGTTGTTGCATTTGATCGTGACCCCAATGTTTTGGTTGATGTCCAAAAGATAGAAAAAGAATATGGTGATAAATTTCGCTTTATTCCTAAACCTTTTTCCGCAATGCATGAGTTAGATGAAAAATTTGATGCAATCGTTTTTGATTTAGGAATTTCTTCTATGCAAATTGATATTGCAGAACGTGGATTTTCTTTTCGTATGGATGCACCGTTGGATATGCGTATGTCGGGTGCGGGGATGTCTGCGGCTGATTTAATTGCAGAATATGACGAGGTGGCATTGGCAAAAATATTGCGCGAATATGGCGATATTTCTAAATCTATGGTTTTGGCACGCGCTATTAAAAAGGCACAACCAAAAACCACATTTGAATTACGTGATTTGATTTATAATCACAAAGATATTGCACCTGTGTTTCAAGCATTACGTATCGCCGTCAATGATGAAATGGGTGAAATAGAACGCGCATTAAAAGTCGTTCCAAAGTTATTAAATAAAAATGGAAAATGTTTGGTGGTTACATTCCATTCATTAGAAGATAGAATTGTAAAAAATATTATTCGTAATTTAACTGATGTTCCTGGTAATCCACTGGTGCCAGTTGCCGCAGATGTACAGTTTAAATCAATACGCGCAGTTGTGCCTGATGATGACGAGTTAGAAAATAACCCCAGGGCACGTTCTGCACACATGAGGGGGGTACAAAAATTATATTGACCCGTCTGTTTGATTTAGAGTAATATGAAAAAAGGAAAGGAAGAAATAATGAGAAAATTTTTGATAACTTTTATGCTTTCAGTAATCGTTTGTGTTGCTGTGGTTGCCGATGCGTTTGCAGTATGCCCTGTGTGTACAGTCGCGGTTGGTGCCGGATTGGAGGGTGCCAGATTACTGGGGGTTGAAGATGTTATCACCGGTATTTGGGCGGGTGGTTTAACATTGTCTGTGGCGGCATGGACTGCAAATTGGTTACATAAAAAAGGCATCAAAAACATATTTTGGTATGTGTTAAATTTTGTTGCCTATTATGCTTTGTTGGCGGGTGTTTATTTTGTTCCAGTTGGTTCACCAATTGTAAAATTCAACGATAAATGTATGTGGGGAATTGATCAATTCTTGCTGGGTGCGATTGTTGGAACCGTTGTATTCTTTGTAATGCAAAGATGGTATCAAAAAATCAAGGCCGCAAATGGTGGGCATGCAAAATATCCTTTTCAAAAGGTGGTTATGCCATTTACCGGATTGTTGATTGCCACATTGTTATTTTGGGCTATTATCAGATGGTTGCCAATGATTGGAATAACATTGTGTTAATTTAAGTTTTTAGGAGAAAAAGATGAAGAAAAGTACGAAAAAATTATCTATGCAGGAAATGATTGAAAAAGTTGATGCTGCAAAAAAGGCAAACCCATTGGATTTGTCATCTGATCAAGATTTGTCTATTGCTTTGATGAACTTGATTTCTTTGGAAGAACATTTCTTTTTCAGTGGTGCAAAAACTAAAAAAGATGGTTTTTATGATTTGTTAAACACTGTTCGTTCTATGCGTAAAGAATTGATGGAACGCATTGTTGATAAATCCACCGTCGAAGGTGGCGAGGTTTGGTGCATTTCAAAACATTTGTTGGCTGCATCTATGCGTTTGATGGAGGTTGGAACAAAAGCATTGGGTGCTGGTAAAAAAGCAGATGCCAAGGCAATGTTTGAAAAAGCATATGATTTATATTCTTTGTTTTGGGGTTTGAATATGCATTTGATTGATTTGGATGGTGTGCATGAATCTGTGCCTGCATTTTATGATGATGCAATTGCAGAATGCAAAATCCAAGAACCAAAGAAAACAAAGAAAGAAAAGATTGAAGAAACTGGTGAAAAATCAACCGTTAAACGTTTGGGTCAATGGGTAAAGAAAGCTGTGAATTGTTGTATCGAATAATACAATAATTTTAGGTGTTGATTTGCTTGTTGGAAAAATGGTATAATGAACCTAAGAGAGAATAAAGTGAATACAAATTTGAAACATATTTTCCATGGTTTATTTGTTGCAGCGATTGTTGCATCAGATGTTATGGCGGCTAATGCCCCTGCTCCACGTTCTGCTGTGAATGCCGAACATATTCGGGCAACTGGGACGACACCGCGGACAAGACAATCAACAAATACAGCACCACGTGCGACAACATCACGTGCAGCGAAAAATGTCGTTTCGCGTTCTGCGACTGCGACAACTGAACGTCCACGTGTAACGAATCGTTCGGCACAAACAACTTTGACTCGTGCCAGAAACATTATCAGCAATGCTGGCGAAGAAGTTATCAGACGTGCATTTGGTTTAGATAACTCTGTGGCACGCAGTGCTGGTGTTGCCAGATCTGCAAAACCATCATCAACAACACGTGCAGGTGCGGTTCCTGCAACTGCGGTGCGTGCGCGTGCAACTGCGGTCTTTTCAGATATTTCTAAATTGGGCGAAGGATACAATAAATGCCGCGACACATATAATACATGTATGGATCAATTCTGTGCTGGTGCAAATGAAACATATCGTCGTTGTTTCTGCAGTGATAATTTCCGTATGTTGCGCGATAAAGAGGAAGCTTTGGATGCCGCAACAACTATGTTGGCTCAATTTGAAAGCAATAATTTAGAGGCGGTTACAAAAACTGCAGCCGAGGTTAACGCAATGTACACAGCAACAGCTGGTGAACAGGCAATTAAAAACGACACATCGGCGGCTGCGGCTATGTTGAACAGCATTGGTGATTTATTATCTGGTAAAAAGAAAGCGTCCGAGGTTGAACAGCCAAAGAATAATTCAATGGATGCGTTGTCTGGATTTACTGTTGATTTCTCGTCTGATTTGGGCGACATTTGGGGCAACAGTTCCGATTCATTATTCAAAAGTGAAGATGAAGGTGTTGACTTGGCAACATTAGAAGGAACCGAGTTATACAAAAATTCACATGCACAATGTATGGATTTGATTGGTGCATCTTGTGATAATTCTGCGGTCAAAAACATGACCAAAAGTGCATACAGCATTTTAATTACCCAAGATTGTAATGCATACCAGAAAAAATTGGATCAAAAAACAGAACAAGTGAAATCAACCGTTCGTACTGCTGAAAAATACTTGCGCGAGGCCAGATTGGAAGAATATCGCGCTCATAATTCCAGCGATGTTAACGATTGTTTGGACAAGGTTGAAAAGGCAATGTTGAATCCAATGGCATGCGGTGCCAATTATGAAAAATGTTTGGATTACACCGGTGCTTATATCAGTATGGCCACTGGCGAGCCAATTTATTCTCCACGTTTGTTCAAATTGAATGAGATTATCGTGTTGGATGGTCAAAGTGCTGATGTTTTGACCCAGAATTCTGAAATGAATAAATTCTTGGACGACAAACGCAGACACGCACAATCCGCATTGGATACATGTCGTGATTATGCTGACGAGGTATGGACAGAGTTCAAACGTACTGCGTTAATCAAGATTGCCCAGGCCCAAGATGAAAAAATTGAAGAAGTTAAAATGTCTTGTGTTACCACAATGAAGGAATGTTATGATTCCATCGGTGGTCAATTAAAAGATTTTGACGATACAACCGCCCAGGCATCTGGGGCATTGGCGGCACGTGCATCATCCGAAATGTGTAAAGACAAAGTTTTGGCTTGTGCGACATTGTATGCCAGTTCTGATGAAAATGCTGGTTGTACAATCGACAAAAAAACAAACAAGGTTGTTCCAGAACAAGGTAAAAGTTGCGGAATTCAGGCATTGTTGAACTTTGTTGGTGCGGTTGATGACACCCGTGTTGCCGAAGGTTGCGGAAACGGTGTAAAGAAATTCTTGGAAGATTTATGTACCCCATCCGAAGAAGGCGAGGTATATCCATGGAAATGTCGTTTGCGTAATTTTGGAACAATTGATGCATTGCAAACAACAGCCGACCAAGAAGAAACCAAGAATTCCGATGGAACATATACGGTTACTGGTGGTAATTGGGTTTACAAGAAAGGTGATAATTCATCATTATTCCAAATGGTTGTGAATCATGCATACGAAAATTGTGGTGCAAAACGTGCTGATGGAACATACGAACCATTGGAAACCAAGATGACAAATGAAATTGCCAAGGAATTGGAACGCATCCAATTAGAATTGGAATCCAATTTACGTGATAAATGTATCGCAATGGAGGGTGTATGGTACACCAAGGAAGTTTTGGATAAACTGAACCAGACAATGCCAAGTTTGAGAATATTCTATCAAAAATATTTCGGTGGCAATGATAACGATGCAACAAAATCATTGGGTCAATGCTGTGAGAATACAGTAAAAAGTCAGTGTTTAAGTTATAATTCTGGCGATTCAAAAGAAGAACAATTGGCAACATATAATCCAGACAAAGACGAATGTGAATTCAAAGAGGCCTGGTACGAAAGACAATGTCAATTATTGGGCGACAGTTACTATACAAATGGTGTGTGCTATGTTAAACCAAACAAATAAAATATTAAGATCTTTGTTTATTGTGTTTGCTGGTGCTATTTTTACAACCAGTGTTCATGCTTCTGGTATTGAAACAGCGTTTACAACTGTAAACGCGGATTGGAACCATGGAAATGTAACTGCAAATAAAACATTGGATCGAAACAAGTTTGTTTTAGACGGCACAAATTGTATTGCAGAACAGTTTTCATCAACATGTTCAGGAACGCTTGAGAACCAGGGTGCCGTTGTTATGGCAATAGCACAATATTTTAATGATTATGGCGGATGTTTTATTCCAACCCAGATTCAATTCAATTACGATAATTCGGTTTCTTTATATCGTCCTGATAGTTTTGGGACTATCGTTAAGAATAATGCAGATGGTTCGAAGACAGTTCAGACAATGCGTCATGATAGAAAATATGGTGAGTGTACCTGGATTTGTAAACCGGGGTTCAAAGGACGCGAATGTTTACAAACGGATGATGGTTCTGTGTGTGGAAAACGTGATTTTAACTTTCTTACTAAACGTGGAACCATGGTAAGAAAATGGGATAGAATGCAAAAAGTTAGTGCAAATGCTTTTTCTACGGCAATAAGTCGTTCATCGGTTCCTAAGTTAAATACATTAGCGATTATTGAATGGTATAAACATGGGGTATTAGTGTCCGAGGTTAGTGTTATTGGTGCCAAAAACACAAATTCTGAGAAGACATGGATAACTTATGTTGAATCTGGTGGAAAAAATTCTATGTATTTGTTGTGCGACGAGGGTTATAAGCCAAATGCAAATCAAACAGATTGTGAACCTATGCATCCAGAAAAATGTGATTTGCCACCCACTACTATGTGCCAAGGTTGGACCGAGACCGAATATAACAACAATAAAAATAATTTAGAATATGTTGTTGTTGACGGTTGTACACAGTATAGATGTTTGAATGGGGGCTTTATTTCAGCAACAAATAGAACCTGTGCTAGCTGTGGAGGCGGTGATATTTTAAGTGGCATTATCGAAAGCACTGGTGTTTGCAAACATTGTTCAAATTTGGGTGAATATTTTGATGATTCTCAACCATTGGGCAGCGAATGTCAATCAGCATATGCTTTGACTAAACCAGAAATGAAATATGGTAAAGATAAACTGCAAGCAGATACAATTAACACACGTGATCAATGTTGGACTAAATTGACACCAGGTGATTACAGAGCATGTATTTTCAAATCAGATAAAGATGAAGCAGAAGCTTATGATCCTGTTTTAGAAAATGCAAAAAATATTGCTGGCAATAGCACGTTATCTGTACCTAATCGTATCGAAATGTTGCGTGAATTTAAACGTGATTCAGATGTGAAATTTAATGAGGCTATTGATGGAATAATACTCAATCTACAAAAGACCGAAAAATAAACAATGAAATTTAATATGCCTGCTTTTTTTGGGGAAATTGTTATGGCAACTGTGTTTTCTGTTGTCGTGTTCCCTGCTTTTGCAGGCAGTTCTAATTCCACAAGTATCAAGACTGGTTGGGAATATAATGAAAGAGCAATTCAATGGAGTTGGCAAGATTATTTGATTGCTGGCTGTTCTGATCCCAGTAATTTTACCCCGTCTTGTCATGGAACATATGATGACGAAGGTGCAATCGTTCTGAATATGGCACGTAAATTTAATGACCAGGGTGCAATGTTCTGTCCAACCCAAGTTCAATTTGGAAATACAAATACTCAATCCAGAATTTGGGTTAATTTCTATGAGCCAACTGATTCTGTGGGTTGTAAATGGATTTGTCGTGATGGATACAAAGGTACCAATTGCAGTCAAACAGATGATGGTTCGGATGTTGGAACAACCGATTTTAAAACACTAAAACGTGCCAGTATGCGAACATCAGATGGTTCCAGCAAACGTATTAGCAGCACAATCGATATTTTTGATAAGTCAGAGCACACATCAGACAGCAATAAGCGTGGTGCATGGGTTCATGTGTTGGCAATTCAAAAATATCTGGACCACGGGGTTTTGGCTGGTCATATGTGGATTTACGGAACACGTGATTGGGGTTGTTGGGGTGGAACTTGTATAAAATCTTGGGTAACCAAGGTTCATGGCGAAAATAACTGGGGACGTGCAACATTGTTATGCGACAAGGGTTATAAGCAAAATGCAGCCCATACAGATTGTGTAAAAATGGTGACCGAGCAACCCACAGATACTTCGAATAATAACAATAATAACAACAGTGGTTCTGGGACAGAAAGCCAGACACCACCGGCATCTACGCAACCTGCCCCACCACCACGTGTAATGTGTGCTGGTTGGACCGAGGAAGAATTTGAAAGCAACAAAGCATCTTTGGATTATTACAAGGTTGGCGATTGCTGGCAATATCGCTGTGCAACCCCAGGCTATGCATTTACCGCAACACAGAGAAGATGTACACTTTGTGAAACAGGTGTTCGTGGGGGACCCGCAAAATCCAATGGTGTTTGTATGGTTTGCGGTGATGGTCAATATTATAATAATGGCGAATGTGCCAAGGCAGATTCTTATTACAAAACCGATTTGGTGTATGGTAAAAATAAAGATAAAACAACACGTGTTTTTGATCAATGCTGGATAAAACTCGCATCTGATAAATATCGTGAATGTGTAACTGGGATAAAACAACCCGAGGCACCAAAGGACGAGACAGCAGAGAAAAATTCAGCTGGGTCTGATTTGGATGAAAATGCTAATAACGGCAGTTCTGGTGGTTCATCTGGCACTGGTTCATCAGGTAGCAGTTCATCGGGTTCTGGTGGTTCTGGTAATTCATCTGGTTCAACCAATAATTTTAATATTCCAAAAACACTACCAAAGACTTACTATACAATGCCAGTGGCGGCTATGGAAACAAAAGAAACTATGAAATCTGTACAGCAATCTGTAAACGTTGAGGCAATGCCAAAAGCGAGTTTTGCACAATAGTAAAATTAAAAAAACTGTCCAAACGGACAGTTTTTTGGTTTTATTTTTTTATTTCTTTGGTTCGTCCGTTTTGACGGAAACCTTGTCCCCACTGACCAATGCGGTCAATATATCCATTATTGTTGTCCGCTGTTTATCATTAGACAATTTCCAATATAATGTTATCAATTCCAATGTTTCGTTTTTATTCATTGGATCGTCCAATGTTGGCTCGGACATGTGACGTGATTTTGTTGATTTTGTTTCATCAGGTAAATGACCCGGTAATCCAGAAAAGAAAAATGATATTGGTGTGTCCATCGCCAAACCAACCTGGAATAAACGTGCCGCAGATATACGGTTGGCCGCAGATTCATATTTTTGCATTTGTTGGCATGATACACCACAGCGGTCGCCTAAATCCTTTTGTGTTAAACCCAACATACAGCGACGCAGTTGAATTCTGTGTGCAATATGGTCATCTATTGCGTTTTGTACATACGGTTTTCCAGACATTTTTTCCTTCTTTGGTTTTTTGTTATCTTTCCTGGTATTTATAGTATTTTTTTGGTTGTTTTGCAACAGAAAATACGTATAATTGGTTGTGATATTTTTAGGAGAAAATGATGAAAAAGCCCGTAGTTCTGTGCATTATGGATGGTGTAGGAATAAATACCAGTACCGAACACAATGCTGTTGCATTGGCAAATATGCCTTTCTTTGATAAATTGCTGGAAACATATCCGCATTCAAAATTACATGCCGATGGCGAATTTGTCGGTTTGCCGTCTGGTTTAATGGGTAATTCCGAAGTTGGACATATGACAATTGGGTCTGGACGCGTTGTTAAACAATATTTATTGCGTTTTCAAAAAGAAATTTGGGCAAAAAATCAGCGCTTAAATGATTTTATTAAATCTGTGCAATCAGGTGGTGGTATTGTGCATTTTGCTGGGCTGATGTCGTCTGGATGCGTTCATTCCAGTATAGATGATGAATTGACTATTATGAAATATCTGTTGAACGCAGGATTGCGTGTTTGTATTCATTTCGTTGCCGATGGACGTGATGTGCCACCAAAATCTGCTGACGAATTTATAAATTTAATTAAAAAACAATTGGCCAGTTATCTGAACGATGGACGTGCATTTTTTGGAACTTTGTCTGGGCGGTATTATACAATGGACAGAAATCAAAACCTGGATAGAACCGCATTGGCTTTTGATGCAATTGCAAATGGGGTGTCTGAATATTCTGCACCAGATATTGATACTGCGTTGCGTGACGCGTATGCGCGTGGCGAAACAGACGAATTTATCAAACCAACTGTAATTACACCAACACAAATTACGCAAAATGATGGCTTTGTATGGGGTAATTATCGGTCTGATCGTTCTCGCCAAATCGTGCGTGAAATATTAAAGACAAATGCACATATTTTATGTTTTTCTCAATATGGCGAAGGATTAAATGAATTATGCCCTGCGTTGCTGGATGATGAAACACACACAAACTCGTTGGGTCAGATTTTAGCGGCAAATGGTTTAACACAATTGCGTATTGCAGAAACAGAAAAATACAACCATGTTACCTATTTCTTTGATATCGAAAGTAATGCAGATTTAGTTGGCGAAAAGAAAATCTTGATTCCGTCCCCTGATGTTAAAACTTTTGATTTAAAGCCAGAAATGTCAGCAATAGAAATTACTGATACATTACTTGCTGAATTACCTAATTTTGATGTCGTGATTTTAAATTATGCAAATGGAGATATGGTTGGACATACCGGTGTTGAAAACGCGGCAATTCGTGCCATGGAATGCTTGGATAAACAATTAGAACGACTGGTGCCGGCAGTATTAAAACTGGGCGGTGTGATACTGGTTACTGCGGATCACGGTAATTGTGAAGAAATGTGGGATTATAAAAACAATGTTCCAATGACATCACATACAACAAATCTGGTCAATTTGATTGTGGTTGGTTTGGGTGATGTAAAGGTTCATGATGGAGGACTTGCTGATATTGCACCAACAATGTTGCATATTTTGGGTTTACCACAACCCGCGGACATGACTGGTAAATCTTTGATATAAAAAACCGCCCAAATGGGCGGATTTTTATTTTATATTTTCCTTGATTTTCTTTATTAATTCCAAACTGTCAAATACGAACACACCCTGCTCGACATGCATTGTGTCAATAACATTTGTTTTTTGCTTTGTTTTGGTTGTATCTGGGGTATTTGTTGGCTGATTGGATTGTGGAGAACTGGAAATAATAGCAAAAAGCAACGCAATCGTGACCAATACAGCAATCCAATCCCCGTTTTGTTTTGGATTTTGCGATGCCGATACTTTTTCTAACCTATCATTATTCTTCTGCATTTTTGTTTCCTTTGTGTTGCCGGCGTTGTGTGAAAAAATCACGAAGCATTTTGGCAGATGCATCTGCATATTCTGGCATTTGATAAATTTTTGGCTTCCACAGGTGTTTGTCTGTATCAAATATGCGTGCATTTGCGGTTATTCCGCCCCCCTTTTCATCGGATGCTGCAAAATAGATATTACGAATCCTAGCAAAAGAAATGGCTGTGGCACACATAGCACATGGTTCCAGCGACACATAGATATCACAATCGTCCAAGAATTTTGTACCCAGTTTTTTACAAGCGCGGTTGATTGCAACAATTTCTGCATGCAGAGTTGGATTTTTACTTTTTTGCACCCTGTTTTCGCCACGTGCAATAATTTTACCATTGCGCACAATTACCGCACCGATTGGAACATCATCGTGTGCAAATGCGCGTTGAGCTAAAATAATTGCTTGATTCATAAAGTCCATGTTGTACACTTTAATACATGGATTCTAAATTGCAAATTATTTCCGGAGAATTTCGTGGGCGAAAGTTAAAACTGTCGTCTGATGCCCGTCCAACACAAAATTTAGCACGTAATGCGATATTCAACACTTTGTCTTGCCTGCTGGAACCTGGACAAAATTTGGCTGTTTGGGATGCGTTTGCTGGCAGCGGTGCCTTGGGAATCGAGATTTTATCTCGCTATCCAAATTCAAATGTTATTTTTACAGATATATCTGATGCATCAATACGCACAATAACAGATAATCTGGGCAGTATAAACATTGACTGGGCACGATATAAAATCGATAAAAATGATGCCGTGGAACGCATTTGGAAATATGGGCCACGTGTTAATCTGGTTTTTGTAGATCCCCCCTATGCCAATGCCCAATTGGGAATTGAGTTTATTCATAAATTGGCGGATTCAGTCAGATCTGGTACTATGGTTATACAAGAAATTGAAAACAATGTCGAATATGTTCCAGACAGCACAAAATGGACACTTTTGCGTGATAAAAAATACGGACGCGCCAGATTTGTTATATTGTGCCGCATTTAATTCAAAAAAATCTTGATTTTAGTAGTTCTTATGCTAATTTTTTTTTGTATATCAGAATAAACAAAAAGGATATTTTATGCAAACCATACTTGAAGCAGGATATGATTACACTATGTTGGTTGATTTTAATTATGGCGGCGGGGAAGACTTATATCGTATGGACCTGGTTCATTTGGATCCATTTCGTAAACCGGCTGCTTTTGATAGTCAATTGTGCAGAATAAACGATAAAGATATTAAAAATATTAATGTTGGAGATGTGGGTATATATGTACCTGAAACAATCATACCACATACTGATTGGACAGAAAAAGTATCTGCAACATGGAAAAAAGAGTTCGATTACCAAGAACACAATTTTGAATTGGCAACTTTGTTGGGTTTTGAAAAAACCGGTAAACTACGTGTTTTTGGCAATAAAGTTAATGAAACAACTGTATTATTGCGTGATCATGTTGTTGGTTTTAAACGTGGTGATGATTTGTTAATACAAATAGATAACGAAAAGCATTACAGACTTGTTCGTAATATAAATCAAGAGTTGTTAAAGTATAAATTGCAACAACAAATGGCAAAAAAGTTATAAAAATATCTTGATTTTTCAATATTTTTAATACATAATACGCCCTGCACGACACCCTTGGAGGTCGTGCATTAACAAAAAACATAAGGAAATAAAAATGGCTATTACATTAAAAGCAGAATTTCGTGACGTCGCTGGCAAGGGGGCCGCACGTGCAATTCGTAAAGAAAAAAACATCCCTGCAGTTATTTATGGTGAAAAGAAAGATCCAACTGCAATTAGCTTGAACGAACGTGACTTTGGAATGTTATTGAAACAACCAAGTTTACGTACAAAATTGTTCCAAATTGAAACTCCAAAAGGAACCGAAGACGCTATGTTGATGGATATTCAATATCATCCAGTGTCTGATCGTGTTATCCACGTAGATTTCAAACGCATCAATGTTGCAGAACCTGTATCTGTTAGCGTTCCTTTGGAATTGGCAAATATTGAAACATCCAAGGGATTGAAAATGGGTGGTGTTTTGAACTTTGCTGTTCGTAAGGTTGCATTACGTGGTTTGGTTCATGATATTCCAGAAAAAATTGTTATTGATTTGGCTGATTTGAATATTGGTGAAGTGGTTCACGGTACAGATTTGGTTTTACCAAATGGTATCGAATTGGGATTACACCAAGCAGAATTGGCATTCGTTACAATCGGTGGTAAAATGCCAGAAGAAGCAGATAATAAACCTGCCGCTGCTGCCGCTGCCGCTGCTGCACCTGCCAAAAAATAATGGTGTATTTAGTTATAAAAAACCGTCCGAAATGGGCGGTTTTTTTTATTTAGGATAACAGACCCATAAATTATTTTGTCATATCCCCTTGAAATTGCTTTTTAACTTACTTATATCTGCAACAGCAAAAAAAATATTTTAAGGAGGCATATAATATGGCAAAAGTATTAGGTATCGATTTAGGTACAACAAATTCTGCAATGGCTTTTATGGACGGCAAAGATCCAAAAATCATTGAGAATTCCGAGGGTCAACGCACAACCCCATCAGTTGTGGCTTTGACATCAAATGGCGAACAATTGGTCGGTATTACCGCAAAGAACCAAGCAGTTACTAACCCTGAAAATACAATTTATGAAATTAAACGTTTGATGGGTTTAAGATATGACAGCCCAGCTGTTAAAGAAATCGAAAAACGTGTTCCTTATAAAATTGTTGCTGGGGACAACGGTGACGCATGGGTTGAAATGGATGGTAAAAAATATGCTCCATCACAAATTTCCGCTATGATTTTGGCAAAATTAAAGAAAGATGCCGAAAATTATTTGGGTGAAACAATTACAGATGCAGTTATTACTGTTCCTGCATATTTTAATGATTCTCAACGTCAGGCTACAAAAGATGCTGGTCGTATTGCTGGATTAAATGTTTTGCGTATTGTGAACGAACCAACCGCCGCAGCTTTGGCATATGGTTTGGATAAAGATAAAAATGGCACAATTGCTGTGTACGACTTGGGTGGTGGTACATTCGATGTGTCTATTTTGGAAATCGTTGATGGTGTGTTCGAGGTTAAATCAACAAATGGTGATACAGCATTGGGTGGATCTGACTTTGACGCACGCATTTTGAAATATTTAATTGAAGAATTCAAAGGTCAAACAGGTATCGATTTGTCTAATGATAAATTGGCTTTGCAACGTTTAAAGGAAGCCGCAGAAAAGGCAAAAATCGAATTGTCTTCGAAAACATCGGCTGATATCAACCTGCCTTTCTTGACCGCAGATGCCACAGGTCCAAAACACTTTAACACAACGCTTTCACGTGCAAAATTGGAATCTTTGGTTGACGATTTGATTCAAAAAACAATCGAACCTTGTGAAAAGGCATTAAAAGACGCGGGATTGTCTAAATCTGACATCAGCGAAGTAATTTTGGTTGGTGGTCAAACACGTATGCCAAAGGTCGTTGAAACAGTTAAAGAATTCTTTGGTCGTGAACCACACAAAGGTGTGAACCCAGACGAAGTGGTTGCTATGGGTGCCGCAATTCAAGGTGGTGTGTTAAAAGGCGATGTAAAAGATGTTTTGTTGTTGGATGTTACCCCATTATCATTAGGTATTGAAACATTGGGTGGTGTATTTACCCGTTTAATCGACCGTAATACAACAATTCCAACCAAGAAATCACAAATCTTTTCAACCGCCGAAGACAACCAATCCGCAGTGACAATTCGCGTGTTCCAAGGCGAACGCGATATGGCGGCTGATAACAAATTGTTGGGTCAATTTAATTTGGAAGGTATCGCACCTGCTCCACGTGGTATGCCACAAATCGAAGTGTCTTTTGATATTGACGCAAACGGTATTGTGCATGTGACTGCAAAAGATAAAGGTACCGGCAAAGAACAAGCAATTTCTATTAAATCTGACGGTGGATTATCCGAAGAAGATATCAAACGTATGGTTAATGAAGCCGCTGCAAATGCTGAAAGCGACAAAAAGAAACGTGAATTAGCCGAGGCTAAAAACCAGGCAGAAACAGCAGTGTTCAGCATTGAAAAGTCATTGAAAGAACATGGCGACAAGGTTTCTGCAGAAGAACGCAAGGCAATCGAAGATGCCAAGGATGCTTTGTCCGAGGAATTAAAGAAAGGAAATGCAACTGCGGAATCTTTGAAAGAAAAAACGGATGCATTAACAGAAAAAGCCATGAAGTTAGGTGAAGCAGTTTATAAAGCCGCCCAAGCCGAACAACAGGCAAATGCCGGGAAATCTGAATCTGGTAATGACAATAACACAACCGATGCAGATTTTTCTGAAAAGAAATAATTGTTTAAATCATAAAATAAAAACCGCCCAATCTGGCGGTTTTTTAATTGCTTTTTGGTATTTTTATGTTATAAAAAAAGAAAATAGCAAGGAGTTAATTATATGGCAAATTATGAAGACGAAAATACCCAGTTTAGCACAATTCTCAGCATTGATGATAGTGGTGTATGGTTAGAAAACGATTTGTGGGGGAAATTTTTCACAAAACGGTTTGACGGTTCAATCTCTTGGAATAGTGAATGGCGTAAAAATTTGAAACCTGGCGATGTGATTCCTGTGTTGCGTCAAAAACGCGGAAAGACTTGTGTCTATATGACAGGGTTTGAATTACACACCACAAGAGAAAAATTGATGGATTATATCAATATGCCAAAACAAGAGGCAGTTGTGACATCTGTTGTTCAGGTGCAACGAGATTTAAAAACACAAGTATCCGCCTATAGCCCTGTATGGAAGACTATTTATTATGAATCATCATATGGCATGATGGATGTTCAACGTGGCGATATTGTGGTGTTTTCGCGCAAGAAAAAAGGTGACTTTGATTACGAATATCGCTTGGTAGAAAACAAAACCCAAGAAGAAATTAAAAACAAAGGTATTGCCAAAATATTGAACGACTTTACTGAGGCAGACCGTACCAGATTATTGATTTTGAGTGACGAAATCAGAATGGGATTAGTAAAATAAAAAACGGGCGATATGCCCGTTTTTTATTTTGTTTCACCAATGTATATTCCCATTTCATCTGCGGCAATCAGTAGCGGGTTATCGTCATCAACTATTGCATCTGATATTATTAAACCGCTGATGTTTGGATCACGACTGGGCTTGCCTGCGTTTACAACCGCATCCAATCCAACCGTTGTGATTTCCCCATTTTGCAATGCCGTCATTACATAGGTTTCATTGTTTGCAATTGCATCTAATGCCGCTATTGCCATTTGACTGGCTAATATTCTGTCGTTGGGGGTTGTATTCCCTGCCCTTTGAATATGTTCTGGGAATGCGGTGCGGTTTGCAATTCCAGCCGCAGTCAATTTGCGAGAAATCATTGTCGCGGGTTCGCCAGAATGTCCACGTAATGATATACCCTCGGAAACCATTATTATTCCATAGTCAGAATCTGACGATTGAATATGTTTAACCAATTTATCAACATCAAATTTAATTTCTGGGATTAAAATCGCAGATGCACCAGATGCCACACCCGCAGTCAATGCCAACATTCCACATTTACGTCCCATAGATTGCACAACAAACCAACGATGATGACTGCGTGCAGTCAATAATAAATCATCACAAAATCTGGTCAATTGTGATACCGCGGTATCAAATCCTATTGTTATGTCTGTCAGTGGTATATCCATATCTATGGTTTTAGGAATACATACCAACTGCATATCACTGTACATATCACGATTTTGCCATGCCAAAGACAAACTGCCGTTGCCACCGATTAAAATCAAAGCATCCAAATTTATTTTAGCCAACGATTTTTTTAATTGCTTGGTAAATTGGGCAACTTTGTTTGTTTGAACCGCCTTTTCAAAATTATTGTTTTGACTATTGTTTCCGTTACGTAAAAAACTGCCCGCGATGAAAGAATATTCTTGCGGCAACACATCCTGGTCCAGACGTATAATATTGGGTTTTTCAGGAATTAAACCATCGGTTCCATCCAATATACCATACACCGCCCATCCGCGTTTTTTTGCACCACGCATAATATTATAAATAACACTGTTTAATCCGGAACAATCACCCCCGGTTGTCATAATGCCTATTTTTTTCATCTTTCCCCCATTTTTATACCGATATTATATCACAAAAAAATTGACAGCGGTATTATTTTTGTGCTAGGTTTTTTCTGTATGTTTGTATCAAGGAGTAGTTTTATGGCAACACAAACATCTGGTAAAATGGGAACGACAAAGCGTTCTACGGATAATATGATTGATGATGCTGTGGCTAAACAGCAAAGTTGGCTTGAAAAAAGACGTTCTTTTGCACGAGTATTCTTAAAAAAATTAAATGTTTTTGCTAAACCGTCAAATAATAAAAAAGTTGTTGGGAAACCTGCTGTGAAATCTGCGAAACCAGAAAATGAAAAATCTGTGTTACGCGAATATTGGTTTCCTATTCTGTGTGCATTTATCGTTATTTTCGTTACGATGTGGGTATTGTACACACGCATTCACAAACCAAATGTTAAATTGACCAGTGCCGTTCCGGAACCTGTGGTCAGAACAATTAAAACAGATTTAAAAACACCTGGGTTTGATATTGTTCGCGTTGGCGAAAATGGTTCTTTGGTTATTGCTGGTCGTTGGAAGGCCGACACAGGTGTATCTGTATTCATCAACAAAAAATTGGTTGCAACGATTGCTACTGATAAAAATGGCGAATTTGTATATGCCCCAACCCGTAATTTACCTGCGGGAAATTACACAATTTATTTGATGGATACCAAAGGACAAATTAAATCTGCAAACAAGGCATTTATCTATGTGTCCGAGGCTGGTTATGAAAATTCTGTATCTTTGTTGATGAAAAAAGACGGCAGCACCGTTTTGCAAAAGCCTGATGTTTTACGCGATGGCGATTTGTCTGTTTCAAAAATTGATTATTTATCCAACGGCAGATTGGTTGTTACCGGAGATGGATTGCCCAGATTGCGCGTTTCCGTTTCGTTAAACGATAAAGTTTTTGGAACCGCACATGTGTCTGATTACAAGCATTTTGGAATTGGTGCAAATGTTGATTCTTTGGTTCCTGGTGATGAATATGAATTGTCTGTTCGTATGCATGACGGGGATGGCAATGTAATAGGAAATATATCCCATAAATTCATTATGCCAAAAATAACTGGGGATACTGATACATTCTATACAGTGCGCCAAGGCGATTGTTTGTGGATTATATCTCGCAATTTTAATGGCAAAGGCGTGTTATTCAGCATAATTGCCGCCCGAAATAACATTAAAAACCCAGATTTGATTTATCCAAACCAAAAACTGAGTATTCCAGTTCGACCTAAACAATAAAAAACGGGAGGGAAAAGCAAAATGGCTAAACAAAGAGACAGAGTATGTGGCACTAAAAAGTGCAAAGAAACACCTATTTCAGATTTACCAGGATGTGATGTTTATTCAATCAGAACTCGTCCAAGTAGCTTTCCACCGTACGATATAAATTATTATGACTGGGATGTTGTCGGATACAATATCGAAAAGAAAAATGAAAGACTTCAATTAACTGCATACGGCCAGACCAAAGAGGAAGCCGTACACGCAATGCAAACCATATTAAATGTGGCATCATCATACAGAATAGATACATACAACGGTGTTCCTGGATCTGGACTGGTTAAAACTGACAAAAACAACAAGGTTATAATAGATCCAAAAGAAATCAAAATCGCTGTTCCTAAAAAAACAAAAACAACAAAAAAAGCGGGTGCTAAAGAAGAACCCGAAGAAGATGTTTTTTATAAAATCCGAGTTTCTGTTGGTCCTTGGAAACCTAAGAAAAACAAAGTTCATGGTGGTGCAAATAATAATTGTGGCCGTCAGCAAATTCACCAAGAAATGCGTAAAGTGCTTATTTCTATTGTGCAAGAAAGAAGCAGAGAATAATAACTGGGCTGGGTTCCACGATTACCCACTAGCAACAAAAACTTGACAAATCCTAAAAATTTGCAACAATTTGTTGTATAGAGGTAAAACATGAACGAAGTTCGTGCAAAAAAAACAAAATATTTAAACAATCAAATGGTTTCCGAACGGGAACTGGATTGGTCTGGTGCCAAGGCACGATTGGAAATGTTGCGTGCAAACGCGCTGGTACTGGGTCGCCCTGATTTAAACTCTGCTATTGTCCGTATGCTTGTTGTGATAAATAAGAATCAACCCAGTAAAAAAATATTAAAATCTATATCTAAAAGAATTTCAGAGATTGAAAGAGAATTGGCTGGCACCAACCAAAGAACAAAATAATAAAAAAATCGACTACACTGTCGATTTAACTTTTGGTGCGGGCGAAGGGAATGTATAATTCCCATACAAAAACATTCCAATCACTTTGTTCTTGGTGTTTTTGTTGGGCCCCTTTCACTACGCTATGCTCCGTTCCGAACCCTCTTTGCCGGGTTCGATCCCGTTATGATATAACAAAAAAAATCGACCACACTGTCGATTTAACTTTTGGTGCGGGCGAAGGGAATCGAACCCTCGTCTAAAGCTTGGGAAGCTTTCGTGCTGCCATTATACCACGCCCGCA
>CAMHTQ010000007.1 GCA_946188105.1 uncultured Alphaproteobacteria bacterium | reverse complement strand
ACATATTCTGGATTTATTGCAATTATTGGCCCGACAAACGCGGGTAAAAGCACCCTGATAAATCAAATTATGGGGCGCAAGGTGTCAATCGTATCGCACAAGGTTCAAACCACCAGAACAAACCTGCGTGCGGTAAAAATGGTTGGCGATAAACAGTTGATATTTGTGGATACCCCTGGGGTTTTTAAACCTGCACGTCGTTTGGACAGGGCAATGGTTGGTGCCGCAATGGATGCGATGTCGGATGCTGATGCGGTATTATTGGTTGTGGATTCTACGCATGGAATAACGGACACAATCCGCAATTTAATACAAAAGGTTCATGATAATAAAAATCTGTTTGTCGCATTAAACAAGGTTGATGCGGTTCGCAAAGATAAATTATTACCAATGGTCGCGGAATTGACAAGTTTGGCTGAATTCAAAGAGATATTTATGATTTCCGCATTAAAAGATGATGGTGTTCGCGGAATGTTGGAATCTTTGGCATCTGTTATGCCAGAATCTCCATATTTGTTTGATACAGCGGATGCGGTGGATGTTCCTGATAACCTGTATTTATCAGAATTGACTCGTGAAAAAATATATAAATATATCCACCAAGAATTGCCATATCACATCAATGTTGTAACCGAAAAGGTTGATGTTGATGCCGAGGGTGTGTTGGACATATATCAAAAAATAGTCGTGCAAAATGATGCGCATAAAAAGATAGTTATCGGTCGTGGTGGTGAACAGTTAAAGAAAATCGGTACCGATGCCCGTCATGATATTCAGGATCAATGGGGTGTAAATGCCCGCCTGCATCTGTTTGTTCGTGTCGAAGAAAATTGGGAAAATGTGGCTGAAAACTACACTGACCAAGGGTTAGAGTTTAAGTAAATGTATCATACATCTGATTTTGATTTTGAATTACCTAACGAACTTATCGCGTCGCATCCATTAGAAAAACGCGATGCTTCGCGTATGTTGGTATTGGATGGAAACACAATATACGATAAACATATCCGTGATTTTTTAGATTATATTAAACCTGGCGATGTGGTTGTATTTAATAATTCCCGTGTTATTCCTGCACGTTTTAATGTCCGCGGCTCTGCTGTGCAGGGACGGGTGGCGGACGACCATGAAATCACATTACATACCGCGGTAAATGACCGTGATTGGTGGGGTTTGTGTAAAAAATTCAATAAAATAAACATTGGCGACACATTAACAATGGATGATGGCACAAAAATCCAGGTTGTTGATAAAGACGAAGAAAGCGGATTACTATTGCACTTTAACTGTGACAATGTTTTTGAAGTACTGGATAAAATTGGCAAAATGCCATTGCCACCGTATATGAAACGTGAC
Organism: uncultured Alphaproteobacteria bacterium; assembly: GCA_946188105.1. Lineage (GTDB taxonomy): Bacteria > Pseudomonadota > Alphaproteobacteria > Rs-D84 > Rs-D84 > Enterousia. Next base: position 40,224 of record CAMHTQ010000007.1, on the reverse strand, counting down.
GAAGAGATTGCTGACCGCGAACGTTATCAAACGGTTTATGCCGAACCATTGGGGTCTATGGCGGCACCAACGGCTGGATTGCACTTTACCCCAGAATTGATGGCAGAAATTGAACAACGTGGGGCAAAAATTGTAAAGGTTACATTGCATGTTGGCGCGGGAACATGGATGCCGGTTAAAACAGAAAACTTGAACGAACACAAAATGCACAGTGAATGGTGCTGTATCACACCAAATCAGGCCGACATAATAAACAACGCAAAACGTGTAATTGCGGTGGGAACAACATCTATGCGTACCTTGGAAAGTGCGGCAATTCGTGCTAGGGAATCTGGTGTGAATATGCGTGTTATCCCAATTTGTGATAATACAAATATTTTTATAATACCGGGATACAAATTTGGTGCGGTTGATGTTTTACTGACGAATTTTCATTTGCCAAAATCAACACTCTTTATGTTGGTGTCCGCATTCGCAGGATTGTCCGAAATGAAATCTGCATATGCTCATGCAGTTGCCGAAAAATACAGATTTTTCAGTTACGGGGATTGTTGTCTGTTGTTTAAAAAGCCAGGAGGAGAAAATGCAATATAATCCAACTCTGCACATATTATCAAACGGGCTGCCAGTAATTTTGGATCCTATGGATTTGGAAACAGTCGCAATAAAAATTCGTTTTACAACAGGTTCCAGGGATGAAACCCCAGAAAATTATGGCATTACACACTTTTGTGAACATATGTTGATAAAAGGCACAAAAAGATTTCCATCTCGCAAAGAATTAAAAGATTATATCGAAGATTTGGGCGGAACATTTAATGCGTCCACATCAAACAATTTACTGCAAATTTATGGTCGTATAATTGCAGAAAATACAAACGAATTATTAACTGTTTTCGCAGATATGTTGCAAAATTCGTTGTTTGACGAGAAAAAAATAGAAATTGAACGTACCGTAATTTTGGATGAATCTCGTCGTGCTCGCAGTAATAATTCCAGAAAATTTACAAATTTGGTTTATAGTAATTTATTTGGAGTCTCGGCATTTCGTACACTTGGATCTGACGAAAATATAAAATCATTTACACGGGAACAAATGCTGGACTGGTTAAAAAAGCGTTTATCCACAAAAAATTGTGTGATTGGAATATCTGGTCGCATAGATGATGAACAGACATTGTTGAAGAAGTTAGAAGAATTATTCAATTTCTTGCCCAATCACGATGTTCCAGTTAATAGAGAACTGCGATACACACCGTGCGATAAATTCAAAAAAGAATCCAGTATTAAAAATGTATGGTTAAATATTTTATTTCCATACATTCGTCCCGATACATACGAAAATATGCGGATAACATTGGCAGAATCTAAATTCCACAAATATTTAGTCCAAGAGTTAGGCGAGGTTGTTCGTCAACAAAATGGATTGGTGTACAGTATAGGAATGTCTGGGTACGGAAATGAATATGACGGGATACACGGCATAGATACAGAAACATCTCCAGAAAATTTGGAACGTGCAGTTGCGTTGATTGCCAAAACAGCATACCATGTTTATAACAATGATAAAATCACACAGTCTATATTAACCAGATTTTACAATCATCACAGATTAGTAGACGCAGATTTCTTGGAATCTGCAACACGTCGTTGTGATATATTGGTGAATCATTGGGGTGATTTTGGCAAAGTGTATGATTTACGCAGGATACAAGAATTTGATAAATCTATAACCGTTGACGAAGTAATATCTGCCAGCCAAGGTTTTTTTGATGGCCCAATGTCAATTATGACTTTTGGTGCAGAACATAACGTGGATATCCAAAAAGTATGGAAAGAAAATTTTAAGTAGGATTAAAACATGTCATTAAAATTTGATTTGATTAAAGTTGATGGAAATGCACGTCGTGGTTGTGTTCATACGGCACACGGGTGTTTTCAAACACCTGCATTTATGGCGGTGGGAACGGCGGCCACGGTCAAAGCATTAACAATGGATCAGGTGGCGGCAACCGGAACACAGGTGATTTTGGGCAACACATATCATTTGATGATGCGTCCAGGTGGCGATTTGGTTGAAAAAATGGGCGGACTGCATAAATTCAGTGGTTGGACGGGACCCATTTTAACCGACAGCGGTGGATTCCAAGTTATGTCGCTTTCCAATTTGGTAAAGATGAAAGAAGAGGGTGTAGAGTTTACATCTCACATTGACGGTGGTATTAAACATTTTATGCGACCCGAAGATTCTGTTCATATTCAACACCAACTGGATTCAAATATTACAATGGTTTTAGATGAATGTTTGCATTTGCCAACAACACGTGTGCGTGCTGAAAAAAATGTTGATATGGTAACCCGCTGGGCACGTCGCAGTAAAGATGCATTTGTTGACCGTGATGGATACGGAATATTCGGTATTGTCCAAGGTGCTGATTTTCCAGACCTGCGTGAAAAGTCAGCACGTGCATTAACTGAAATAGGTTTTGATGGCTATGCGATTGGTGGATTGGCGGTTGGTGAACCCCAAGAAGTAATGTTCAATATGATAGGGGTGGTTGCACCAATGTTGCCAAACGATAAACCTCGTTATTTAATGGGTGTTGGAACACCATTGGATATATTGGGTGCGGTTGAACGCGGTGTTGATATGTTTGATTGTGTTATGCCAACACGTGCCGGCAGAACAGCCCAGGCGTTTACTCGTCATGGCACAATGAATATGCGTAATGCAAAATTCAAAGATGACCCAACACCATTGGACGACAAATGCGGATGCCCAGCATGCAAATTATCGCGTGCATATTTGCATCACCTGATTAAATGTAATGAAGTTTTGGGTGCAACATTGCTTACCCAACACAACCTGTGGTTTTATCAAGATTTAATGCGTGAAATCAGAGAATCTATAGAGCAGGGTAAATTCCAAGAATTTAAAACTGAATTTATTAAAAATTATACAGGGGAAAAATAAAATGGCTGATAAAAAAACAGAAAAACCAAAAACCATAAGACCTGATGCGGTCATAAATTTGTCAGACAGAATATATCTGGCTGTGGCACCTGACAGCAAGGCCAAAGATAAAATTATTCACACTTTGGCATGTATCAGAAGGGAAAACAGAAATGATTATGATTTAACCGCATCACATGAAAAGAATTTATTTGTGAATCCTGATGTTGCACAATTATTTTACAACGAAATAGTAAGAATTGTTGCAGAAAATAAAGCAAATAAAGTGTGGAAAATAGCATTTGATTGGAACGAAACAGAAATAAAGGAGTTTATGCAAAATGTCAAATAATGAAAAAAAACAACCAAAAAAACCAAGAAATATTAAACGTGTTATTAATTATCGTATAACTCCGGACTTTATGTGCACACCGGTTCCTGGGAAAACATATTTGACGGTTACATACATTATGGATCGTGGGAATTTAATCCAAGATATTCAAAAACAAACATCTGAAATAATATGTGTCAAGGATGATATGCTCCAGGCAAAAAAGACCAGATACGCACAATCAAAACAACAAATTAAACACGATTTGGAAATGCAAATTTATGCAACTGGTGCAAATCGTTTTAATGCCGAAGCGACTGCAAAAAAATTATTTGAACAATATGTCAGATAAATTTAATTGCAATAAATTTTGATTGTTTCTAGAATCAGAAAAAAAAGGGGAGACAAAAATGGCAAAGAAAAAAGAAGAAATCGAAGTAATCGATATGGGCGGTAAAAAAACCGTTGCCAAAAAGAAATCTGTAATCACAATGGCCAAAAGAATTTTCGCGATTGTTTCAATCGTGTGGTTATTGTTTGTTGCGATGTTTCCATTGTATGTCAAAAATCATTATTCTGGACCTATAAAAAAATCATTGGTTGTGTCAATGTTCTTTGATTTGCAAAGAAATATTGCAGAACAATACGAAAAATTATTAGCAGGAATCAAGGATTCAATTAACTTGGAAAAACCTGTGGCTATGGCTGTGGACAAGGTTAAATTGGCACAAGACAAAGTGGCCAAGGTAACCGACACAACTGCCAAGGCGAAAAACACAACGGCCAAGGCCAAAGATACAACATCCAGTGTAAAAAAATTAACCGGGTTGGCTGGAATGTTTGGTGTAAAAACCGATGGTGTTGATAAAGTTTTGGACAAGGCAGACGAAGGCATAGACAAGGCAAATGCCGGTATCGCCAAGGTTGATAACACCGCAGAAATGGTAAATAAACAATTGGACAAGGTTCAAACAGAATTGGTGAAATTGACCCAAATCGAAGTTGATAAAATGATAGATACCGCAATCAAAAAAGAACTGGATAAAAGTTCTGGTGGTTTGGGAACAACATTGTTAACAAACTATGGAATCAGACACGTATATCCATGGCGTCCATCCAGTTGGCCAGTTGCGACCAAGATTTACAATGACTTGGAAAAATCAAATCTGGGTGTTGTGCAAATTTTGACTCGCACAGTCAATCATTATTTTGCGTATGTTGCATGGGGATTAGTAATCGCAGCATGGGCAGCAGGATTGTTTATATGGTCAATGATATTAAAGAAATATAAAGCATTCGTTGCACCATTCTTGGTATGCCCACGTTGTGGCCACACATATGCAGATCGCAGAACAGCAATGAGTTGGTTAAAGGCATTACAACCATGGAATTGGTTCTAAAAATATAAAGGCAATAAAAAACACCGATCTTGTGATCGGTGTTTTTTTTGTTTGTAAATATTACTCTGCTAAACTACCAACCGACATTGTGATTCTGCGGATACCTGATGCCACAGATTTTTCTTTATTGATATGTGCCTTGATAATTTCGCCTGTGTGGTAAATATGTGTTCCACCACATAATTCACATGACACATCCCCAGCGGTAATAACCTTGACTACATCACCATATTTTTCGCCGAACAAAGCCATTGCCCCACGTGCCTTGGCATCATCTATGCTCATTTCTTCGTGTGTCACAGGCATATCTTGATTTATCCAATCGTTAACCAAATTTTCAACCTGTGTTTTTTCATCATCTGTCATTGCACGACCAAATGAAAAGTCAAAACGAACAGAATCTGGTGCAACGCGCGATCCACGTTGTTCAACATCTGTGTTCAATACATGACGTAATGCCGCCTGTAACAGATGTGTTGCGGTATGTGCGCGTGCGGTCTGGGTGCGTAAATTATCATTTATCAACGGTGTCACAACATCGCCAACATTGATTTGCTTTGCAACGGTTCCTTTGTGAATAACAATATTTCCAGAACGTGCTGCCTCGGTTATATTGACAATGGTTTCATTACCAGATTTTAATTCACCACTGTCGCCGACCTGACCACCTTGGGTTCCGTAAAAGTTTGTTTTATCCAATGCAATTTCAACATTGTCGCCAACATTTGCAGATTCTACAAATTCGCCATCTTTTAAAATCGCCAATACTTTGGATTGCATATCGGCAACAGGTGCATATTTTGCACTGTCGTCTGTATCAGGTAATTCATTTCTGGATTCCCATAAAATTTTTGTTCCACGTGTATCTGCACGACTGCGTTCTTTTTGTTCCTGCATGCATTTTTCAAAACCATTGACATCGACATCCATGCCCTTGTCACGCAAAATCATTTGTGTTAAATCCAATGGGAAACCGTATGTGTCGAACAGTTTAAATGCAACCGCCCCAGGCAATGTTTTTGTTTGTAATTTTGGTAATTCGTTGTCCAACAATTTCAAACCATTTTGCAACATGTCTGCAAAAGCATTTTCTTCGTTGCGAATAATTTCAACAACATGAGATTGTTCACGTGCCAGTTCTGGATACGCATTGCCCATTTCACGAACTAATGCAGGATACAATTCAGATAACAAAGCACCTTTGTGTCCCAATAATTGTCCATGACGCATAGCACGCCGCAGAATACGACGGATAACATAACCACGATCAGTGTTTGATGGAATCACACCATCTGCGATTGCAAAACCCACTGCACGCAAATGGTCGGCAATTACCTTGAAAGACGGAGTGTTATTTTCGTCCTGTTTAACATGCACAACATCCTGAATAGAATTCATCAAATTCACGAATAAATCTGTGTCATAATTATCGCGTTTGCCTTGCAATATAGATGCCCAACGTTCCAAACCGGCACCTGTATCAACATTTTGTTTTGGCAAAGGACTTAAATTCCCATTTGCATCACGATCATATTGCATAAAAACATCGTTCCATATTTCAACAAAACGTCCACCGTCTTCATCAGGTGTGCCGGGTAATCCACCGGGTAAATCTGCGCCTAAATCATAATGCATTTCTGTACATGGTCCACAAGGTCCCGTATCGCCCGCAGACCACCAGTTATCTTTATCTAAACGAATTGCATCTTTGCCTGTAATTTTTTTCCAAAGTTCAGTTGCCTCGTCGTCCGAGATATGTGTTGTAACAACGATTCTGTTTGGATCCAATTTCAAAACATTGGTTAATAAATCCCAAGACATCGAAATTGCTTCTTCTTTGAAATAATCACCAAAAGACCAATTTCCCAGCATTTCAAAGAAAGTGTGATGCCGTCCATCAAAACCCACTTCGTCCAAGTCATTATGTTTTCCACCTGCACGAATACATTTTTGAACATCAACCACACGAGGATATGTTGGTGCCACACGACCTTGCAAAATATCTTTCCATGGCACCATACCTGCGACAGTAAACAATAATGTCGGATCATTAGGAATCAAAGAAGCCGAAGGAACAATTTTATGTCCATGTTGTTCAAAATAACCTAAAAATAATTTTCTAATTTCATCATAAGTCATGTTTCAATCCTGGGGTTTTATAAATTTCACAGGGGTATTTTACAAATAAAGGCTGCAACTTTCAATCATATTTTGAATTTTTTTGTAACCTTTATATCTGGTTTTGTGATATAATATATCAGAGTTCTTTAAGGATAAACATGAAACCGACAATGATTTTTGCTTTAGCTATGCTGACAATCATCTGTTTGATGGCGTCATTTGACATCCATCTGGGCAGTACGGCCGCCACCGTTCATGTTCCGACAAACATGCTGGGCCAGGTTATATACGTTTGTCCTGCGGCATCCAGTGGTTGGGATTCTGCGTCGTCTATATTAAAAACGATGGAAACGCCATTGTGGATTGGTGTGTTTTTTGCGATGACAATGTTGATTTTCTCGTGGTGTTGGTCATTATATCAAAATTTGTTAAAGGATAAATTTAACAGAAATATGTTTTTAAAACCTTGGGGATTCACCAAAATATTGTTTTGGGCGGTTGTAATACTGCTGTTGGCTATAAACACACCGAATCATTATCGTAACGTTCATGTGCGTGGATATCATGCAACACCATTGGTTTTGTGCGAACAAAACACTCCAAACACATGGAAAGATGTCGGCGATGGCCATTGGCCCAAGGCTGCAAAGTACCAAAGTGTAACAAAATAACTACTTATTATATACAGACAACAAAAAATCACGAAAAACTACAACTTTTTCATTTTGCTCTTGACTTAAAAAGCGGGTTTCTCTATGATTCGGGTGAGCAGGACGAGCAATGTCCTTGAAATAAGCAGGTCAGCGGTAATAAAAAACAAAAACTGCTTGAATTCCTTGGGCTGATTTCAAAGACATTGCTCGACAACTGTCAAGTACCTTAAAAAACAAAATCTATGAAAGGAGAATGATATGAACAAACAACAATTGATTGAAGCAATTGCAAACGAAGTTGATGTTACAAAAGCTACAGCTGCTGGCTGCTTGGATGCATTCATCAACACAGTTACCAAAGTTTTGAAAAAGAAAGGCGAAGTTCGTTTGGTTGGTTTCGGCACATTTACATCTGCAAAACGTAAAGCAACAACAGGCCGTAACCCACAAACAGGTGCTGCAATCAAAATTCCAGCTTCTGTTCAACCAAAATTCAAACCTGGTAAAGCTTTGAAAGATGCTTTGAATTAATCGTAACAGATTAAATGAAAAAAATCCCTCAACTGAGGGATTTTTTTATGTAAAAAATTTCTTTACTTGAAAATAAATATTGTATAAAATCCAAGTGACAACAAAAAAACAAAAGGAAGGGAAATGCCAGCAAAAAAAACAAAAAAAGTTGTTAAAAAAACAACAAAACCAGTCGCAAAAAAAACAACAAAACCAGCTGTGAAAAAACCAGTTGCAAAGAAAACTGTCGCTGCAAAACCTGTGGTTGCCCCTGTTGCACCTGCACATGATTGTGGATGTGGTTGCGGTCATCATTGCTGCTGCGGTGGTGGTCATCGCTTTATTGGTTTTTGCATTAAAATCGTGATTTTATGCATGGTATTTTTACTGGGTTGCATGTCTGCACCTTGGGTTATGAAAAAATTAAACAGACCTATGATGCACAACTTTAAATTTGATGACAATGGTTGCTTGGTTTTAGAATCTGTAAAATGTCCAAAATTATTGGAAACATTGGCTACTTCTGATGACAATGCAGACGGTTGTATTTCTCGTGTTGAATTAAAGAAAGCAATGGTTATGATGCACAAGGATCAAGCTGAAGCAGATGTTGCCCAGGTCGAAGCTCCTGTTGAAAAATAATCAGGCAAAGATAAAAAAAGAACGGGCAAAATGCCCGTTTTTTTTATTTGCTTTTTAAAATTCGTGCTTTGTTTTTATCCCATTCGCGTTGTTTAATGGTTTCGCGTTTGTCGGCTTTGTTTTTACCATAACCGATTCCCAACAAAACCTTTAATTTTCCACGATTAGTAAAATATAATTTCAAAGGAACAATAGTCGCACCTTTTTCTTGTAATTTTCCAATCATACGGTTGATTTGAGAACGGTGTAATAACAATTGACGTGGACGTCTTTCATCAAAATTGACGATGCGTGCGGCTGTGGGTAATTTTTGAATTTCAACCCCAGCCAAAAATAAATCATTACCGCGTCTTTGAACAAATCCATCGACAATAGATACCAAACCATAACGAATTGATTTAATTTCAGCCCCAGTCAATGAAACGCCAGCCTCTATTGTATCGACAATAGAGTAACTGAACCGTGCCTTACGGTTTTCAGAAACTTGTCCAATTTTTATAATATCGCGTCTCATAACTTTATCTTTGGATATAATCTTAACGTATTTTCCATCAGTATAGATTCCAATTCGTCGATTTGCAAATTTTTAATTTCTGCCAACATTTTCGCAGTTTCCACAACAAACGCCGGTTCACAGGTTTTTCCACGATATGGAACCGGTGCGCAATATGGTGAATCTGTTTCAATAACAATTCTGTCATTTGGTAATTTTGCAAAAACATCACGAATGTCCGCAGCATTTTTAAAGGTCAAAATACCACTGGCTGAAAAATAAAAACCACGATCCAACATAATTTTGGCCAAATCCCAACTGGATGTATAGCAATGCAAAACACCATAATTTTTTGTTGTCAGCAATTCAGCAGTATCTTTTTCAGCATCTCGGGTATGTATTGCAACGGGTAAATCAAATTGTTGTGCTATATCTAATTGGTCAGAAAATAATTTTATCTGATTTTTTTTATTATCATCGCCACAATGATAATCCAAACCGATTTCACCGATACCAACAACTTTATCATTATTCAAAACGTCCGCAGTTAAAAAATCCGTCGCCACAGCGGTATCCGCAGCATCAGGGTGTAATCCAATTGTGCAAAAGATATTTTTATGCACACGTGCAATATTTAATGCCTCGGGAATGTCTTCGGGTTCTGCGGTGGGGCAAACGATTACACCAACACCAGCATCACCGGCGCGTTTAATTATTTCATCTGCACCATCTGCATATTGTCTTGTTAAATGACCATGAGTATCTATAAACATTTTTTTATATCCATTAAGATTTTAAAGATTCCAGTTTCTGGTTCCAAATGTAAATTCACAATTTCTGCAATAGCCTTGGTAACCCCAGGATACAAATGTGCCAAACCAAAATAAGCAACCGTATCTAGCAATATGCTGTACACTTCTGGGCTGGGTGCAATTTTTTTTGCGATATACATTAAATCAGATGTTTTTAATGATGGATCTTTTAATGTTTCAATCAATTCGTCATAAATAACATCGCCCCCAGTTCTGTTCATATCAGCGATTTTTCCAAAACTGCCATTTGCCAGACGTAATATTTCGGGGCTGACATCTGTCTCGGGCATAAATTTGACGCACAATTCACGCAATTCAGATATGGTCAACGGATGCATCTTTTCAACGCGCGCACGTGAACGCACAGTTGGTAAAACATTTGCCAGTTGATGCACAACCAAAAAGAACAAAGTTTTTTCTGGTGGTTCTTCCAATAATTTTAATATCGCATTTGACGCAGGCACAGTTAATTCATCCAATGAATCAATTAAAATAACACGCCATGCCCCAGACATAGACGACAACTGCATCTTGTTAATCATATTGCGAACAGTATGCACAGATATTTCTTTGCCGTCTGGTTTTGGTTTTCCGTCTTTGTCGAGATTACGAGACATATCAATGATGAAAAAATCACCGACATTACCATACACCATTTTTGATAATTTATATGCCAATGTGGCCTTGCCAATTCCACGTGGTCCCGTCAGCATCCATACAGGATGAATAGGGTGCTTGTCACGATTATTCCAAGCATCCATAAAATTTTTTACAGTCCCCATATGTCCAATCAATGTATCATTGTCCATTGGATGAGGAAAGTTATAAACCTGCACAGATTTTTTTGCCATTGTAAAACCTATTTTATTCCAACCAACACCATAATATTGCGCCACACTCTGCGTAAGAATTGAACGCGTTTAACCGTATCGCGTGCAACCAAATCGCCCGATGCAATTTCTTTACCATTTTGTTGAGCAATTATTTTACCGATTTTATCCCCCGCATGAATTGTTGCAGGTATTGGACTGTCATACACCGCGATTACGCGAACATCTTTGACACCGTCTTTCTTTGGAACCGTAATAGCAAATGGTTTTGCAACGGTTGTAACAACAAAATCTTGGGTTCCATACCATGTTGGTAATTTTGCCACCTCGTCCCCAGGGCGATAGAAAACTTTATTCATTGTGGTGGTATATCCAAAATTCATCATTTTCTTCATTTCAGCCGCCAAAGCATCATGTCCTTTGCCACGAAAACCATTTATAACACCAATCAATCTGCGACCACCGACAATACTGCTGGCGACAACACCATAACCACCTTCATCAGTATGGCCAGTTTTTAATCCATCGGCACCACTCATAACGAACAACAATTTGTTATAGTTCACCGTATGTGTTTTGCCCCAATCACGACACCACTCGGTTTTATAATCGTTAAATTCATATCTACGTGTAGAAAACAAAGGATAAATATCAGGATAATCTGAAATAATATGATTTGCCAAAATTGCCAATTCTCGACTGGTCATTAAATTATTAGGGTGGGGCAAACCACTGGCATTACCAAATGTAGATTTTTCCATACCCAACGCATGTGCCTTGGCCTGCATCATTCCGGTAAAAGCATTTTCATTTCCAGCCAATTTTTCCGCCACAACAACCGATGCATCGCCCCCAGACAGTACAATCAAACCCAAAATTAAATCTTTTACAGACACAGTTTGACCCGCAGATAAACAAATTTTACTGGCAGGGTACCATAATGGATTTTTATAATCTGCATTTTCAGAAACCGGAAAAGTATCAGTCATTTTTATATTTCCGGCCTTAATCTCGTCGAACAAAACCGCCAATGTCATCAGTTTTAACATAGACGAAGGTGCCATTAAAACATCAGCATTTTTTGAATAAATTTCCGCCCCAGAATCATAATCAACCAAAAAAGCAGATTTTGCATTTGTTGAAAATGTTGGTTCTGCGGCAAAAACACCGCATGTTATAAACAACAATGAAAAGGAAAATACAAATTTCTTCATAACACCCAAATCTTAAACAATTTTATAGCGATTTGCCAATATTTTTTTATAAAAAAATACCCACAAATTTGTGGGCAAGATTGTTATTAGCGTTCTTTCGAGTTTTTTAATCCTAATATTGTTCCTGCACCAATAACAGTTAAACCCAAAGCGAACTGAGCAGCTGATGCGATGTTTGCTGCCCTGTGTGCTGAATTAAGGCTTTCTCCCAACATAGCAGGAGTTTCTTTGTCTTTTGTATTAAAAACTTTTTGTCTAACAATATCACAAGTTAGTACCGAAGAGTCAGCGATTAAAAGACCTGCAAGAATCAGATAATAAGGTAAGTTAGGATTTTTTAACAATTTTTTACTTTTCATAATCAACCTCTTTTACCCAGATTCTAACAAGAATAAATCAAAAATCAAATTCTTTCGCCAACAAATTGACCGTTTTTGATGTCGATGATTTTAACATCGCAAATCGTTTTTGCTGGTATTTTGTCGCCCAAAATTACAACATCTATATCATTTGGTGTGCGGCCAATATTTTTATTCTCGACCAAGGTTGTCACGACTTTCCCGATTTGTGTTGCCATGAATTCCGCCATGTTTATATCTGCCAATTTTGTGATTTTGTGAACTCTTGTCTTGGAAATATTGCGTGGAATTTGATTTGGCATTACCGCACCAACTGTCCCAGGTCGTGGCGAAAACGGAAAAGCATGAATTTTAATTGGTTTAACTTCACGCACTAAATCCAATGTCTCGGCAAACAATTCATCTGTTTCCCCTGGAAAACCACAGATTATATCCCAACTGAAAGTAATACCATCTGCGGCCGCCACAATTTTACGAACCAAATCGGCATTATGTCTGCGCCCCATAGCGGATAAAATTGTATCTGATCCCGACTGCATAGACAGATGCAAATGTGGCATCATGCGTGGCTCGGAATGAATTAAATCGATGATTTTGAAAATCTCTGGGCTGGCTGGATCCAACGAAGAAATTCGCAAATGTTTAATTTCTGGAACATCCCGCAACAGCATTTTACAAACATCGCTGATAAATATGAATTTGTCGCCCGTGTTAAATGCATATGACGCACTGTCAACACCGGTAATAACAATCTCGTAAAATCCGCGTTCAACTGCCGCACGTGCATCCGCCAAAATTTCAGAATATGGGAAAGACACCGCCGGTCCACGTAATAATCGGGTTACACAATAGGTGCATTTATGATTACATCCATTTTGAATTTGAATAAATTGTTTGGATAAATCAGGTGTTTCGTGTGCGAATTTAGTGATATTTCCACCAGTGTTTAAGGATTTTATCCCGCCAATATACATGTTCCGGTTTAACTTTTCAGAATTAGGAATAATAACTGTATTTGGAATTTTTTCAAATAACTCAGCATTTCGTGTCGCGCCACATCCCGTTACAAATATAGGAACATTTGGATTTTCGCGTGCGATTTTACGAACGGCTTGTGCTGACTGGCGTTCGGCCTCGGCTGTAACAGAACAAGTATTCACAATTACAGCAGTATCGACACATGTAACCAATATATTTTTAATCTTGTCGCACTCCAAGGCATTCAAACGACAGCCAAAAGATAAAGATTTTATATTTTTTTCTTGCATTTTTAATATCCTTAGGGCATTATAAACAGGTTAAAAAATTTTTCAACAAAGGATTTAAAATGGCTCGTACAACAAATTCTGATACATTACCATTCGTAGACAGTCGTTATGAATTGGGAATGCTGGCATCACAACGTGTTCGTGATTTGAACGGTGGTGCAGAACCTGTGGTTGAAAAAGGACGTGATAAATTAACGGTTGTCGCATTGCGTGAAATCGCCAGTGGTAAATTAGATGTTGCGAACGTTCGTCATGAATTTGTTCAATCATACAAAGAAACACCAATTGTCGATAATGCTGAACAATCACTCGAGGTTGAATCCAACGATCCAACATTGCGTGAAATTGACGCAGAATTGGAAAATTCATTGATGGATGATACCGCTGTTGTTACCGAAGAATCCGACGACACACCTGATTCTGACGAAGAATAATTTAAGTATTTAGGAGCTGTCGCATAGTTGGTCTAGTGCGCCACATTGGAAATGTGGTATACTCGCAAGGGTATCAAGGGTTCGAATCCCTTCGGCTCCGCCACAAGAATCAAACACCCGTGAATACGGGTGTTTTATTTTTGTGTTAAGGCGAGCCGAAGGGATCGGTCAGAGCACCACAGGTGCGCATGACCAATACGAGAATACATAATTAGAAAAATCATAAAAACGGAGTTTTTGTCCCCACGAGTTTTTATAGATTTTTATTATTGCGTATCGAGGCACTCCTTCGGCTCCGCCACAAGATTACCCACCCGAATAGGTGGGTATTTTTTATTTAATTATAATCGATTGACAAAATAATATTTTTGTATTATATTTATGATTGAATTCAGGAGGACAAATGTCAATTACACTAGAAAAATTGAATTTCAGAACTTTCGCCAAAAATGTTGGCGAAATGTACGATTTATTAGATTTAAATCGTGCTCGTTTGGCTCCATGGTTTTGGTGGGCTGATGAAAAAGTCACTCCAAATAAATTCCGTTTTTATGTATTTATGACATTATACATATCAGATACCAAACGCAAAAAGATTGCTCATAAACTAAATCCAAATAAATTGTATGATGAACAGTTCTTTGTTTATAACGAACAAGGAAAAATTGGTGGAATGTGCGGATTGGATAATATAAACATTAAAACCAAAGACGCAGAAAATTGGGGTTTGGCTTTCAAAGGTTATACCGAAACGATGGAAGCAATAAAACTGTTGGACGATTATTGCATTGATACATTGCGCTTAACATCTGTTTATGGACGTGTGCAATCTACAAACAGAGCATCAATGCTTTTTTGGCAAAAATATGGTTACGATGAAAGAACACTTGAAAAAAACGTCAGAATATCAAAACGTAACCCAAACCTTGCTGATATTTATACATACAGAAAGAAATTAACCAGATAAAATTAAACACCCACGTCTGTGGGTGTTTTTTTCTCTTTCAAAAAATTACTTGTTTTACTATTATGTATTCAAAGCAAAGGAAAAAAATGGAATATCTGGATACATACGATGAATATATGAACAAAATCGGCTCGGAAAGTCGCGACACGGTGCATAAAAACGGATTATGGCACAAAACCATACATTGTTGGATGTATGATGATGCTGGCAATATTTATTTTCAGGTCCGTGCAGATTCAAATAAACTATACACAACTGCATCGGGGCATGTGTTGGCTGGGGAAACTGTGCGTGATGCATTTCGTCGCGAAATTCGTGAAGAAATCGGTGTTGATACAGATGTTGAAAACGCTGTGCCAATTGAAATCGTATTTTGGCGCCAAGATAAACCAGAGAAAAATTGGCATGATCGGGCTTTTTCGCATGTTTATATGAATAAATTGCCATTGAACTATTCAGATTTTCATTTTCAACCAACCGAGGTCAGCGGCATCGTGCGTATAAATGCCAAAGATTGTTTGGATTTGTTGTTGGACAGGGCGGATAAGGTTCGTGCTACAAAATTTACACCAGAAAACAAAAACGAAATAGATATAACCAAACAGGATTTTCTAACCGCACCGAACGAAAACGCAGTTGTTAAATACGGTTTTATATTACAAAGCATAATTCAACACACAGATAAATAAATTTCCATTTGTTCCTGTTGTATATATTACCCCTATGTCATACTATGAAGCTTAAATAGGGGGAAATATGAAGATTACAAAAATAATTACGGTTATTTTACCGTTACTAACATGTGGTTATGCAAATGCAGAATCTACAAATCCACAAATTCTTGTTGCTTATTATTCTTTAACAGGCAAAACAGAACAAGTTGCTAATGCTATTGCAAACGCATCAGGGGGACAATTATATAAAATAGAGCCAGATAAATCATATCCTGATAACAAAAAAGAGCGTCGCAAGATGCTGGAACAAGAAATAGAGCAAAATTACCTGCCACCACTTAAACCTGTGGATATTAACCCAGAAAACTATGAGATTATATTTCTGGGGTCGCCTGTATGGGGAAATCATATCTCACAACCAGTAAAAAGTTTTTTACATGAATATAACCTGGCAGGCAAGCAAGTAATCCCATTCGTCACGCACAGTGGTGGTGGTCGTGGACAATGTTTTAATGATGTTGCCAAATTATGTAAAGATTGCATTGTTGATATGGATGGCTGGTCATCATGGGGTGTATCCACAGGGCGAAAATTAAATCGTTGGGTGACCCAGCAATTGAAAAACATTAAATAAAATTTCCCCAGATAAAACTTTATCTGGGGTATTTTTGTGTTATAATACCAAGTATGGATACGAAAACAAATGTTATGCGTGCGCTGGACAAGGCGCATATCGAATATAAAACACATTTTTATGACCCTGAAAAATTTAGTACGGGTATTGAAATTGCGAATGCGTTAAATCAAAATCCCGCATCCGTTTTTAAAACACTAGTTACGATAAATAAAAAGAACATTTTATTTGTTTTTATGGTGCCAGTAAATGCCGAATTAGATTTAAAATCTGCGGCAATGTGTGTCGGGGAAAAGTCATTAAATATGCTGCCTCAACGCGAATTGCTGGCAAGGGTCGGTTATGTACATGGTGGGTGTTCGCCAATCGGTATGAAAAAGGTTTTTACAACTGTTTTAGATGTGTCTGCTTTGAATTTTGAAACGATAATTTTCAGTGCCGGAATTCGTGGTGCCCAGGTTGAATTAAAGCCATCCGACCTCTGCAAAATAATCCCAATTAAATTTGGTAATATTTGCGATTAAACTTTACAACCCAGAAACTTTTGTTGTATCTTTTCCTTTGAGAAAAAAAAGGAAGAATTCATGATTTACCATATTTTTGACAAGACCAAATTAACAAATATACCAGCAAACGATAATGAAAATAAATGGTTCGATTTTAATGATTTTTATAACCAAGATGGCATAACAAATGATGATATTATCGTCAAAGAATTGGTTAATTCTGATGATTTTTTGCGTTTAATGCTGCATAAATTTAATTCTAACAAATCTTTTTTAAGTCATTGTTTTTATTTTGAAAAACCAAAAAACGCAAATTCGGAATTATCCAATTTTATTGTAACCGATGCGGCATTAAATCAATTTCCAACATTGCCAGAACGTGTTAAAATAACCGAAAACGCAATAAACTTTTGCAACAAAACAAACATATTGGGAAATGATATTTCGCAACATCCAATCGTTACATTTTTGAATCACTCGGGACACTTTAACATAAAAAATCCAACCGCCTGTAACAGTCATTTATTGGTCACAGAATGCAATCGGTTGATGCAGGCAAAAGCTGATTTTTCTGATTTTCAACTGGATTGTTGTTTGTCTCCAGCCGCCCGTCAAACCAAGGGCATTTTACAACCCAGAAATACTGACATAATTGTCGTGAACGATATAAACGAGGGAAATTCCATTGTAAAATCGTTTTTATTGAACGGTTGGCTGGGGTGCGGATACCTGGTCGGATTAGATATCAGAATTGTTATGAATTCGCGCGCAAATCTGGGCGATAATGCCCGTGGAATTGCAAAACTGGGCAAATAAATTACAAAATTTGACATAACTGAAAATTTTTATAAAAAAAATATAAAAAAAGGGCTTGAAAATACGGTTCTTTTGCTATATATTTAGGGACGTTACAAAAAGGATTTTTCATGAATTACCCATATATGCCAAAATCTACCGCGTTGTGGTTGATTGAAAACACATCTTTGACATTCGAACAAATCGCTGAATTCTGCGGCTTGCACGAATTAGAGGTTAAAAATATTGCCGATGCAGAAAGCAATAAAATGCAGGGGCTGGATCCAGTGTTATCTGGTCAATTGACTCGTGAAAACATTGCTGCTGCCGAGGCTGATCCATCTGTGCGTTTGATTTTGTGTGATACAATCGTTATGGCCCAAGAAAAAAATAAACGCGGTGGCGGTTATACTCCAAAATTACATCGTCAAAACCGTATGGGCAGTATTTTGTGGATTTTAAAGAACTATCCTGAATTATCAGATGCTCAAATTGCTCGTTTAATGCGTAGTACAAATCCAACTGTGTCTTCTATTCGTAACAAAACACACAAAGATTATAACGAAATCAAATTATGCAACCCTGTAACATTGGGCTTGATTTCCGAGGGTGTTTTGAAAGAAGAAGTGAATAAAGCACAAAAAAAATCACAAAAAAGTAAATAATAAACTTTAATTCTAACAAAGGTTTGTTTATGACTAAAAAATTGGACGAAGCAACAAAAATGCTGGTTGACTCGTTACCAGAAAACTTACAAAGATTGGCTTTTTCTGCAATAGAAAACGGATATTTTTCTCAATCCGAATTTGTCGAGGCAACATCTCTGGACGAAGTGCCAGATTCCGAACGTGCCGAAGTAATGGACTTTTTTCAACAAGACTTGGGCCTAGAGGTTGTTGAATCTGAAAGTTATTCCAAAGATATGGATCGTTATTATCGTGACGAAGAAGATGACGATGCACCAAATGATAAAACTCGTGATTTATTAAATGCCGAGGCCGAACAGGTCGATGTCAACGATGATGATTATGATCATTATGCAAAACAATTGGAACGCAGCCAAACAGGCAGTTTGGTTTTGGGTGTCCAAGATTCCGTTCAATCATATTTGAAACAAATCGGTACGGTCCAGTTGTTGACCGCCGCAGGCGAGGTTGCAATTGCCCAAAGAATCGAGGCCGCATCCAGATTGATGGTTTACGGTTTGTGCGAAAGCCCAATGACAATTCAGGCAATGTTGGATTGGTATCAACAATTGGTAACTGGTGAAATCCGTTTGCGTTACATTGTGAATCTCGAAGTTATGTATTCTTCGGATGCAGAACAAAAATCATTGGCTGCAATATCTGAAACCCTGAAATCCAAAGGTGTCGACCAAGTTGACGAATTAAACGATGATGATTTGGATGATTTGGAAGAATCTACGGCTATCGAAGATGACGAGGATGACGAAGAAGACGAATTAGATGAAGATGGTGTAAAGAAAGAAGATACACCACGCGGAACATCTGGTGTGCCAATTCCAGTTATGGAAGAGGCCCTAATGGACACAATTTTGGATTTGTTTGCTAAAATTAAACGCATATTCAACAGTATGCAAAAATTACAGGCAAATCGTTTGGCAAACTTGTTGGTTTCAAACAAACCGGACGAGGCATTGGAAAAGAAATACAACAAAATGCGTCTGGAATTATTCGAAAACGTCAGCAAAATCCGCTTGAATGATGACCGTATTGCTGAAATTTTGGAACAATTAACTAAACGCGACCAGTTGTTAATGGGACTAGAAGGAAAACTGATGCGTTTGGCAATGGCTAACAAGGTTAAGCGCGAAGATTTCTTGGCTGAATATACTGGTAATGAAATAAATCGCAACTGGGTTAAAAAATTACAAAAAAGTAAAAATCCAGTATGGGCGAACTTTGCCAAGAAACATGAAAAAGAAATCTTGAAAATCCAAAGTGATATTACCAATATCGCAAACGAAACAGGACAACCAACATCCGAATATAAAAAGGTTGTAAGATTGGTGCGTCATGGCCAAGACGAAGCAGCACGTGCTAAACGTGAAATGATCGAGGCGAATTTGCGTTTGGTTATTAAATTCGCTAAAAAATCCAGCAATCGTGGATTAGGATTGGATTTCTCGGATTTAGTCCAAGATGGTAATATTGGATTGATGAAGGCGGTTGATAAATTTGATTATCGTTTGGGTAATAAATTCTCGACATATGCTACTAACTGGATTCAACAGGGGATATCACGCAGTATTGCCGACCAGGCACGTACAATTCGTATCCCTGTGCACATGATTGATAATATCCATAAAATTCAACGTGCATCACGTCAATTTATGCACAAATATGGACGCGCACCAACTGCCGAAGAATTGTCCAAGATAATTTACTTGCCTGTGGACAAGATTCACAAAGCAATGAAAGTAAATCTGAAACCAATTTCATTAGAGGCACCAGTTGGTAGCGAAGATGACAGTTCCAGAATTGAAATTATTGCTGACGAAAGTGCGAAAAATCCATTTGTGTTTGCAGCACAAAAGAATTTGCGTAAAATTGTTACACAAATCTTGTCAGAATTGGATCCCAAGGAAGAAACCGTTTTGCGTCAACGTTTTGGTATGAGTACTAATAAAACTTGCACATTGGAAGAGGTTGGTGAATACATCGGGGTAACTCGTGAACGTATTCGTCAAATCGAGCAAAAGGCTTTGACCAAGTTGAATCACCCAACACGTCGTCGTAAATTACACAGCTTTTTGGAAGAAGATTAAACTATAATAAACAAGGCCGGGTGGGGTACAGATTATGGCAAAGAAGATTTTACTGTTTTTAAATGGTGAATCTGGTACAGGGAAATCTTTTTTCAAAGAAAATATTGTACCCCAGGGGGCTTTTCATAATTTGATTTCTGCAACAACTCGTGGTATTCGCAAAGACGAAGTTGACGGTGTATCATATTATTTTCGTGACCAAGATTGGTTTGATTCCGCAAAAGAAAACGGCAAATTGGCAACATATTTGTTTGTTAATGAATCTTTCTGGAAACCAGGTGATAAAAAATGGTTGTATGGCATACCCACAGACGAAATTTACGCACATTTGGGCGAAAATTTAATATATGACGTGATTCAACCCAGATATACCCGTGAATTAATAGATTGGTTCAAAAAACATCACTTGGACGAAATGTATGAATTCCATGTGGCATGGTTCACAACCCAAGAACAAGATAATTTTGCGATTGCTCGTGAACGTGCTGTTATGAAAAATGATATAGCCGTCCGTCAGCAAAACACATGCAATTTAGATGATTTTGCGGATTCTGGTATTACCCCAAACTATATAACATATCCACGTGATAACAAACCGAATATGGATTTAATAAAAATGGCACGCCAAGTTTACGCACCAATCGGTGCATCCGTACCACGTGTTAAACTATTTCCTCGTACAAATTGGCTGGGCAAACAAAGATAAATAAAAACCGCCAAATTGGCGGTTTTCTTTATTTTCCTTTCAGGTGCATATACACAATTCCAACATCTGTTTTCAGCAATTTTGATTTAACAATATCAGGTGTATCTGTTTGTAATCCTGCCTCTAAAATCTTGTCAAAACTGCGAACAAATTGTGATGCTTGGGAACGGAATATAGCATCATTCTTTAATAAATCGCGGATTTGTTTTTTGTCAGACGCGGTCAACATTTTCGCCAACCATTTCGAGAAAATAGTTTTATCCCCGTCATGATATTTTTTCCAAACAACATCAGGAATTTCAGCCCCAGCTGCCTTGGTCAAATCCATAGATAATTCATGCAATTTATCAAAATCAACATTATTTATAAAATCTGTTCCACTTGCACCAGCAAATGCCATTTGTGGAGCGGATTTAATTGCCTCCATTGGTGCAGTTGCACGTGCAACCATCATTTGCTTATTCAATGTCTGCATTGTGTTTACGGCCTTGGCATAATCAGACATTAAATCAATCATTTGTTGTCTGGATTGCCCAGCCAATTCTTCTAATTTAATAGAAGATTCAGCAATAGCAGATGTAGAATCGTCCACAGTTTGCTTCATCAGCACCATATTCTTGTCCAAATTAGCAACAATCTTGTTCAGATTATCATTTGCCTCTAACGAAGATTGTGATAAATCGGGCAGGGCAGCATAATATCTTTCAATCAATTCAGACAAAGGTTTCAATTGTGCGGTTGTTTCGGCTGACAATTGGATTAAATGTTGTGATTGCCCAGATAATTGTGTATGTGCAGTATTCATACCAATCAAAGTTTCACGAACATTTGTTGCCATTGCCTTGACGGATTCTGAAAACGCATTTGCCGCATTTTTGGTGCTTTCCAATGTTGAATTAGCAACCCCAGATACAGTTTTAATTTCCCCAACAACATTTGTCGCAAATTCTTTAATTTCTTTATTAAAGTGATTTGTTAATCCGGTCAATTCGCCAGAAACACCACGTACGGATGCCTCGGTCGTTGTCGCAGATGTCATCAGTGAATCCACCGCATCCGCCAATTTGCGTGTTTGTTTATCCAACGAAGATTCTGATAATTGAACCTGACTGGCGACAACATTTGCGGTATTGGTCAGCATATTTGTCTGTGCAACCAATTGCTTTTTAGCCTGTTTGCTGTAATTATCCAACTTTACCAAATGGTCATTCATCAATTTGTCGTTATTGCGTAAAACCTCGTCATACTCCGCAGCAGATGTTTTGATATTATCAAATCCGTCTGATACAGATTTGCTCAAATCTTCCAATGATGTTTTTAATGTTTCAGATTCTTCGGTCAAAGATTTCATTTGGTTGGTATTTGCTTCAAAATTAGTATTTAATTCCGTATTCAAATTTTTGCCAGATTCAATCCAATTTGTCATTTGTGTTTGAATATTATTAGTGCGTTCATTTATCTCGTTTGTGGTTGTGTCGATATTAGATAAAATCTCGTTCAAATTAGAACTAAAATTATCAGCAGAATTTTCAACAGCATGCCAAGATTCAGATTCAACAATGCTTTGTAATCCACCCACAGTGTTTTCCAATCTTTGTGACATATTTGCAACTTTTTTGGTCGCATCATCAGCGGTATTCACCAAAGAATCATTTTGTTCGGACAATTGCAAATGTAAATCTTGGGCGGTTTGAATTTGTTGCTTTAATGTTTCTTGAATAACCTGGAAATCATTTTTAATTTTTGTAATTTCATCAGCCATAATAACACTTAAAACACGTGCTGCATCAGTAATCTGGGCGCGTTCTGGTTGCGTTAATATGGTCAACAATGATTCCATAACCTTTTGTGATTTGCGTGAAATAAAAAAAGATATGCCCAAAGCAACCAACAATAAAAAGCATATAGAACATAATATAATCAATAAAATCTGTGTGATTGGCATTTTTTCTCCCCATTGTTTAGATATATCCTTGCAGTCCAAACAAATTTATACTAAAATAAATCTCATAAAGCAAGATTATAAATAGAAAAAAATGGATAAAAAAATAGTTTTTTCTCCCAGTCAAGATAATGCGGCTGATCCCCAGAAAAATGTCTGGGTCCAGGCTAATGCAGGAACTGGTAAAACCAGTGTTTTAACAAAACGTCTATTGCGTATTTTATTTCGTACATCAGATGTAACCAAATCTGGCATCTTGTGTTTAACATATACCAAGATTGCAGTTGCGGAAATGCGTAACCGTATTTTGAAAGAATTAAAGAACTGGATATTAAAATCTGATGAAGAATTAATGGAATTACTGGATGATGTTGCGATAAATAAACCAGTTACATTGGACGATGTCGCACATGCCAGAAAAATATTTTTCACATACATAGATAACCCAGACATATTGAAAATAAAAACTATCCACAGTTTTTGCGAAGAAATTTTACACCGCTTTCCTGTCGAGGCACACATATCTCCAACATGGCAGGTTGTAACGGGTGCGGATGAAAAGGCATTATTATGGGATTGTTTTGTTGAAATGATGTCCGATGCCTCGGACGCCAGAACCGAGGCGGCATTTTCCCATATAATGGGCTGTATGTCTGAATACAGTTTGAACAACTTGTCGGGACTTATCAGCCAGCATAACAAAGATTTTTATAATGTATCTGACTTTGAACAATATCGTGAATATTTTATTGGCGAGGTTAAAAAATATCTGGAAATCTCGGAACCTGTATCTGATGAAATTCCAGTCGCAGATTTACAAAACATAATCGCCACATTGGATGCCAAAATAAATGCGCCCAAGGTAACAAAAAAAGTTCTGGAAGAAAACACGAAATGGAAACAAAGAATCCAAGATTATATCAATGGCAATGTGGATTTCGAAGAATATCGTGGCAATTTTATGCAAAAAAATAATGGCGCGGCCAAAAATATAAAACTGGATATATTATTGCCAGAACAGGACAGGGTATGCAAATTATACAAATACCAAGAACACAAAACTGTTTTGGATGATACGATTGCATTGTTTGATTTGTCGGCTGCATTTGCGAAAAAATATCGTGATGTCAAAGCATCCAAAAATTTACTAGATTTTAATGATTTAATTATCAACACATATAAACTACTTTCAAACAGGGAAACAATGGGATGGGTTTTATCCCAAATGGATGTGTCAATATCTCATATTCTGGTTGACGAGGCCCAAGATACCGGCGGTTTGCAATGGGATATACTAAGGATGCTGACCGAGGATTTCTTTGACGAAGGCGACACCACAGATTTGCCCAGATCGTTATTTGTTGTGGGTGATATTAAACAATCTATATTCAGATTCCAAGGTGCCGAACCAACCGCATTTATACACAGTCGTGATGAAATTGCCGCCCAAATTAAAAATGCAAAACGCGCAATAAATAATATCACATTGGATGAAAACCATCGTTCTTTGCCATCTGTGTTATATGCTGTGGACAAATTCTTTGATGATGCGGATGTCCAAGAATTCAGCGGATTTGAAAACCAACGGCACTATGCAGGACGTGAAAAAAAGGACGGCCTGGGCTGTGTCGAATTACATAAAATGATTGCGCGTGGTATAACTGGCGAAACAACCGCGGACTTTATAAAAACTATCTCGGAAAAAATAAAATCAATATTAGATACGGGAAAATATGCACCAAAAGATATAATGGTTTTATTACAACGTCGTGATCCATTTGCGGATTTGTTGATTACCAGATTGAAAAAAATGGGAATTGCCGTCGTGGGCAGTGATAAAATCACATTACCACAATTTCCTGCAATACGCGATTTATTGAATTTGATAAGATTTTGTTTAGATAATGCTGACGATTACTCGCTGTGTTGCGTGTTAAAAAGCCCGTTATACAGATTTTCAGAACGCAAAATTTATGATTTATGTAAATTAAAAAATAAAATAAACGATGAAAATAAAAAGTTATCAAAGCCAAAAACAACCGTATTTCAAATATTACAAAACTTTGACAATGCGACATATAGCGATTTGTTACAGGTGCTGGATTGGGGCAAAAAATTGGCACCTTATTCGTTCTTTTCTGCGGTTTTACAAAACAATAACAATCGCCAGAAAATGATTGCTGCATTGGGTGAACAGATAATTGATCCATTGGAAGAGTTTATGACAATTTGTTTGTCTTATGAAAGAACCCAAAGTGGCACATTAAAAGAGTTTTTAAAATGGTTTGTTACCGGTGGCAGCGAGGTAAAACGTGATATGGAGGCGGCAACAGGTGTCCGTATATTGACTGTACACAGCAGCAAGGGATTAGAAACACCAGTTGTGTTTTTGATTGATACACATCGTATTTATATGTCAGAAAATATTTTGCCATTGCCGATAAAAAAACATCCAACATATGCAACACCATATTTATGGTCGCGTAATTCAAATGCTCATACCGATGTTTTGGACTTTGCCAGATCGACATTTGATTTTGTAAAAAAACAAGAGTATTTCAGATTGCTATATGTCGCAATGACACGCGCCCGTAATGAATTGTATATTTATGGATATAACCCAGACAAAAATCCAAATCAAAAATCGTGGCATTATAATTTGTGGCGTGTGTTCAGCCAATTATGCAATGCCCCAGATGACCAAGAATATATCAGGATAGAGCATGACTATTGATTTAAAAAGTTTTATATCAAAAAAAGAATCTGAAAAATTTGCCATGGATACTGGACGTGCCATGCACAGTAAATTACAGTTTGTAAAACTGGGTGAACATCCAACAGGCGACCCTGAAATAATTGAAAAAATAATGAACAGCTGCGATGAATTAAAATCTTTTTTCTGTGAAACTTCCAAGACCGAAGTTCCAATCGCCGGATTTATCAAAGGACAATTTGTCAGCCGTCGCATAGACAGAATGGTTATTGACGACAAAAACAAGACAATACAGGTGTTGGATTACAAGACTGATTTAGATAAAAACACTTTTCGTGAAAAATATATTGCACAGGTCCACGAATATGTGCAATTATTAAAAATGATATATCCTGATTATACAATCACATGTGCTTTATTGTGGGTGCATACTTGGGAATTGGAATTAATATAAAACAGGGGGGAACTAATGAAAAAGAAATCAACAGGCAACAAAGTTTTAGATATATTCCGTTGGCTTACATTATTACCATTGATGTATGGTGTATGGTATGCCTTATCCGTATGTATTATTTGGGTTTTGTTAAAGTTAAACTTATTGGCAAAACACTTTATCTTGTCCGAGGTTATAACAATATTGTTTATCTGCTGTGCTACATTTTTCGTGGCAAAAATGTATGCTCCAAAATACAAAAAATTGACCGCATGGATTATTACGGCTGTATTTTTGATATGGCAGGTTGCTTTATTTTACCATATGAAATACTAAAAAAACTTGAAATATCAGGTTTAATATCGCTATAATCAGGTTATGTTAACAAACCTGTGCATATCTAATATTGTATTGATAGAAAAACTGAATCTGGAATTCGGTGCTGGGTTGAATATATTGACTGGTGAAACAGGTGCTGGTAAAAGTATTTTAATGGATGCGTTATCTTTGGCATTGGGCGCACGCAGTGATACTGGATTGGTTCGTCATGGTTGTGATACGGCATCTGTAACCGCAGAATTTGATAATACACCACAATCTGTTAAAAACATTTTGGATGAAAATGGTATTGATTCTGATGATACCATAATTTTACGCAGGACACTTGGCACTGACGGAAAAAGTCGTGCGTGGATAAATGATATTCCGGTATCTGTTCGTGTATTAAAAGATGTTGGTGATTCATTGGTTGAAATTCATGGGCAATTTGCCAATCATACATTGTTAAATCCTGCGACCCATCGACCAACATTGGATACTTTTGCTGCAATAAATAACCCAGAGTTTGCAAAATTACAAAATGCTACTCGTTTGGCATACGGCAAACTGCACGACATTGAAACAAAAATAAACGAATTGCAAGATTTATTATCTCGTTCTGCGATGGAACATGAATTTTTAGAACACAATGTTGCAGAATTACGCGCATTAAAGGTTCGTGTTGGCGAAGAGCAAGAATTGGCTGATATGCGTGCCAAAATGATGAATGCTGAAAAGAATATAGCAATTTTATCAGATGCACAAACTGCATTAAACCCAAATGGAAATGGATTAGATTCTTTGATTTGTTCGGTTGCACATATTTTGGAACGCGTGCATTGTGACGGCGAAAATCCGTATCAAACACAAATAGATGCATTGTATGATGCCGCGGAACGTGTTGCAGAAATAGGCGAGCAAATAAAACCAGAAACATCTGATGTTGGCACAATCGACGAAATAGAAGAACGTTTGTTTGCAATTCGCAGTTTGGCCAGAAAACATCGTGTAATGCCTGATGAATTACCAAACAAATTGGCTGAAATGGAAAACAGCTTGAATATGATTGATAATTCGGATGCAGAATTGCAAAAATTAAAAAAAGGTTTAAATGTCGCCAAACAAGAATTTGATGCGTGTGCAACGAATTTAAGTGCAATGCGACACGATGCCGCAAATACAATGCGTAAAAGTATTTTACAAGAATTGCCAGATTTGAAACTTGAAAATGCTGACTTTATGGTTGAGATCACAGAAACCGCACCAAATACCAATGGTGTGGACGATGTTTTGTTTATGATAAAAACGAACCCTGGAACACCATTTGCACCATTAAACAAATCTGCATCTGGTGGTGAATTAGCAAGGTTTATGTTGGCATTGCGTGTTATTTTGGCTGGTGGTGATGATTCACATACATTTGTGTTTGATGAAATCGATACCGGTATCAGTGGGGCAACTGCATCGGCTGTGGGATGTCGGTTAAATCGTTTGGCTGAAAAATCTCAGGCATTGGTTATAACTCACTCTGCCCAGGTTGCAGGTTTTGCAGACAGGCATTATAAAATTGCAAAGCACAGTAATAATGATACGACAATAACAACCGTTGCCCAAATAACTGGTGATGACAGGTTAAATGAAATTGCCAGAATAATCAGTGGTGCTAAAATAACAGAAGAATCATTAAATATGGCCCGAACATTAATTAAAAATTAAAAAAACACCCACAAAAAATGTGGGTGTTTTTTTATCCATTATGCACAACGAGATTTAACGCGTCGGGTTAAATATTCTATGTATGCTTGAACAGTTTGTGATACAAAATTATCTATATCCATACATGCTGTCATATTACCTTTCAATGTATCAGAATCTGCAATATCAACACAATTGTGTCTTATAATACGATGACCGTTGTTATCAGCATGAATGCAAAAACAGTCGTTTGTATTTGGGTTATACATTGTATAAATGCGTTTATGTAAACCGACTTTTGCATCCATTGTATATTCATGGCTGTTGAGAGCATTGTCCAAGGCCACTCTGTTATCATGGGTCAAAGCAATAGGTTTTGTCATAAAAAATCCTCTTGTTTTATTTATTATTAGACAGGTTAACAAAAACAGACAATTTGTCAAGTTTTTATAAATGCATGCTTAACTGGTTGGATTGCAATATGTATTCTCGGACATCACATTTTGTTTTTGCGTTCAACCATTCTGCGACCAAGTGCCTATGACAAAACTTATCAGGTGTTTCAAAACATAACAGGACAACATTTTGTCCCATTTTCTGTAAATCTTGGGCAACAACATTTGGATCCAGAACCCCCAGAACAGTTTCTTGATATTTGTTTATATACCATTGTTCAGACAAATTGTTGTCATGCCACTCTTTCCACCAAACATATTTCGGAGCCAGTTTTTTGTATGTTTTCCCAGTATATCCATCTGGTGACCATCCAGAAATTCCAATTGGTGTTAATTTATTTAATTCATATTCTTTGATTTTTGCCCAATACCCTGTATAAATCATAACTTTATCACCCCATCTTTGAATTCAATACTGGCTGGAATTGCGGTATTTGTACAGATAATATTATTATCACGATCACGCACAATTGCATATCCACGTGCCAAAACACTTTTATAACTTAAACTGTTTAACATTTGACCCAAATGCGATACGGCCTGATTCAGCATATTCATTTTATTCAGTAAAATATTAGGAAATGCAGAAACACTATCACATTTTTGACGCGCCAAATTTAATTTAGTTGAAATAATCAAATTCATATTGCGAACTGTATCATCAATTTTTTGTCCCCATTCCATAACAACTTGCTTTGGACTTTTAATAGATATGTTTTGCAATTTCTGACGAATTCCGACCAAATGAGTCGCAAAAACAGTTCCCAGTCTATGTTCCAAATTATCTAAATCTTGGATTAACGACAATTTTGTAGGAACAACCATTTCAGCGGCACCCGTCGGTGTTGGCGCGCGCACATCAGCGGCGAAATCAATCAGCATCCAATCAGGTTCATGTCCAACGCCTGAAATCAACGGAATATGACTTGCGGCTGCTGCCCGAACAACAATTTCTTCGGAAAAAGGCAACAAATCTTCCAAAGCCCCGCCACCGCGTGCAACAATAATCACATCAACATTATTCATTTTATTGAAATATTCAATACCAGCGGCAACCTCGGCTGCGGCTGTTGCACCTTGGACGGTTGCAGGATACAATAATACTCGCACAGGAAATCTTTCACGCAATCTGTTTTGAATATCTTGGAATGCGGCACCTGTGGGACTGGTAACAACACCAATTGTTTGTGGCAATTTTGGTAATGGTTTTTTGCGTGATTCGTCAAATAACCCCATCGCTGCCAATTTGCGTTTGCGTTCTTCCAGCATTTTTAATATTGCACCAACCCCCGCCATTTCGATTTCGCTGACAATCAATTGATAATTACTGCGGGCAGGGTAAGTTGTGAATTTGCCGGTGACAATAACCTCCATACCTTCTTCCAATTTGAAAGTAACCGGCGTACTGCGCCAAATAATAACATTTATAACCGCCCCCGCATCTTTGATAGACATATAGATATGCCCAGATGTCGCACGTGTAATACCGGACAATTCCCCACGCACGCGTATCACAGGAAATGCAGTTTCAACAACACCTTTTAACAAAGTGGATGCATCAGTTACACTGAAAATAGTATTTAAATCAACTGCAGGTGCTGGTTTTTCTAACATTACTTCCTTTCCTTATTATTTTTATTCGCGGTATAAATTTTCAATCAAAGCAGTATATAATTTTCCATTTGGGCAAATAAATTCTCTTGTAATCGGATGTCCCAAATCATATGGAATATTTTGAATGTCGCCCAGATACAGATATTGCCCGTTTTTCTTGTTTTTCAAATATTTTACATATTTATTAAACCCATGTTTAGGCGACAAATTATAATATTCCCAATATTTATCACCACCAGTTAAATTATAAATAGCATAAGAATTCAAAGCACAAAACCCACTGGCATAACTGATTGGATTTTGAACATCGATAAATGTAGCACGGATATCATCCACAGGCATCACAGTACGAATAATATTAACCAGTTCTGTCAAAGAATAATGCGAATTATCATAACATCCGTCAAAGGCAGACATTTTTGCCTTTAATTTTTCTGTTGCTAATTTGTATTGTTTTTTGCTCAGCATACAACAAATCCTTATAATTCATTTAATGGCCATCTGGGACGTGGTGCAATAGGGGATTTAACAATATTTCCAATCCGCCAATTTTCAATTCCAGCCCACGCAATCATCGCACCGTTATCTGTGCATAAATTCATCGGTGGTGCAGCAAAAATCATATGGTGTTCACCAGCCAATTTTTCCATAGCCGCGCGGATTGCACTGTTTTTAGCCACACCACCAGCCACAACTAATGTTTTTGGTTTTGCATCACGCACAACATCGGTTGCCATGGCATGTGTTAAACGATTTACAATACAATCAACAACAGACGCCTGGAACGAAGCACAAAAATCATCTATGAATTTATCATCTATGGCTTCGGTATTTTTATCCAGCATCATACGTGCTGCTGTTTTAATACCGCTGAATGAAAAATCGCACCCAGGCTTATCACATAATGGTCGTGGAAAATGAAAACGTTTTGGATTGCCTGATTGCGCGCGTTTATCAACGATTGGACCGCCAGGATACCCTAATCCCAGCATCTTGGATATTTTATCAAATGCCTCGCCAGCACTATCATCCATGGTTTGACCAATCATTTCATATTGCCCAACACCACGAACCAATAAAATCTGACAATGTCCACCCGATGCCAACATCAACAAATATGGAAAATCAACCGACGCACCTTCGCCTGAACCATTTGCCGCAGTTGCAGATAATCTGGGAACCAATGCATGTCCCTCCAGATGATTTACAGCCACCAAAGGTTTGTTTAATGATTGTGCAATACCTGTGGCCGCCATCCAACCAACCAACACACCACCAATCAACCCCGGTCCCGCAGTCGCAGCAACAACATCAATATCATTGATAGTTTTTCCAGCCGCAGCCAATGTTTGTTCAATAACCGTATCTATGGCTAAAATATGGGCGCGTGCAGCCAATTCTGGCACAACACCACCGTATTTTTGATGTTCTGGAATTTGTGAATAAATGATATGAGATAACACATTACGATTAGAATCCACGATTGCAGCCGATGTTTCATCGCACGATGATTCAATGCCCAAACACAATACAGTATCAGCATCCGCCGCTGTATTACTTTGCAAGGCACCCATATCAATTTTAATAAGTTTATCGTCTGTCGTCATTTTGTTATTTCCAATAGCATTATACCTAAATTATTTTTATTTTCCACCAATCTGTTGATGTATTTATTAAAATCTGTATCAACCACACTTTTTGCCTTGCTGGATGCATGTCTTAAACGTCCATCAGGTAATAAAAATCCCATGTGCCTTACAGCTAAATCTGTGCCTATTTTATTGCGTATTTTTTTACTGTCAATAATGAACAGAACAACCATCGGTTTTGTTATTTTTATATTATGGGCATCAGAATAAGGAATATATTCCAAATCTATATTACGGGTGGCAAAATCTGTATCCATGTTATGTACGGTTTTGAACCATTTTTTCTTGTCAATAGTAACATTACGGATTTTTACAGGTGCGTATTGCCGACTTACATTTTTAACTAACCCTGAATTATTTTCCAACCAATCAGTTTCGATAAAATGGTTGCGATTTGTAAACTCTGGAATTCCATTTTTATATCTTATTTTGTTTAATTCATCAACTTTGCCATTTGCCAATGATGTTTCAACAAATGTTACACAATCAAAAGCATCAAAACGTATTAACGGATCTGTATCAGGGGCAACACCTTCGCCTAATGGATTAGAAACATACGGCATACCCAAAAAATCGGCACCAATGTATTCGTTTGAATCATAATGTGTACAACCAGAACATAAGAAAACAGCCAGTAATAACCACCGCCACATTAATTATTTTCCCGCAATTTTATACCCATATTACATAATTTCACAGCATCACGAACGGAAAATTCCGCAGAATCATTAAATGTTGACATTTTATCAACACATTGGACAATCAGTTCTGTATCCTTGGTATCACCAGCCAAGAACTGCACCGCAGAAATTTTGCGTTCTATTGAACTTTCAGTCCACTTTTGCAAATTTCCGTTTTCTAAACTTTCAGATTTATATTGAATTGTAAAAAATATAACAATGACCAAGACCAATACAGCAATGCCAATAATCAACTTAAAATTATTCTTAAAAAAGTTCATAATTTTGGTCAACATAGATTCTCTCCCACATTTTATTCACAATTTACAAGCCAAACATCATAATCAGGATTTTGTAAAGGGTTATCGCCTGGTTCATTTCTGTTCATCCAACCACCAAATATTTGATCCTTGGCATTTTCTGTGATTTCAACAAAGGCAAAGTAATTTTCCGCATTAAATGGGTCAGTTTGTTTGCAAGAACGCACCGATA
This sequence comes from uncultured Alphaproteobacteria bacterium, assembly GCA_946188105.1. GTDB lineage: Bacteria > Pseudomonadota > Alphaproteobacteria > Rs-D84 > Rs-D84 > Enterousia. Next base: position 7,143 of record CAMHTQ010000007.1, on the reverse strand, counting down.
TAGTCAATTTTTCAAAATCAACCTCGTACCCCACAGGAACACGAACGGTTTGTGCCTTGCCGGCGGCCTTGTTTAATACGCGTAAAACAGCGACAGAATGGTCAATGTATGAATAGGCACTTTGTGGCACAGCCAACATACAAACGAACACAGCAATTAAAATTCTTTTAAAACATTTCATACCAACAATTCTACAATTAGATTAAAAATAAGTCAAATCAATAAAAAAAGAACCGCAAAAAATTGCGGTTCTTTTCTGAAAACAATAATTATTTTGCAGATTTTTCTGCAGATGTTGCAGCCAAATCTTCAACGATACGTGCCTTTTTACCAGACAAGTTGCGTAAAAAGAACAACTTTGCACGGCGGACACGACCGATACGCACTTTTTCAATTTTTTCGATTGCTGGTGTATATAATGGGAACTTACGTTCTACACCAACACCATAAGATTCACGACGAACTGTGAAAGAAGCATTTCTGCCATTACCACCGTCACGTGCAATAACGACACCTTCGAACATTTGGATACGGAATTTGTCGCCATCTTTAATTTTTACATGAACCTTAACAGTATCGCCAGCTTTAAAGTTAGGAATAACTTTATCACCTTTTAATTTAGCGATTTCGGCTTCTTCGATTTTTTTAATAATGCTCATTTTTTGTTTTCCTTTATTAAATCCGGACGACGTTGTTTTGTTATGTCATCCGATTGTTGTTTCCGCCACCGTTCGATATTGCCGTGGTGACCGGACAGCAGGACTTCTGGGACTTTATGTCCACGCCATACTGACGGGCGGGTATATAACGGCCATTCCAACCCCCCGATTTCGAAACTTTCATTAGCGGTGGATTCGGCACCACCGTGCAACACATTATCTAACACGCGAACGCAACTGTCAACAAAAACTTGCGCAGCAATTTCACCCCCAGACAAAATGTAATCACCAATAGAGACCTCGGTAATATCATATTCGTCTAAAATTCTTTGATCGATACCTTCGTATCTGCCACATAACAGGGTGTATGTCGCATCCTTGTCGGCTGCAAATTCGCGAACTAATTTTTGATTTAACACTTTGCCGCGTGGCGAAAAGTATATGATTTTACCGCGTTTTTTAATGGAATCTAACGCATCGCCCAATGCATCTGGGCGCATAACCATACCGGCACCGCCACCAAATTGCTCGTCATCAACACTGCCATAGTTGTTTATGGCAAAGTCGCGAATATTGATAACATCCATTGACCAGATTTTTTTATCCAACGCGCGTCCAACCACCCCAGCACCAAGTGTGCCTGGAAACATATCTGGAAAAATGGTCAATATATTAAAGTGCATTTTATCTTTTATGGCATTCAGCACATTTTTGTTGGATTTCACGAATTGCAGCAATACATTCTTCAAAAGAACCAACTGAATGCAACAAAGTTTCATTAACAGATGGATGTAAAGCTTTTTGTTCTTTTAAATATTTACGCACAGGGCAGTTTTGTACATTCATATCTTTTGGACATTGTGTGTTTAATATATTCCAATTTAATACAGTAATCATAATGTTTCTCCTTTATAAAATTTTATATCCTATCTGTGTCTGCATCCAAAACATGTTGTGTTAACAATATGTTGGGCTTCTTGATATTTACTAATAGGGCATGTTGCAGTAACCGTTCCATCGACATTTGTTTTGATATCCACAGATGGCATCTGGTCTTTTAATGCAGCAATAGCCGAGCAATCCTTCATATCAAAACATCTTAATGAAAGTGGTGATACATCTAAAACAACGTGTGTTCCAATTTTATCCTTATCTGACATAACTAACCTCTATTTAACTGTAACGGTTTTATTATCAAAATCGACTTCTGCACCGATAAACGAATACATATTGCCGTCATTTGCCTCGATTATATCTCCTGCGCCAAAGTTTTGGAAACCGTCTATAACACCGACTTTTTCAGAATCTTTGATAATAGTAAAACCAATCAAATCGGCTTGGTAATATTCACCAGGTTTTGTGTCGGGCAGGGTATCACGATCAACAAATAATTCTGTCCCGCGTAATACCTCGGCTGCGGTTCTATCCTCGAACCCGCGAATATGGGCAATAATAACGTTTGTGTTTGGCAATGCACGAACAAACTTGAAATCATCGGAATTAAAACGATTGCTGATAATTTGCATATTGCCTAAATCAGACGGACTGGATGTGTATGTTTGAACACGCACATCACCACGAATGCCTTGCATTGCTACGATTTTTCCGACCAAGATTTGTTTATCGTTGCTCATTTTGTTTATATTGTGATAACTCTTGCATAATTGTTGACGCATTGTTAATAGCAACCAAACACCCACGATAACGTTCACAGACCTGTTTGCGTTCTTCGGGGTTAGAAATAGGGCAATCAGCAAAAGCATCAGGACTGATTTGGAAAACAATACCATCGGTCTGCATAATGACTTTTTCCCAGGCATCAAATCTGGATTGCTTTTTCTGACAAAAATTACCATCAAAAGGACAGTGTGTATTGCTCATACTAACTTGCCTCGTAAGTATTAGGGCATGTCAACAATGTGTCGCGAATACTACGAATATATTGAACTTCATCAATATTGTTTTCACGAGCATAACCAACCAACATAGCAAAATTTAGAAAATAACTTTGCTGTAATTTATTTTTTGCTCGTTTATCGACAAAATAAACCGACTTAAACACTTCGCTCAGTTCGTGTTTCAGCTCGAAATTTGTATAAGTCGGTTTTGTATCCATATTCATAATTATTCTGCAACAGTTTCCGCTGTGGCTTCGGCAGCTGGTTCTTCAGCAGGTGCTTCGGCTGCGGCCTTGGCGGCGGCTTCTGCAGCGGCTTGTTCTTCAGCGATTTTAGCTAATTTATCTGCTTTATCTTTTGCTTTTTGTTGAGTTTTTTCACTTGGCAAATTCTTTTTTGTTTGTGTTGGGATTGCTTTTGCAGCAACTAATCCAGCATTAGCCAAGAATTTATAAACACGGTCAGATGCCTTGGCACCTTTTGCCAACCAAGCTTTGATTTCTTCGATTTTCAAAACGACGCGTTTTTCGTCAGTTTTTGCTAACATTGGGTTATATTTACCAACAACTTCCAAAATGTTGCCAGAATTACGTGCATTACGAGAATCTGTAACAACAATGTGATAGTATGGGCGTTTTTTTGCACCATAACGTGCCAATCTAATAACTGTTGCCATATATTTGCTCCTTTAAATTTATTATATGGTTAAACCACAAAGAAAACCGCCATCAAGGGCGACACTCGCCGGATGATGTTCCTCGTGCATACCGCACACAGGGTTGATTTAAATGGCAATCTTTGGGATTTGCAGGGCTATTATTATACTTTACCCCCGAAAAGTCAAGGTTTATTTGCTTGCTTTTATTTGGTTCGGATAACCTTGTCTTGGAAATATATTATTATTTAAAGTTTTGGATGAATCAACCATATTTTTGGTGTCAACACCGGTGCTAACAAGAGTATTAACCTTATCACCAACCTTAACAGTTGTTTTTGCCACTTTTACTGGGGATGCTTTTGATAAATTATACAATCGGGCCAATGTCCGTGCAGTTTTTGAATTGCTGATTGCTTTTGCAACACCATTTTCAATCTTCATAAAGCCACTTAAACCACTGGCTAATTTGGTCCCATTTGCTGCATTGGCTGGGGCGACAAATATCAATGCTACATTCGCCACCATATTAGTTACTTTTGTTATTTTATATGCTATTGTTTCAATATTGGCATGTAGCTGTTGCAAATTCCAATGTTTTTTCCAACTTTCCCAATCTTGTTCAGTAATATCTGTATCTGGATTTGGGAAAAGTTCCAAAGTTTTCTTTAATGTATCAGCCAATGATTTTGTGTATTGTGGATCGTCAAAAGCCCCATTATTAACATATACAGGTATTCGACCCCCAAAATCTTTCAAGATATCTTTTGCACATTTAATTCGTTTTTTTGTGTCAAATTTGCCATCTTCATCTCGTTTGTTATAACAAATATCAAACTGGGTTTGAAACTCATCGGCATAGTTTGTCATTTCTTGTTCCAGTTTTGTCAATGTTACTTCTGTTGCAATAGCAGTGGCTGCAATAACCAACACTAATGGAGCTGCTGCACCACCGGTTACTACGATAGCAACTGTTGCCCCAACAACAGCGGCAATCTTTACTATCGCATCACCCAGTGCTTGTTGATCCTGATATTTTTCTGCCGCAGTTAATACACATTGAGAAATCCTATCATCCCATTTGGCACCGTCTGGAATTTCTTTTGCAACCGCATCACATTGTTCTTTGGTAAATCCGTGACATTTTGAACCGTCAAAAGACCCACCACGTGCAATACAAAAAGCACCTGCCTCGCCAGCATTTGATTTTGTATCGCCAGTAGACCATAAATTTCCACCAACATTCAGATCAGCAAATACAAAATCAATAGGAAACTTACCTAGGGATGTTGTGGCATAACATTCAAACAAGTGTTTTTTACCATTTGGTGAATTCCATATCCGGAAACCCGAAGTGCAGGAAAAACTGTGGAAAATATCTCCCAACTGTGTTTTTGTGTATTGGTGCAGTAAAAACTCTAATGAAGCAAGGGAGCGAATTTCTATATTTTCAAATGCATGGATATCTAAACTAACGCCTTTGGCATTTTTGATTGTCCTAAGACGATAATTTTCATCTGCCTCTCTGAAATTAATTAGACACATTCCTTCGGTCTTAGCCCCCTTGATGTTTTTACCCCAAAAATCACGGAAAGATGCGGTCCATGAAAATCTTTCTATATCAGGTTTCAGATTTTTACACATTGCTTCTGTTTTTGGCGATGTGTCTTTATGACAATTACGGTCGTCGTATTCCCCAAAATGTATTACATTGCATACTGCCTTGGCAGTATCATCTAAAACACTGCTATCGCTGGATTCTGTAACATCATCAAATTGAAATTCATATGCATAACGTCCATTGTTTGTTGTACACCTAATATAATCATCGTTTGACACTGGGCCAGAATACCATTTTTTACTGCATGTAATATCCGAAATATTAACACCAGTCCGAGAACGCATATAGACCTTTGACAACATGGCGGCTTCGTTATACCCAGTATCTGTTTCAGAAAAAGCTTTAATACATTTTGGTGTAACCGCATTTGGAACATCAAATGATGTGCAAACAGGATAGAAAATTAAACCGCCAGATTTTGTCATCGCCAATTTTTTCACTTCATCAGGCGATGGATATTTATACTGTGACTTTGGTAACAAAGGCATGTGTATATCAGCAGAACATTTATCTTTTAAATTGACACATGTTGTCTTGAATTGGTGTAACGAATCAGAAGCACATATTTTTACACTGGTTCCAGCTTTGTATGTTGCTTTAAAAGATGCACATTTGTTCTTAATAACATATGTACCCGTCATATCTTTCTTTGCAACATATTCATTTTTCAGATTAGATGTATATACTTTGATTCCGTTTAAACTATTGCCTCGTGTATCTGTAACAGAGATAGCAACATCTTTGTTGCGGTCTGCCAAATCCCAATCAAGCGCCCCAGCCCCAGATATATTCAGGGATAAACAAAAAATCGCAATCAAAATTTTCTTTAAGTGTATCATTTGCAAAATAAACTACTCCCGATTTCTGAAAATGATTTAATTGTTTTTGCTGCCTCGGCATCTTTTTTATATTGTTGTAATTCTGGGTTGTCTGCCAACTCTTCAGCAGTTAAACTAGCGGCGACATCTTTATGTTTTTGTATTAATACATTACATTCTTCAACAAATTGATTTGAAATCTCGCTAAATCTAGATTTAATTTCTTGACGTTTAGATAATAATTCTGCAGATTTATCCCTGTTGTCATGGTTTATTAAATAATTTCCTGCAATTCCAGCAATCGCACCAGCCACAGCCATTCCTGCACCAATTTTAAGATTTTTGGCGGATGCTTCTTTTTGTTCAGCCCATTTTTTTGCGTCTTCACCATTTGGATCACGTAATGCACGTGCAATAGATGCGTATGCACCACTGCCAATTCCAGTTCCAACATCGTCATATAATCCAGTTGTCGCTTTATCTATCACGATTTCAGATTCTATACCGGGTTTTAACCCTAATGCCTCTTTACGTGATTGTAAATCTTTGGATAATTCAGCATATTCTTGATACAGGTTGATTAAATGATTAGACCCTGGAATTTCTAAACTCATTTCTCCCCCACGAGCAGTTTTATCCCCATATCGACAAGAAAAAGTTGATAAATATGCCTGCATATCTTGTTCTGCGGATTTGTCAGCATTTTGTTCAGCCAAAGATTGTGCTGCCATCATACCACCAATACCAACCGTTCCGATACCAGCCGCCCCCAACATACGATTTTCCAGCGAGTTTTCCTTGTCTTTCATATTTTGGTAATTTTCTTCTAAATCTTGGGTGTTTTCGGCTAATTCATCAGATGCTTTTTCAGTGTTGCGTGAATCAATGTTAATTTCTTCTTCTAAGCTATGTATATCGATTAATTTATCACACAATTCAGCTTTTCTTGGATCTTGGGTGTCTAACCTTTTATCACACCACCCCAAATCAGTAATAGAGATAACAATAGCTTCAACAGCATCATCATTTGCAGTTGAACTAATTTCTTCGGGTTGACCGGTATCTTCTGTTTCTTCTGACTCAGAAGACTCATTACTGTATTCTTCAACATCGTTTGGGCGTTGGTATTCACCCTCATCAGTTACAACCAAGGTGGCTTCCTGGGGGGCAACATTTTCGGTTGCAGATTCATCAGCAACAGCCGGTGCAAAGACCAGCAAAGCCGCAAAAACAGCAAAAATAAAGAATTTCCAACGCAAAGTACTTCCCTCGGACCAATTTTAACAAATTTTGCGTATCTAAATCAAGCATATTTAATACAGGTTTAATGTACTAATTATTAATTTTTTATGTGGACTTTTATGAAAAACACCATGTCAGTCAAATAAGATTTTTATGGACTTTTTACGCGGTATAATATAGAATACCAATCGCATCTGCGGGCGTGGTATAATGGCAGCACGAAAGCTTCCCAAGCTTTAGACGAGGGTTC
>CAMHTQ010000006.1 GCA_946188105.1 uncultured Alphaproteobacteria bacterium | reverse complement strand
GGTTGTGAATTCTCGGTCCGCAAGTGATTAATATTTGATTTTTCGTATATTTTTTCTATAATTCTCTTGAAAAACACGGAGTTTTATATGGATTTTAGTTTGAGTGTTATGTTTGAATATAATATTAAAAAAGGTGCCGTTTGTCAGCGGGGCCAGTTTTCAGATGTATTTAATTTGCGTGATATCGTGCAAAATTCTTTAAACTATGATTCTTTTGAATTGATTTTAACCAAAACCGTTTTGGCAAAAAAATATGCCCAAGATCAAAACCCCGTAGTTTTAGACAGCAAGAAAATTAATATTATTGTTACAGACGAATTAACATATCCACGTGATGTGCGTAGATTTCTGAAACAAAAATATAACAACACATTTAATTTTGATGAATTAAAATTACCCGCTTTGAATCCTGTATATTTTGGTGGGGTGCGTGAAATAGAAGAACTGGGGGACATAAATCCAAATACTGGCGACAGAACAACATATACACGTCGCTATGTTGAATGTCGAACGCTTAACGATAAAGATATTGTTGTTGATAAAAATTTACTTAAATATTTACCAGTAAGCTCAGATTTGATTCCTTGGCAAATAATCAAGTTTTTAGATGCATATATAAATATTCATTAAAGGAGTTATTTATGCATTTAGTATCACAGGTTGTTTTTAATTATGAAATTCACCACAAAATCGGAACACATATGAACGAATTTTCAACAATTACTGAACTAAAAGATGTAATTGATAAAACATTTTCTGATAAAACGCTGCGCGTGGTTGTTGAACGAGCTGTTCAAATTATAGATACAGATAATATTGTTTATCCAAGGGTTCGTTGTTCACAATCCCAACAATATAAAAGCATCGTTGTCGGACAAGAGCAATTTAAATTCTATGTTGTTGATAAAATAATGTACCCGAATGATGTTCGTAAAATTTTGAACGAAAAATATGGCAGCACACTGGATTTTGATGAAAAAAATTTGGATAAAAAACAACCAATATGTGATTTTCATGTCAGTGAGCGCACCCAATACGGTCTGCGTAATCCAAAAACTGGTGCCCCAACACAATACACTTTGCGTTCTGTTCATTGTTGCACCGCAGGTAAAGATGGAATCCTGGTAGATAGAGATTTAAATCAAATTTGGCCGGTTGCTACAAATAAACCACCAAAAGAATTGGTTGATTTATTGGCACGAAATAAAGAAAAGATTTACGAGGAGTAATTTTATGTCGACAGTATTCGTTTTTCCAGGTCAAGGCGCCCAAACAGTCGGTATGGGTGCAGAATTGTATAAAACAAATGCTAATGCACGTGCGGTATTTGACGAAGTGGATTCCGCATTGGGCGAAAAATTATCAGATATTATTTTTAATGGTCCAATGGAAGAATTAACATTAACCCGTAATGTTCAACCTGCGATTATGGCAACATCGGTTGCTATGTTCAAAGCATCTGGATTGAAGTTGCCTGAATATGTTGCAGGACATTCGTTGGGTGAATATACGGCGCTGTGTGTTGCGGGTGCAATATCTTTATCGGATACTGCAAAATTATTACGTGCACGTGGTAATGCGATGCAGACAGCGGTGCCGGTTGGTATGGGACTCACATCTGTTGTTTTGGGATTGGATGCTGATACTGTGCGTAGTGTTTGTGCAGATGCGGGATGCGATATGGCAAATGATAATTGCCCAGGTCAAGTTGTGATTTCTGGATTAAAAGAAGCGGTTGAGGCAGCATCTGAAAAATTAAAGGAAGCGGGTGCCAGACGCGTTATGCCATTGGCATTATCTGCACCAGTGCATTGCAAATCACAAGAAAAATCAGCCGAGGTAATGCGCGCTGTTTTGGAAAATGTAAAGATAGACACACCAAAAGCAAAATGGATTTCTAATAAAACATGTGATGTTATTTCAAATCCAGATGATATTAAAAATGCATTGGTCTATCAAATGACACACGGTGTTCGTTGGCGTGAATCTGTGTTGGCTATGGTTGATATGGGAATAAATTCCGCAATCGAAATTGGACCTGGCAATGTTTTATCGGGACTTATTTCTCGTACAACAGATAAAATCGAAACACAAAAGTTAGAGGTTTAATGTATGGCTTTGGTATTACATAATTTTTCTAGTGATAAAAACGGCACAACATATAAAGCGGAATTTAACGATTATCGCGTTGGAACTGTTGTTATACCAAATATCGCCAAAACACCAATAACATATAATGCATCAACATGGATATCATATGACATGGCAACAAATATCGCCCGAGATATTTCTGTGCGTTATAAAAAAAATGTCACATTGTCTCATAAAAATAAAAAGATGGATATTGTTTATTCTAATATATCAAAAAATTCTTTTGATACATCAGAGCAAAATATCAAAATGTCACATGGTAAAACAAATACTGATTGGATCAGATATTACGAGGGCACAAAATATTTTGGTAAAACGGCTGAATTCGATTTCAAAGGTGTAATTTGTTTAAAGGTGCAATTTAAAAAAATTATATCTGTCGAAGATGCTGTACAAAAAACATGTGAATTTGTTCAAACATATCCAATTGTTCGGGTTATTACAAAAGATGCAAAAAATGGATTTGATATAGATTACAAAATGTCTGTGGATGATATAAAAAGACACATTGTTAATCATATTGAAAATACAAAATAATGGAGATGTATATGATTTTTGATGTTCAGCAAATTCAAAATAAATATCAAGTTATGTATTTGGATGAATACCTGGGTGATGTTTGTTTTTTAAAAAAACAAAATGGCTGGTTTTTTAATACTGGTGTTGAATATGCTGTTGCAAAGCAGGCTGCAAATGCTATAAAAAGTGTATTTTCTGGACCAATCACAGTACAAAACAAACGGAAAAAATTTGTTGTTTACAGTGTTGATTCAAATGAAAAATTCTTTACATTATTACACACATATAAAAACAAAAATAAAGAACAAACTTTAGTCGATAATATGGGAAACAAATTGGGAACTGTTTTCAAAAATCGTAAACATATTATTTTTGATACAACAAATGGTGATCAATTGCACATTGGATGTTTTAATTCAAGCTGTGCTGATGCCGCGTATAATTTGGCAAAAACATACGGTCGTGAAATCAAAGTAAAACTGAACGGCAATATTTATGTGATTAGACCAAATATGACCGTCAAGCAAGTACATAATATATGCAGTAGTATTTCATCAGGATGGTTTCATCATGGAAAAATGGTTGCTGAAACAAAATATACTGGTAATGCTTTTGAATATTATCCATTAAAAGGGGTGCCTTTAAAAAAAGCATTGGATGGTATGTGTGGTTTGGCGACTTTTTTTAAAAAACCTGTAACTTTTATGTATGATAACAAAACCAAAAATTTGTTATATCATTTGTATCTAAGAGAATTAACACGCAAAAAATAAAAGGAGTGTTTAATGTTTAATTTAGAAGGTAAGGTCGTTTTGATAACTGGTGCAACTGGTGGAATTGGTGGTGCAATTGCACATGCAATGAAATCAAATGGTGCAACTGTTGTTGTGTCTGGTCGTAATGTCGCAAAATTAAATAGTGAATTTGATGATGGTTTTATAAAAATTCCTGCAGACTTGGCCGATGATGGTGCTGGTGTTGAATTGGTTATGAACACATTGGAAAAATGTGGTCGTTTGGATGTTTTGATTAACAATGCTGGAATTACCATGGATACGTTGTTGATGCGCATGACAGATGAACAATTTGATAATGTATTAAACACAAATTTGCGTGCTGCATTTAAAACTTGTCGTGCTGCGATTATGCCAATGATGAAACAAAAATTTGGCCGCATTATAAATATGGCATCTATTGTTGGATGCGTTGGTGGTGCCGGTCAGGCAAATTATGCCGCATCGAAAGGGGGCCTGATTGCAATGACAAAATCCATCGCAGCCGAGGTTGCATCACGCGGAATTACCGCGAATGCGATTGCACCTGGATTTATCGAAACACCTATGACGGATGTTTTACCAGATGAATTAAAGAAAAAATATCTGGAACAAATACCGGCTGGTCGATTTGGTAAACCCGAAGATATTGCTGCGGCTTGCGTATTTTTAGCAAGTGATGAAGCGTCATATATCAACGGACAAACAATTCATGTAAATGGTGGTATGGGTCGTTTTTAATCATGCAAAAATTTGATGTTATCATTATTGGTGGTGGACATGCCGGGGTCGAGGCGGCAGCAAGCTCTGCACGTCGTGGTGCAAAAACACTGTTGATAACAATGCGTGAATCTGACATTGGTGCAATGTCTTGTAATCCATCAATTGGGGGACCTGGCAAATCACAAATGGTGGCCGAGTTGGCGGCATTGGGTGGTGTAATGCCACGCGGTGCCGATTCTGCGGGTATTCATTTCAGAACATTAAACGCGTCACATGGTGCCGCAACCCAGGCCCTGCGTGCACAAATCGATCGTGATTTATATCATAATGCTGTATTAAAAATTTTAGCTGACACACAAAATTTAACCGTTGTTTTTGAAAAGGTCGAACATTTAGATTTAACTAACAAATGTGTGAATAATAAATATTCTGGCGATGCGATTGTTTTAACAACGGGGACTTTTTTAGGTGGATTGGTGACACGTGGTGGTGAAAAAATTCCATCTGGACGACTGATGGATAATGGCGAATACCAAGAAAATGATACATATATTTCACGTGTTTTACGTGACGCGGGGTTTGATTTAATGCGCCTTAAAACAGGGACCCCAGCACGCATATATCGTGATTCTATTGATTTTTCAAACCTGGAAGAACAACCAGGCGATGATCCGCATGATTGGTTTATGTTTGGAGATGAAAACAATACTTATGACGAGAAATGTTTTATTACACACACAACCGAGCAAACACATAATATTATTCGTGAAAACATAAAATCTGCACCAATGTATAATGGTGATATTGTTGGCACTGGCCCGCGTTATTGCCCAAGTTTAGAAGATAAAGTTATGCGTTTCCCAGAACATTTATCACACCATGTATTCTTGGAACCCGAGGGTCTGAACAGTGATTTAATTTATCCAAATGGTATTTCCACATCTTTTGGGGCTGATGTCCAAGACATTTGGATTCGTACGATTCCAGGACTTGAAAACGCACGCATTGCACGTTATGGTTATGCAATTGAATACGATGCAATTGATGCAAGAAAATTAAAAACAACATTAGAATCAAAAGATATCCCTGGTTTATTTTTTGCCGGACAAATAAATGGCACAAGTGGGTATGAAGAGGCTGCCGCCCAAGGATTAGTTGCAGGCAGCAATGCCGCGGCATTTGCATTGAATATTTCACCATTATTGTTGAACAGAATAAATTCTATGATTGGTGTGTTGATTGATGATATCACAACATTGGGGGTGGATGAACCATATCGTATGTTCACATCACGCGCAGAATACAGATTGAATTTGCGTTCTGATAATGCAATTGCCCGATTGGGTGAGATGGGTGTTGATTTGGGTTTAATATCAAAAGCAGACTATGAAAAATTATATTCTATGCATGAAACTGCAATCGCAGAAAACGATAAAATGTATGCTGGATATATTACAAGAAATGAACGTGAAATGGCGGCAGTACAACGTGATATGGATATGAAAATACCGACTGATATGGATTATTCAAAGTTGTCTGGACTTACCAATGAATTGATTGAAAAATTATCACGCACACGTCCTGAAAATATTGCCGCATTATCCAGAATCCCAGGTATGACACCGGCTGGGGTTATGGTTGTACTGCGCAAAATAAAATCAACAAAGTGAGAAAATTTATGCGAAAATTTACAAATGATGATTATGCTGATTTATTAAACATTTTGCCGATAACACACATCGACATTACTGGACCAGAGGACAATTTTACATTTGTTCCTGTAAAAGTGATAGATTATAAAATTGCAAATTATACTTTGACGTATATATACGGACCGTCTGTTCCATACGAACAAATAGATATATGTAATCGTGAAAAACTGATTGATGATGAGTATTATTCTCAAGATGAAAAATCAAATAAACTTGTGCATGATATGTATAATGCCGTAAGTATAGAAGCAAAAAATATTATAGAACATAATTCTGTGGTTGCATTATATGAACAATATAAAGACAAATTTCCATTGGAAATGCCTATAAACAAACGCATAGATGCAGTAAAAGAAATAAACCAGGTATTAAATAAACATATCGCACCATATAAATCTAAATAAAACTGCTTGAAAATTGCAATTTTGTTGGTTATTATACGCACGCACGCCGAAATAGCTCAGCTGGTAGAGCATCTCATTCGTAATGAGGGGGTCGCAGGTTCGAATCCTGTTTTCGGCACCAGATAAAAAAACACCGGCAAATGCCGGTATTTTTTTATATCTTATTTAGTTTTTGCATCGTATTCTTGCAATCTTATTTTTGCCTTTCTTTTTGCATCTTCGTATGCGTGACTTGGAATTTGTGAAAATCTTAAAACATTTTCATCATAGGCACTGGGGAAACAATCAACAAATTTGCGATTTAATTCTTTGGATACACCGCGTGCATCACGGATACTGCGTACAGGAATCACAAACCAACACCCTAAAAAAGCAAGTATCATCGCACCAGTGGTTTTGCCAGATATCATTAAAAAGTTTTCTAATTTTATAAGTGAACGTTTTTTCATTTTTTTACCTTTATCACTATAAAACATAGCAAATTTGTTGCTGTTGTCAATTTTTTGTAAAAAAAACTGGAATTTTCTATAAAGATATATTAGAATGCCAATCATGAACACAAAAACAATAATTATTATTAAATAAACTGGCACTGCGCTTTAGCGGTCGCTGGGGCGCATATGCGCCTTTTTTTAATATAAAATTTAAGGGTACAAAAACATGGCATACAAAAAAACAGAACCAAAAGTAGATTTTTCAAAACTGGAACACGAAACAATGGAGTTTTGGCATGGTGATGATACATTTCATAAATCACTGAATAAAACAAAACAAGGTCATCCTTTTTCTTTCTATGATGGGCCACCTTTTGGAAACGGTTTGCCACACTGGGGACATTTGGGGGTATCGGCGGTAAAGGATATGGTTTGCCGTTATCACACTATGCGTGGAGAATATGTCGAACGTGCATTGGGTTGGGATTGCCATGGATTACCAGCTGAGGCATCTGTTGAAAAAAAGCAAAAACGTAATGCAAAAGATATCGTAGCAACCGATGGTATCGATGTGTTCTGTGATTTATGCCGCGTAGATGTTATGACATATACAAATGAATGGTTGCGTTATTTGGAACGTATTGGTCGTTGGGTTGATGGTGGTGACAACTATGGCTACCGCACTATGGATAAAAACTATATGGAATCTGTAATTTGGGGTTTAAAGCAATTATATGATAAAGGTTTGTTGTATAAAGACTTTAAAGTCAATCCATACGATTGGAAATTAGGAACAGTTTTGTCTAATTCCGAGGCGTCATCAGAATACCAAGATATAACCGATGATACGGTCACTGTTTGGTTTGAATTAGAAAATGGCGATCGCGCAATTGCATGGACAACAACACCATGGACATTGCCTGCGAATTCTGCATTGGCTGTGAATAATAATATGCGTTATGTTCGTATGCGCCACAACGACGGTCATGTTTATGTTTTGGCAGAATCACGCGTATCGGCATACGGTAAAATTTTTGAAACATCTGAAAATTTAGGAACTGTTATGGGATCTGAACTCGTTGGTTTGCATTATAAACCAATATTCCCATACTATACCGAATTGGCCCAGCAAGGTCATGGATTATACACAATAATCTCTGGCGATTATGTATCCGATTCTGATGGTACCGGTATCGTGCATATCGCACCAGCATATGGTGAAGACGACTATAATGTTGCCAAAGCAATAGATCCACAATTCCCAGTTATATTAAATGTTGATGATTATGGTAATTTTGATTCAACAGTTACTGAATGGGCGGGTATGAATATTTTTGAAGCCAATCCAAAAATTATCGATTGGCTGCGCGCGAACGGAATACTGGTTCAAAAATCACAACATAAACACAGTTATCCTTTTGGCCCACGCAGTAAAGAAAAATTAATCTATCGTGCAACAGATTCTTGGTATATCGATGTGCCAAAAATTCGTGAACGTGCAGTTGAAATCACAAAGACACAAACAAAATGGACATCGGCAGGTAATCGTTTTATGTCATGGTTGGAAAATGCACGTCCATGGAGTATTTCCAGAAACCGTTTCTGGGGTGTGCCATTACCAATTTGGGAAAAGGACGGCGAATACAAAGTCTTTGGTTCTGTTGCTGAATTAGAAGAATTCTTTGGTGTAAAAATCAATGATTTACATCGTCCAACATTGGATAACCTTGCCAAAGACGGTTGGCACAGAATAACGGATGTTTTGGATTGTTGGGTGGAATCTGGTTCTATGCCGTTTGCACAATATCATTATCCATTCGAAAACAAGGATAAATTTGATGCAACTTTCCCAGCCGATTATATTATCGAAGGTCAAGATCAAACACGTGGATGGTTTTATGCTTTGATGGTTATATCAACCGCATTGTTTGATAAACCGGCATTCCGCGTTGTATCAGCAAATGGTATGATTGTTGATGAAAACAAACGCAAGTTTTCAAAATCACTTCAAAACTTTGTTGATCCAACAGAACAGTTGGAAACATACGGCGCAGATGCAATCAGATTATTTATCTTGGGCAGCAATTTTATGAAAGCAGAACCTGTATCTGTTGATAAAGAAGGTAAAGTTTTTGGTGATACAATCAAAACTATTTTGACACCATTGTGGAATGCATATCACTTCTTTACATTGTATGCGAATGCTGGAAATATCACCGCAGAATTGAAAAATGATTCAACCAATTTGTTGGATAAATATATTGTATCTGAATTAAATGAATTGGTGAAAATCACAACTGTTTCTTTGGATGAATATAAACCAGATATCGCAATCAAAGAACAGTTACGTTTCTTGGACATCTTGAACAACTGGTACATACGTCGTGGACGTGCAAGATTCTGGAATGAAGACAAGGATGCGTTTAACACATTATATTATGTGTTGGTGACATTCTGTAAAGTATTGGCACCATTTGCACCGTTTATTTCTGAATATATCTACAAGAATTTAATGTCGGATGAATCTGTGCATTTAACTGATTGGCCAGTTGCCACCGATACAGATATGGCAGTTGTTGATGCTATGCGTCGTGTACAAATGATTGTGTCAACAGGTAAACAATTGCGTGAACAATATAAATTGCGTAATCGTTTGCCATTGTCAAAATTGACTATTGCTGGTCAAAACATGGAAAAGTATGCCGATATTATCTGCGATGAATTAAATGTAAAATCTGTTGATTTTGTTGCAGATATCACAAGCGTTGCTGATTCATTTATGTATTTAATCACACCAAAAATTGGTGCACGTTTAGGTTCTAGCTTAAAAGAAATTATTCCTGCTGTTAAACGCGGTGAATACAAATTGGATGGCGACAAGTTAATTGTTGGCGAATATACTTTGAATCAAGACGAATTTGAAAATCGTTTGACCGTAAAAGATGGTTTAACCGGTGCAGCATTACCAGATAGTACAGCGGTTGTCGTGTTGGATACAAATGTCACACCTGAATTGGTTGTCGAAGGATTGGCAAATGATGCATTGCGTTTCATCCAAGATTCTCGTAAGGCAGCAAATTTGGATGTGTCCGACAGAATCAAATTAGTGTATACTGGGGATGACGAAATGATGAATGCAATCGATGTACATCGCGACCGTATTATGCGTGATGCATTGATTGTCGATTTGGTGTCTGGCGATGCTACACAATTTGAAACAGAAATCGAAGGACACAAATTCGCTGTTCAAATAACCAAGGCATAAAATATGATTACACCGGATATTTATTTTGAAAATGTTTGTCCTACATTAAATATGGATATCCGGTCTGAATTATATTCTGTAAACGAATTTACATTTGCGGTTGCGGTTATATTATCTGCCCAAGCCACAGATAAAAAGGTAAACGAGGTTACACCTGAATTATTCCGTATTGCACCCACACCCGCCAAGATGTTGGAATTGGGGCTGGACGGTTTAAAAAAACATATACGCGTTATTTCTTTTTTTAATAACAAAGCTGCCAATATTATAAAGTTGTCAGAACAATTAAATGACGGGCAGGGGACAAACTGGAAATTTCCAGCCAAATATCACACCAGAGATGCTTTGATGAAATTACCAGGCATTGGTCAAAAAACAGCAAACGTTATAACAAATGTTTTATGGGGTGCATCAAATATTGGGGTGGACACGCATGTTTTCCGCCTGAGCCACAGATTTGGTTGGGTAAGTGATGCTGATAATACACCAGAAAAAGTGGAAGAAAAACTGTTAAAGAAAATTCCAAAAAAATATCATGATATGGTAAATCATGTAATGGTTTTACATGGCCGATATACATGTAAAGCGTTGCGTCCAAAATGTGATACATGCCCCGTCAAAAAATGGTGTAATGCATCCGACAAAAATATATAAAAAACACCGGCAAATGCCGGTATTTTTTAACATTTTTATTTATTATTTATCACGCAGTTTTGCATGACATTTGGTTTCAACAGATTTTATCACTTTATTTTGCAATTCTGTTAAATCTGATTCACTCATATTTTCGGTTGGATAAATCGTGATTGTAAATGCCACAGATTTATTTCCGCCACCCATATCAAATGAATCAAATATCGTAACATCACCAATACGAGAATCTGCGCCACGTGCCGTTGCAACAAATCTTTCAGCTGGGAATTTAGATTCCACGATAAATGCAAAGTCACGTGTGATTGGTTGAAATTCTGTTATTGGTGTTTTTGTATATTTTGGTGTTTCTGGTAATACGGTTATATCATCAATAATCGCAACAACCGTTGTTCCTTTGATATGCAATTTATGTGCAACAGATGGATGTAATTCACCAAATTCAGCAATTTGTTTTTGACCTTGCATAATACGACCATATTTATATGGATGCGCCCATAATGGTGCATTTGCTGTATCAATTGTATATTTTTGATTTCCAATCAAAGCCAAAATATCTGCTTTGACATCAAACACATCAACTGGACGAGAACGTTTCATCCAATGTTTTGGTTCGGTAACACCAGAACGCACAATGCAAATTTGTGTATGTTCGTTGCCTGGCATATCACCGTCAAAAACATTTCCTAATTCAAACACAGCAACATCTGGAAATCCACGTTTAATATTTTGTGATAACGCAATCAGCAAATTACCCAGCAAGCAATTACGCATACAATCAAAATCAACTGTAATTGGATTAGAAACTTTTACAATCGGTTTATCATTCAGCATCGCTTCTATTTTAGAATTACCAAAACCAAATGAAATATTTTCATTTAAACCCAAACCTGCCAAGCGACGTTTTAATCCCATGCATGCCTTGGTTTCCATTTTGTCGGAATTTTCATTGATTGTTTCAACAACACCATCCAACCCAACTTTGTCATATCCATATATACGGATTAAATCAGACACAATATTTTCTGGTGCAGTCATATCAACACGGGCGCTGCGTGGGGTGATTGTCCAAATTCCACCTTTGCCTTCGGATACATTAAACTGTAATGCCTCTAGGATTTCACGTTGTTTTTGTGGTACAATATTTACACCAGTTCTTTGCAAACAGAACGCAGGATTATATGCAATTTTATTTGGTGTATATGTATCCAAACCTGCGGTGCATACATTTACAATTTCTCCGCCACATGCGTTTGTTATAATATCAACCGCGTATGCTAATGCATATCCTGATAAATTTGGATCAATACCACGTTCGTATCTGTATGATGCATCTGTGGACAAACCTAATCTTTTTGCGGTCTTGCGAATACCGACCGGTTCAAAATATGCAGATTCTAAAATAATATTTTTTGTGTCATCGTTTGTCATGGCACGTTCGCCACCAACAATTCCAGCCAATGCCAAAACACCAGACATATCAGCGATAACTAAATCTTTATCTGTTAATTCATATTCGTTACCAAACAAATCTTTGAATTTTTCATTCATTTGTGCAGCACGAATAATAATTGGTCCGTCAACTTTGTCTGCATCAAAACAATGAAGAGGTTGAGACATATCATAGCAAATATAGTTTGTTGCATCTACGCATGCATTTTTAGGATTGATGCCTGCGGCCAATAAACGATTTGCAATTTTTTCGGACGATGGGGCATTTTTAATACCATGAATTTCTGCCATGCGATATGTTTGGCAACGATCAGACATTATTTTAACATCACGTGTGCCTTTCTTTTCTGGTAAAATTTCAGGTGTTTTTGCAATATATTTACCAACCCCAGATGCAGCTAAATCCAGCGCAATGCCACGCACAGCCAAATAATCTGGACGGTTTGGTGTAATACCTGTATCAAAAACCGCACTGGCAACACAACCATTTATTACGGTTCCGGGTTTTGTATTTTCTGGTAACTCCATTATTCCACTGTGGTCATCACCCAAACCTAATTCACGTTCACTGCACATCATACCGTCAGATAACACACCACGCAATTTACCAGATTTGATTTCAATACCACCAATTTTGCATCCAGGACGCGCCAATGCAGACACCATCCCAACACGAACATTTGGCGCACCACATACAACCTGACGTAAATTGCCAGATCCATCATCAACCATTAAAACATGCAAGTGGTCGCTGTTTTCATGTGGTTTGCACTCCATAATTTTTGCCGCCACAGGTGGAACAGCCGGGGTAAAATCTTCGACCTCGAGTCCAATACGGTTTAATGTTTCTTCGATTTGTTCTGGTGTATATTCTGTATCCAGATATTCACGCAACCATTCATAAGACCATTTCATTTTCTTTACCCCTTAGCTTTAAAAACCACTATTCTTTAACCAACGAACATCACCGTCATAGAATTGTCTGATATCATTTAATCCAAATTTCAACATTGCAATTCTGTCCCAACCAAATCCAAATGCGAATCCTTGGTATTCATCAGGATTTATTCCACAATTACGCAAAACATTTGGATGAACCATACCGGCACCAGCAATTTCTAACCATTTGTCGCCGTTCCATTTAATATCTATTTCAATAGAAGGTTCGGTGAACGGAAAGTATGATGGACGAATACGCATTTCTAATTTTCTTTCGAAATACCTTTCCAACATTGTACGAATTGTGGCAACCAAATCAGACATTGTTATATGTGCATCTATTTTATCAACATATAAACCTTCGATTTGACCAAACATTGGTGAATGGGTTGCATCCATTTCTTTACGGTATGTACGTCCAACACCAAACATTTTAATTGGAACACCATTTTTTTCCATTGCCCTGATTTGAATTGCAGATGTTTGTGTTCTTAACACATTACCATTATCCAAAAAGAAACTGTCCTGCATATCACGAGCAGGGTGATAAGACGGGGTATTTAATGCTGTAAAGTTATGCCAATCATCTTCGATTTCTGGGCCGGTCCACATTGTGTATCCCAAAGATTCCAAAATAGAACCAATTTGCACCAATGTTTCTGTCAATGGGTGCAATGTTCCATGGTTTTTCGGCTCGATATCCATGGTTACATCGATATATTCGGTTTTTAATTTTTGTGCCAATGCCGCTTGTTCTAATTCTGATTGGCGAATTTTAAACAATTCACGCAAAGCAGCATTTTCTTTATTTAATTCTGCACGTTCATCCGCAGACATTTTTGACATTTCACGCAAACGCAATGTCATTGTTCCATTTTTACCAAATGTATCAGTGTATAAACTTTGTAATTCTTCGAGATTATCTATGTTTTTTATTTTATCCTGCATAACTTTTACCTTTTTCATTAAATAAAGCCGTCAAAACTTGACGGCTTTATTATTGCAAAACAAAACGATACCGCCAAGGATTATTTTTCACTTGCGATAAATCGTTTTGCAACATCAATCAATTTTGTGAAGTTTTCATCACCAGCAAAAGCCATTTCGGCCAAAACTTTGCGATCCAAAGCAACACCGGCCTTTTTCAAGCCGTTCATGAATTGACTGTATGTTAAACCATTGTTACGCACAGCAGCGTTGATACGGACAATCCACAAACCACGAAATTCGCGTTTTTTAACACGTCTGTCGCGATATGCATATTGACCTGCTTTTTCTGTTTTTTCACGTGCAGCACGATATGTAGAATGGTGACGTCCCAAATAACCTTTGGCACGTGCCAAAATCTTATTATGCTTTTGTTTAACTGTTGTTCCACGTTTTACTCTTGCCATAATCGCCCCCTATTATTTCAAACCGTATGGAGCCAAGATTTTGGCCTGACCCATCATGTTATCGTTCAAATACTGAGCCTTGGACCCCGCGTTATTAGCGCGTTTGGATTTATGACGCAGTAATTTTTTGTGAGCATTTCTGGCAACGCGGATTTTTCCAGTTGCAGTCATAGACGCACGTTTCTTTAAATAAGACTTTGTCTTTAATTTTGGCATTTTTTTTACCTCTTGATTTATATCCTGATGGCAATGCCTGTATGCCATTTTGGATGGTTACGGCTCTTATTTTGGCATAAATAAAAGAAAAATCAAGTTTTTATTGAATGTTCGGTTTTTAGAGTTTAAACTGGGGGTGAAAATGAATCCGAATAAACTATCTTCACGAGCCGCCAAACTCATAAAATCTGCCGCTGCCGCTGCTGCGGTGCCATGCGTGTTTATTTATGTATTGGTGGCAAAACCGGACTTTTATTTGATAAACGGGCTGGGACACATCGTTTTACCGGTGGCTCATTTTGTTGGAAATGTTGTTACTTGGCCAATACGTGCCACAGGCGAGGCAATATCAAACATTTATGATTTGGCGTCTCTGCGTGCCGAAAACGAACGTCTGCAACGCGAATTAGACGATGCTTTGAGTAATAAAAATGCGTGTGATGTTGCAATGGCTGAAAACAAGCGGTTATCAAACGAATTGGATATAGTTCAGGCCACCCCACAAAGTGTTATTATGGCGGACGTTGTGCATGACACTGTTGCATTGCATCACAGCAACTTTTTAATCAACAAGGGTGTATTTGACGGTATTAAAAAGGGCATGGTTGTTACATCTGTGGATGGTGTAATGGCGGGCATGGTCGTGGATGTTGGTGGTGATTTTTCACGCGTACGCGCATTAAATGATGCAGATAGCAGTATTGCCGTCAGAATTGCCGGAGACGAAGTTTATGGATTTTTAACTGGGGACGGTTCGGCAACACCAGAAATTGGCTTTTTCAGTCGTCCTGAATTCAAGGCAGTCAAAGGTATGAGTGTTATAACCAGCAATATCAGTGGGGTTTTACCAAATGGAATTTTGGTTGGTACAATGAAAAATGGACGCGATGTTAAAGTGTTGCAACCAGATTCTATATCGCGTGTAAAAGTTTTAGAATTTAATACTAATAACGAATATAAATGATAAAAAATATTATTTCTTTTTTATGTAAGGCATCTCCGTTTTTGGCGGTGATTATCTTGTGGAGATTGCAATTACATTTTTGGAATCCTGGTGGAATATTGGCAATTATTCCTATTTTTTATTATTCTTTTGTTCGTCCTATTCGTGGTTTTACGCCTTTTGCTATTTTGTTTTGTTTCTTGATAGATTATGTATCTGATATGAAATTATTTTGGACAACACTTTATTTCATTGCGTATGCAATAAACGGTTTTCAATATTTTATCGATTTACAACGCGCAGATAAAATGGCCATTGTTCCTTTTATGATATTTTTTGGCAGCGGATTATTTATTTTGATGTTGGCTAATTTTTCTGGTTTAATGTTTATAAGATGTTTATGGCTGTTTATTTGGGTTTCTTTTATTTACATGCCGATTATCAGTGTTATAAAAAAGGTGCATAAAGATGATTGATATAGAAGTTGGTCATACTTTTGATAGACGTAGCGCACTTTTTTTAACAACTGGTGCTGTACTTACATCTGTGTTGATTTTGCGTATGTTGCAAATGCAGGTTTTTAACTATCGTGATTACAGACGTAAATCTGAAAACAATTCTTTTCGTATCCAGATAAATATGCCTGAACGCGGAAAAATATTATCTAATGAGGGAATTCCTATTTCACATGATGCACCAATTTATCGTATCTATGTTGTTCCCGAAGAAACAGACAATATTGATGAATTGTTGAAAACTTTGACACATGATTTAAATTTAAAACAAAAGACATTAAAAAGAATTTATAACCAAATACGCAAACAACAAAAGTTTCAACCGGTACTTATTTCTGAACATACAAATTGGGCAGACTTGGCACGTGTCCAAGCAAAAAATTTACCGGGGGTGCATATAAACAGTGGTTATGCACGCGTGTATGATTTAGGTGAATCTGGGGCGCATATTTTTGGTTATGTTGGGGCGCCAAAAACACCTGTACCAAACGCACCGTTTTTCACAACTGGTATTTTAGGTTTAGAAAAAAAATATAATGATGAATTGGCTGGCAAACCTGGTCAAACGGTTTTGTTATTAAATGCTGTTGGCAGAATAACCGGTGAGGACGAAGAGCAATTTATAAAATCAACCCCGGGGGTCGATATAAAAACAACTGTGCGTTGGGATGTTCAAAAGGTTATGCACGACGCGTTGATAAAACATAAATCTGGGTGTGGGGTTGCATTGGATATTGAAACAGGTAACATATTGGCCATGACATCGGCACCTGGGTTTAATCCAAATAAATTTACAGGAGATGATGCCGAAGAATACATGGAAAAATTGCGTTCTGATTATGCAAAACCTTTTGTTAATAAAACAGTCGAAGGATTGTTTCCACCAGGATCAACATTTAAAATTATTGTTGCATTGGCGGCATTGGAATCTGGGGCAATTACACCAAATGAACAAGTTTTCTGCCCAGGATATTGGGATTATGGCGACAGACGTTATCACTGTTGGGAGGCCAAAGGTCATGGGCATGTAAATCTTGCAACTGCATTGATGCATTCTTGCGATATTTATTTTTATAAATTGGCATTAAAAATTGGTATTGATGCTATACGCAAAATGGCATTAAAACTGGGGTTGGGTGAAAAATACCTGACTGATATTTTCCCGAAAGAAATGGCAGGGGTTATTCCTGATAAATATTGGAAGGAAAAACATATTGGTTCAAATTGGGTTCATGGGGATACAGTTATTTCTGGAATTGGACAAGGATTTATTTTAACAAATTGTCTGCAACTGGCGGTTATGTTGGCACGTGTTACTTCGAACAAATATGTGGTGCCTCGGTTGATTTACAGCGATACAAAACCTGTGTTTGCTGATTTAGGTTTGGAACAAAAAAATATCAAATATGTTTTAACTGGTTTGGAAAAAGTTACACAAACCGGTGGAACAGCCGCGGGCAGTGCAATAAATGTCAACGGTGCAAAAATGGGTGGAAAAACTGGAACATCACAGGTGCGTAATATTTCTAAAAAAGAACGTGCAACTGGGGTTTTAACAACCGCTCAATTGGAATGGAATAAACGAAATCATGGATTGTTTGTTGGTTATGCACCAATTGATAATCCAAAATATGCCGTATGTATCATTACAGAACATTCTGGCGGCAGTGGACCTGCAGCACGCACATGTGCGGCGGTTATGAAAACTTTATTAGAGGGTGATAAATAATGATTCATCAAACACGTGTTTCAAATGCAAATATGATGACATTGTCTGAAAAACTTTCACGTTTTTTATGGGGATTATTTTTACCTATATGTATTGTTTTGGCCATTTCTGTTATGGTTTTGTTTTCAGCCGGTGGTGGCAGCTGGCAACCATATGCCGCACCACAATTGTTAAAAATCTTGGTTGGTTTTGGTGTGTTTTTCTGGGTCGCTTTTTCAAATATAAAAACTTGGTTAAAGTCCGCATATACCATCTATATCTTGGCATTTATTTTGATTGTTTTAGTAACTTTTGTTGGTGATGTTGGTATGGGAGCTCAACGTTGGTTAAAGTTGGGATTCATAAATATCCAACCATCTGAATTTATAAAAATTGCTTTGGTTTTGGCATTGGCCAGATATTTTGCTTGGATGAATTCTGTTGAACTGACCCAGTCAAAAAATTATATTGCACCAATATGTATGACATTTGTTCCATTTGTTTTGATTGTTGCACAACCAGATTTGGGAACGGCATTGTCAATATTGATGATTATGTTTGGTATGTTTTATATTGTGGGTGCTCAAAAGAAATGGTTCTTTATTTTCGGAATATTGGGGGTATTGGCGGCTCCGGTTGTTTGGTTTGGCGGATTACACGATTATCAACGAGACAGAATTATTACATTTATCAACCCTGAACATGACTCACGCGGGACGGGTTATCAGATAAACCAGGCAAAAATTGCGTTTGGATCGGGTGGGGTGTTCGGCAAAGGGTATATGCAGGGGACACAATCCCAGCAATCTTTCTTGCCAGAAAAACAAACCGATTTTATATTCACTATGTTAGGTGAAGAGTTTGGTTTTGTTGGGGCATTTATACTGTTATTTATCTATACTTGGATTATTTTGGTCCTGTTTTGGTGTGCTAAAACATGCAAAAACAGATTTGGTCAATTGGTGTGTTTTGGTTTTATGTTGAACTTTTTCATTTATTATTTTATAAATATCTCTATGGTATTGGGTTTATTACCAACCGTTGGTGTGCCATTACCGTTAATGTCATTTGGTGGCAGCAGTTTATTATCACTGATGTTTGGTTTTGGACTTTGCCAAAATGCACATATAAATAAAGATCAACAATTATCTGCAAAAGGAAGTTAAGAGATGAATTTACTAATTGTAGAATCTCCATCAAAAGCGAAAACAATTGAAAAATACCTGGGGGCAGGCTGGAAGGTTATTGCATCCGTTGGGCATGTACGTGATTTGGTTCCTGAAAATGGCAGTGTTGATACCCAACATGATTTCAAAATGCGTTGGCAAATTATGCCAGGTAAAGAAAAGCAGATAAAGTTGATTGTTGATTTGGTTAAAAATGCTGATGCTGTCTATTTGGCATCCGATCCGGATCGCGAGGGTGAGGCTATTGCATGGCATATTTTAGATATTTTGAAATCGAAAAAAGTTTTATCTGGAAAACCTGTTTATCGTGTTGCTTTCCATGAAATTACAAAAAATGCTGTGATGGCGGCTATCAAAGAACCACGCGAAATCGATTTGAATTTGGTTGATGCATATATTGTGCGTAGAGCCTTGGATTATTTGATTGGTTTTAGTATTTCTCCATTGTTATGGCGTAGAAATTTAGGTAAATCCGCAGGTCGTGTTCAATCTGTTGCAGTTAAATTGGTTGTTGATCGTGAACGCGAGATTGAGGCATTCCGTCCCCAAGAATATTGGTCATTGGATGCCGAGGTTTCTGATAAATCTGGATTTTCTTTCAAATCTGGGCTTACAAAGTTTGATGGTAAAAAGATTGAAAAAACAACTATTGCTGATAAAGATGCGGTTGATTCTATTTTACAAAAATTAGGCGAACCTGTGATTAACGCCAGTGTTGTAAATATTGAAAAAAAGAAAACATCACGCAAAGCATTTGCACCGTTTACAACCAGTACTCTGCAACAAGAGGCCGCTAGAAAATTATATTTTTCATCAAAGCGCACAATGGCAACCGCACAAAAGTTGTATGAACAAGGTTTTATTACATATATGAGAACCGACGCAACAAATTTATCTAATGATGCTGTGGCTGAAATTCGTGAATATATTTCAAAAACATATGGTGATAAATTCTTGCCAAAATCACCAAATATTTATGTTACAAAATCAAAAAATGCACAAGAGGCACACGAGGCAATTCGCCCAACACACTTTTTAGATGCGGCAAAAAATTTATCTGGGGATGAAGAAAAATTATACAATTTGATTTGGAAAAGAACTATTGCTTGTCAAATGTGTAATGCAGAATTTGATTCTGTGGCTGTGGATATTAAACCTGAAAATACGGATGCTCTTTTCCACAGTGTTGGAACAACATGCACATTTGATGGTTTTATGAAAATATATAATGAAACCAAAGATGATGAGTCAGATGATGAAAGTGTAAAATTACCACAACTGGAAATTGGTGATAAAATCAATATCAACAAATTCTTGCCGGAACAACACTTTACACAACCACCTGCCAGATTTACCGAAGCATCATTGGTTAAAAAATTAGAAGAATTAGGAATTGGTCGTCCATCAACATACGCAACAATTATGTCAACGATTGTTGATAGAAAATATGTTGAACAAGATAAACAACATCGTTTTCATCCAACATCGGCTGGATGGATTATAACCGCATATTTATCAAAATATTTTACTGATTTGGTTGATGTGAATTTTACTGCAAAAACCGAAGATACTTTGGATGATGTGTCTAATGGTAAAAATGATAAATTGACTGCTTTGAACGAATTCTGGACACCAACAGAAAACACTATCGAGGCAGCACGTGGTATTAAAACATCTGAAATTATTGATGTTATAAATGAATTTATGAAACAACATTTATTCCCAGATGATAAAATAACATGTCCAAAATGTGGTGGTGTTTTGGGAATAAAACTTTCTAAATTCGGTGCATTTATTGGGTGTAATAATTATCCAGATTGCGATTATACTTTAAGAATTGGTGGCGAAGGCGAGGTTGATATTAAACAACAAGATACAGAAAAACAGCCAAATACACCTATTGATTTAGATGAAGGTATTACATTTTATCCATCTGGTAAATTTGGTCCATATGTTTCAAATGGTAAGCAAAATGCGGCGGCACGTGGTTATACTGCGGATACAATAACATTGGAAATTGCAAAAGATTTATTGGATAAAAAAACAGCTGGTGCTGTTGCCGAAGAATTAGGCGAAAATCCGACAACAAAACAAAAGATTTTATTTTATGCAACTGGACGTTATGGCCCATACATTTCTTCTAATAAAGTAAATGTTTCGGTCAAAGAAAAACCAGATTTGGCAACCGCTATTGAACTGATAAACTCAAAAAAATCGGCACCAAAAAAATCATTCGGTAAAGGGAAAAAATAATTGGCAAAGTACGATAATAATTTTGTTGATGAATTACGTGCCAGATTATCATTGGTTGATGTGATTGGACGTCGTGTCCCATTAACAAAAAAAGGTCAAAATTATTGGGGATGCTGTCCTTTTCATAATGAAAAAACACCTTCTTTTTCTGTTAATGAAGAAAAAGGATTTTACCATTGTTTCGGTTGTGGTGCACATGGCGATATTATTTCTTTTACAATGAATACCGAACATGTCGAATTCAAAACTGCATTGCAAGAATTGGCGGATATGGCCGGTATAAAAATGCCAACTGTGCAGCAAAAATCACCTGAACGTGTCGCCGCAGAAAATTCTTATTTTGATATATGTGAAAAAGCATGTTCTGAATATCAAAAATTATTATTTACAGATGCCGGTGCAGATGCATTGAATTATATTCGTGGTCGTGGTTTCACAGACGAAATGATTAAAAAATATCGGTTGGGTTATGCTCCAAAAAATAATTTAATTGCAAATAAATTTGTTGATATAAAACAAAATAATTTATTAGCAACTGGATTGGTGCGTCGTGGTGATTATGGTTTATACGATTTTTTCCGTCATAAATTGATGTTCCCTATATTTAATCCAAAAGGTCAAGTTATCGCTTTTTCTGGACGTAGTTTAGATGGATCTGAGCCAAAATATATAAACACAACTGATACAGAATTATTCCATAAAAGACAAACAATATTCGGATTTAATTTTGCCAGGGAAGAAATTTATAGAAAAAATCGCAGTATTGTTGTCGAAGGACAAATTGACGCAATTCAAATGCAGGTTCATGGTTTTGGTGAAACAGTTGCACCATTGGGAACCGCATTGACCGAAGATCATATAGCATTACTTTGTAAATCAAATCGAAATATTATTTTCTGTTTTGATGGGGATGGCGCTGGACAAAAGGCTGCGGCACGTGCATGTGGAATAGTTTTACCTTTTATTCGAGATAATTCAGATGTGCGTTTTGCATTTGTAACAGGTGGTAAGGATCCTGACGAGGTTTTAAAATCAGGCGGAACAGATGCAATGAATAAAATTATAGATGATTCATTGTCATTGATTGATTTTATGTGGAAAAATGTCAATGCCAGTTTTCTGGTTTCGACACCTGGGGGACGTGTTCAGGCAGAAAAATTTTTAAGTTCTGAATTGAAAAAAATTACTGATAAAAAATTACAATACGAATATGAACAAGAATTTAAAAGTCGTGAATTTAATGAATGGCGAAAAAGTAAAAAATCTGATGTGCTAAATATAAAAGTACCGGATACTGATTTGGTTACAAAAAATACTTTGATTTATATTGTTAATAAATTTGAAAATTTGGCGAGTCAATATGCAGAATTTTTAGCCAGTTTGAATATATCTTTTGATGCGGATGCACCAGATTTAGGATGGAATGAAAAACAGGCAGAAAAATTTATCGTATCGGTTAAATTAAAAAAATATTTGGAAAGTTTAGAATCAGAATTAAAAGCAAAAATCGCTGGTCGTATAAATGGTGAATTTTATACCAACGAAGAAATTCAGGAATTAAAAGATAAAATTGCTGGGGTTAACAGCAAGTTAGAAAAATTGCTTTATATCGAGTAAATTTACCGGCTTTTTTTAACAATTTGATTAAAAAATATTTGGTTTTATAAACAAGTTTATTTAGATGGAACTTTATAATCGCCAAATATTCTGTATAAAAACGCTGAATCTTGTTTTGTTAATTGCGTTTTTTCTTTATCAAAAATTTGGTTTAATTTGTCCGCATTCATTATATCTGATTTAACATCTTTATTGTTTGATACAACGGTTATATCTTGTTTTACATTACTTTGTTCATCTGTGACAATTTTCACATTGCCAAAAATTCTGTAAATAAATGCGTAATCTTTTTTTGATAATGTTTTAGTATTTTCACTGATACTTATTGTTTTTGTATCAGTAAATTTAATAGTTGGAACATAAGGTTCTTGGACCTTGGTTTCCTTGATTGGATTTTGTTTTTGTGGTGTTCTTGCAACACTGCAACCAAACATCAATAAAAAAACAAGCATCGCAGCGGTTCCACCAGCGAAAGTTATATAACCACTTTTTTGTGTTTCTTGGGTTATTTGTGTTTTTTTCATTTATTAACCTTTTGTTTATAAGTTTGTAGAAAAATTATCACAAAAATAATAAATGTCAAATTTTATATATTTTTATGTATTTATTTGTGTTGTTAGGAAAAATAAATTGAGAATAAAAAATACCGGCTTTTTTTAACAATTTGATTAAAAATACCGGGTCCGTCTGTGCAAAGCACAGCCGCGATTAAAAAACAAAAAAATTACCGGTGTTTTTGATAAAAATATACAAAAATACCGGTATTTATTAACAGTTTTATTTATAATGTGTGTACATTATTATATGCAATAACATTTTGTGGTTTAACGGGTTTATTCATAACTTGTTCTGTTTTTGTTGGTTTATTTTCTTCTTTTTTTATTCCTTTATAAAATAAAACACCCAAACCAATTGCACCACTCAATAAAATCCATATAAGGTATTTTGCCATAAATTCGTCTATACGACCATCATCAACAATTCTTGTGCCAATTGGTGAACCACTGTAATAATTACCTTTGGACATTTTATTTTCCTTTATATTTATCAAGTTTTACACGTTAAACAAGAAATGACAAATATCGCCAGGTTGCATTACATAATCTTTACCAACTGTACGCATTTTGCCGGCCTCTTTTACAGCAACCTCGCCACCATATGTTAAATAATCATCTGGGGATATAACCTCGGCACGAATAAATCCGCGTTCAAAGTCAGTATGAATTTTTCCGGCTGCCTGGGGGGCGGTCATACCCGCAGTTATTGTCCAAGCATGTGCTTCTTTTGGTCCAACGGTATAAAAAGTTTGCAAGCCCAATGTTTTATAACCTGTTTTTATAACCTGTTCCAGACCACTTTGTTTTAATCCTAAATCATCCAAGAACATTTTTCTTTCTTCGGGATCTGCAATTTGTGCAATTTCCATTTCTATTTTTGATGAAATAATTAAAACTGGGGATTTATTCCCATATTTATCTTGAACCATTTTTGAAAAATTATTGCCAGTCGCCGCGGATGCCTCGTCTACATTACATACAAAAATAACAGGCTTTGCAGTCAATAAATTAAATGGTTTTGCATCTATATCCAAATCACGTGCAGGTATTCCATTTGTTAAATTTTCGCGAATAACAGATGCATCGGCCAATAATTTAATTGCGTTTTTATCCAGACCGTGTGCCTTTTTTTCCAGATTTTTAATTTGTTTTTCTAAACTTTCAAGGTCAGCCAACATTAATTCTGTTTCAATTGTATCTATGTCTGATAATGGATCAATTTTGCCATTTACATGAACTATATCATCATTTTCAAAACAACGAACAACATGAATTATCGCATCTGTTTCTAAAATATTGCCCAAGAATTTATTTCCCAATCCTTCGCCGGTTGATGCGCCTTTGACCAATCCTGCAATATCAACAATTTCCAATTGTGTTGGTATAATTTTTGCAGATTTATCGACATCTGCCAATTTTAATAACATTTCGTCTGGCACAACTACTCGGCCGGTGTTTGGCTCGATAGTACAAAAAGGGTAATTTTGTGCATCGGCAGCCGCACTTTGAGTTAAAGCATTGAATAATGTAGATTTTCCTACATTTGGTAAACCAACAATTCCGCAATTGAATCCCATAATAAAATCCTTTATAATAAAGGCAATATGACATACATTTGGCAAGATTTCAATATAAAAACCTTCCCAGCGGAAACTGTTGTTTTCCGTGATGGTGTGTTTTTTCCTGAATTATCTACACTGGATAGTTGTGAAATTTCCAAAAATTATGATTTACCTGTGCATTTTATTTATGTTGGTGAAATATCTGGAAAAAATAATTTGGATATAATTATTGATGAAAATGTTAAAAATCAGGCAATTTATATTTCTGGTAAAATAAAGGTTAGGGCGGATGCCGAATTAAATATATCTGTTAAAAACAGTGGTATTGAATCTATATTAAAAGGATTTTTTATTATAGAAAATAAAGGAAATTTGAAATTTAATCTGGATGCTTATCATTTATGCAGAAAAACGGGTATATCTGTTCAAACCAAGGTTTTAGCATACAAAGATTCAATTTCTGATATGTCGGGTGTGGCACATATTTACAAATATTGTGAAGATTGTATTTCAAATATTGAATTTTCAGCAATGGCTGACAAAAATGCTAAAATAATATTTAAACCAGTTCAGAAAATATCTGCGGTACCAGAAAGTGCCGCCCACAGTGCCAGCATCGCCAGTTATACCCAACCACAAATTGAATATTTATATGGCGCGGGACTTACATCATTAGAGGTTAAACAAGTTTTACGCGAAGCTTTTACAAGTGATATAGATTTATTAAAATAATAAAAAATACCCATAAAAATGGGTATTCTTTTATTGGTTTAAAAGAACCTTAGCTTATTTCTTGAAACCCTGTTTTGCCTTTAATTTAGGATTCTTTGGGTCAATCAAGATAACCTGTTTACCACGACGAATTTGTTTAATATCACCGCGTTTTTTCCAAGCTTTTAATGAACTTAAAAATTTCATATCAAATCCTTTTTGCCAAGTGATTATAAACGGTTTTTAACAAAAATCAAATAAATAATATATATTTTGTTGTTTTTATTGGGGCTGTTAGTTTTGTTGAAAATAGTTTTTAGTTTTTATTTAACAAGTTTTTAACAATTTTTTGCTTAAAATCTAAGGTTTTTATAAAAATTGTTGAAAATATATCAAAATAATTACCAGTTGAAAAAATAGGCAGTTTTTAACAAAATTAACAAAATTTTTGATTTGATTTTTCTGCTTGTTAAAAAATGTTAAAAAATGGTATAATTATTAACAAGTAGGAAGAGATGAAACAACAAGTATTGAAAGCTTTGGCAAATCCGCCACGTATTTTTTATGTGCCATATCATTTGGCTGTGCTGAATTTTGTTGTCCAATTCATTGTTTTTATTGCAATTTATGTGATAAGTTTGGTCTTTTTTGATTTTGAAATACAGCCATTATTCTTTTTAATATCGTTGATTGGTGTTCATATGGTTTTGGCTGTATATTCCAGGGTTGATCCACAAATTGGTCAAATTTTGTCTGCAAAATTGCGTTTGTTGAAATATAGAATTCCGCGGAGATTGGCTGCATAATGTTTGATAATGTTGGATTTTTTGATTATTTTGCAGGAAGTGCGGATTTTCCTATAACTGTTACTGTTTTGGTAATGGTTGTGGTGGTTTTGTTTTTGGTTTTGATGGCTTATTTGCCTATTTTAACCAGAAAGATATTCCCAAAATTTGGTTATATGCATTATTCTGATTATTTGCCTTTTAAAAGTGTTAAAAAAGACAATACGTTGCAGATAACAGACGGTTCTTTGGTTCGTGTTTATCATTTAGTTGGTGTTCAAACCAGTATGCAAGAAGATGATACCCGCGCCAGTTTTTTGGATTTAAGGGCCAGTTTGTTTAATCAAATTCGCGATCCTAATGTTGTATTAAGATTTTTTACAACCCGCGATGCTGTGGAAGAAAATTTGAATTACGAGTTTCATCAATCTACTTTGCAGGCAATTTATAATAAATGGAAAAACCAAGGTTTAAAGATTTTTTCTAATAATTATTATTTAGTTATTTCTGTGGGCGGGGCTAATGCAGATGAAAAATTAAATCAATATTGTAATTATGTTGAATCTATGTTGGCTGCATATAAACCAACATTGTTGAAAAACAATGATAAAAATAATATGGCAAAGTTTTTTGGCCGTATTTTATCCCCAATTACCAAGCCAGAACCCAGTGTATGTGATAACAGTATATCTGATTATGTTACTGTGGATGATGTTGAATTTATGGGTGATGGGTTTATTAAATACGAAAGTGGTGGTATCGAAAAATATGCCGCGGCTTTGTCTTTTAAAATTGCACCTGATTATTTAGACGAAGAATTTTACATAAATGTTTCAACAATTCAGGCGGAAATGATTTGTATGAATGGTTTTCGTATTATGGGTGTTGCAGAAACTGCGGCTGCATTGCGTCAAACACAATCAACTATGAGTGAAAAATCAGAAGAATCAACCATAGAGCAATTAGATGAGGCCGAAAGCAGTATGGATGAAAATGTTTCTGGTAATCAAAATTTAGTTAATTATTATCCTTTGTTTATGTTGTTTGGAAATACAGTTGAAGAGTTAGAAAAAAGTATTAGTGAATTCAAGAAAATTGCGGCATCGTTTGGTGTGTCACCGGTTGTTGAAACTTTTGCATCACGTGTTTCATGGTTCTCGGTGATTCCTGGATTTGATGTTTTCCCACGCAGTTTTAAGTTATTATCAAAAACGGCGGCTATATCAATTCCTATGGATTTTGTACCACGTGGAAATGCAAATTGCGATTGGGGACATGGTCCATTGGTTGTATTCCCAACAGCCCAAGGAACCCCGTATCAATTCCAATTCCATGTTTCTGATAAACCTGTTGCTGTGGCACACAGTTTGACAATCGGTCCAACAGGCGGTGGTAAAACAACTTTGTATTCTTTCTTGATTGCTCAGGCATTACGTCATCAAAAATTAAAGGCATTTTTCTTTGATAGAAATAAAGGTGCCGAAATATTTACTTTGTCGGTTGGTGGAAAATATATCACTATGCAGGGCAAAGAAAAGAACAAGGGCGATGAAAATGTGCAATCTTTTGAAACACATTTAAATCCGTTTAAAATGGCTGATACGGTTGCAAACCGCGCGTTTTTGCGTCGTTGGTTGGCAATGATTTCTGGCCAAGATGATCCGGCGTCCGCTGATGAAATCGCAAGAGCGGTATCTGTGAACTTTGATTATTTACAAGACAAAGACAGAAAATTATCAAATTTATGGGAAAGTTGTTTTTCGTCTGGGGGCAATATGCGTGCCGCGTTAAAGAAATGGGTTGATGAATTACAATACGGTGAAATGTTTAACGAAGATGTCGATACTTTGGATTTACAATCTCGTCTTACTACTTTTGATTTTACCGATATTTTGCAAGATCCAGTTTTGGCACCGGCTGTGATTTCTTATATTTTGCACAGAATAAATAACACAACGGTGTCTGGTGGAAATCCATCACTGATTATGATTGACGAAACTGCACCAATGTTGGAAAACAAAATGTTCCGCGATAACTTTATCGCTGGATTGCAAGAGGGTCGTAAAAATCGTCAGGCATATATGGTCGCTTTCCAACGCGCTAATGTTCTGGATAAATTGGGTATTGGTGATGTGGTGCGTGGACAAACACAAACAGTTATGTTTTTCCGTAACCCAGCCGCAGATCTTTCCGATTATGAACATTGGAAATTAAATCCATTAGAAATGGCATTTATTCAAGGCAAGGCATATCCTAATTTGAAAAGGGCGGTTTTATTGTCCAGACCAGTGAATAATGAATCTGTGATTTTAAATACAGAATTAGGTGGATTGGGCAGTTTGTTGCGTTTGTTTGAATCTGGTCGTTCATCTGTGTTATTGGCCGAGGAATTATACAAATCTTATGGCAGTGCATTTGTAGAAGAATATTTAAAGAAAAATGTTTAAAAAACTGATTTATGTTTTTGCTGGATTATTCGTTGTTACATCTGCTTTTGGAGAAGATAAGTGTGTTCAATTTAAATCAAAACCCACTATAAATTTATCTAGGCCAGATTGGGTTAAAAAGGTTGTTCAGCCGTTAAAAATGATGGATTTATATCATGGAAATGTAATTGCTACATTGACCGATAAATATGATATTGTGGCTGATATATATGAATTACCAAATAATGATGGTTTTTGTGTTGGTATAAAAGAAATAGATGCGGTTATCGGATATAGTGAATTTTTAGTTAAAATTGATATGCGGCATCAGGTTAATTCTTGTTCTTATAATGCGGTATTAGAACACGAAGATGAACATATATCGGCATATTTATCTGTGATAGATGATTATCAAAGTAAATTGAAAAAATCTTTGTATTCGGCATCTGGTTCTATTATGCCAATTTATACAAAAGATAAAAGTGGGATAGATGCGGCTGTAAATAAATTAAACACATTGTTGCAAAAGCATCCTGAAATTGTTTTGGTAAAACAACAAATTTCTGGGGCCCAAGAAATCAGAAATGCAAAGATAGACGAGCATAAGAAAAAATATCAAAATCTTGATAAATGTAATGATTAAAAAAATATGTATTTTTTTGTTATTTTTTACATTTAATTTGCCGGCAAATGCCGGTGTTTGTGATGAATATAAAAAAGATGTAGATTTGGATTTATCTAAATCAATATGGAAAACAAATATAAAACCGTCTGATACAGATTTATGGCCAAAAGGTGGTTTTGTTGAAATACAACCTTTTAATACTGTTGAACCAAAAATTGGTTATGCTTTTAATGGAAAATATTATTGTGTGTTTCTGGATTCTGTTAAGGTTGTTGTTGGTTTCAAAGATTTTGAAATTACCATAGATAAAAAATATAAAAAAGATTCTTGTGAATATAACGCTGTATTGGAACATGAAAATCACCACATAGATGATTCTGTAAAAGCATTAGATAAAGTTTATTCTGAATTAAAACCAGTTTTAAAAGATGTTGTTAATTCAATTGAACCTATTTATGTAGAAGATGCAGATGATGTTCCATATGCTTTTGAAAAAATTGAAGATAAAATAATTCAAGATAAACAAATTCGAAAGTTAGTTGATGTTTTTCAAGAACAACAAAGTCGTGATGCAAATGCTTTGGATGAAAAACCAGATGAAAAATTACAAAAATGTACAAAAGATAAAGTCGATGCCGCATTTGAAAAATATTTCAAAAAGAAAGGAGTGAAAAAATGATTTTAGTTACTGGTGCAACAGGTTTTATCGCTTCTCATACAATTGTAGAATTACAACAAAAAGGTTATGAAATTGTTGGTGTTGATAATTTGTGTAATTCTTCGCGGGATACTTTAGATAATATTGAAAAAATCACCGGAAAAAACATTGAGTTTTGTGATATAGATATTCGTGATACTGAATATTTAAAACTGTTTTTACGAAGATATGAAATTGATACATGTATTCATTTTGCTGGGTTAAAGGCGGTTGGGGAATCTGTGGCAAAACCTGTGGAATATTATGATAATAATATCAGTGGTACGATATCTTTGTTGAAAGTTTTAAAAGATATTGGATGTAAAAATATTATATTTTCTTCCAGTGCAACTGTTTATGGAACACCGGCATTTGTTCCTATTACCGAAGAATGTCCAAAGGGTATATGCACAAATCCATACGGTTGGACAAAACATATGATAGAGCAAATTTTAATAGATACCCAAAAAGCAAACCCGGACATGAATGTTGTGATATTGCGGTATTTTAATCCAATTGGCGCGCATCCATCAGGATTTATTGGCGAAAAACCAAATGGAATTCCAAATAATTTGATGCCTTATATTACCCAAGTTGCGTGTGGAAAACGTGAAAAGTTATTTGTGTATGGTAATGATTATGATACACCGGATGGAACAGGTGTTCGTGATTATATACACGTTGTTGATTTGGCACGTGGGCATGTGTGTGCTATGCAGGCGATAAATAAAAATTGTGGTTTGGAAATATTTAATCTGGGAACAGGACATGGTTATTCTGTGTTGGATGTGATTAAAACATTTGAAGAAGTGAACAATATAAAAATTCCATACGAAATAGTTGCCAGACGTCCAGGTGATATCGCGTCATGTTATGCGAATCCTGAAAAGGCAAAACAAATTTTAGGTTGGGTTGCACAATATAATTTGCAAGATATGTGCAAAGATTCTTGGAATTACCAGAAAAAATTAGGCGAATAAAATGTTAAAACTGGTCAAACCATCACGCAGATATTTGGATGCTTTTATCAAGGCAATGGATGATTACAAGGCGGATGAAAATCATTATGGACGTGGTGGTATAGATCCTTTGATTCAAGCCATAGAAGAAAATAGAGTTGATGAGTATTTGAAAAAATTGTCTGATGGGGCAAAGGGAATTGGATTAAAAGAAGGTAGAGTTCCGGGTACCAGATTGTGGTTATTGGATGGTGATGAATTTGTTGGCTCTTTTGAAATAAGACATAGGTTAACACCAAAATTAGAAAAAATAGGTGGTCATATTGCGGCAAATATTGCACCAAAATATCGTGGAAAATATTCAAGTTTTATCGGTATAAAATTATGCTTGGTTGAGGCAAATAAACTGGGGCTGGACAGAGTTTTAATGACGTGCGATGTGAATAATTCTGCATCATATCGTGGAATTTTAGGGTTGATGAAATTGTATGGTGGCGAACAAATTACCGACAGTGAAGTTGACGGTGTAAAAAGCCATAGAGTTTGGGTAAATACAAAAAAGTAAATTTCGAACTTTTTGTAGGTATTGGAAAACAAATAAAAACTTGATTGTGCAGTGTGTGCAGTTCTCGAGCCGAATTATTGGAAATAGGGCGAGAGATTGATAAGTTGAAAGATAAATTAAGGTTAGTGGATTTGAAATAATAATATTGAAAAAATAATATGTTGGAATATAATCGTATTGTCCCCAAAAGGATTGAAAATGAAATTTATATCAAAACTATATTTTAATATATTTAAAAACACTGGTAATTTGCGTTTATTGTTTGTTATAGGTTGTGTTTTCGCTTTTATATCATTATTAATAATCACGCCTGAAGCAAAAAATAAAATGTATTTTTATAAAGTGCATACATCTTTAAGACCGTGGGAATATTACAAATTACAAGAAGTAAAAAACAATTATTATATTTCTGATGCAGATTTAAAAAAGATAGAAACATTAATATTAAGATCTGATTGTGAAAACGGTAAGGTAAAACTGGTATCTGTCGATGATAATACACAAGGTGATTGCAAAATTATTGGGAAAGAATATGACAATCTATCCAAAGTATATATATATTCTTTATCTTATCTATGGAATTATTTGTGGGTAATCTTTTGGTTTTATTTGCCATTTATTTTGGTTTTGCCAATAAAGTTCATAAGTGATGGTTATAAACAAGATAGAAATACTAACAGAGTAAAGAAATAGTGAAAAAATTGATTTGTTAGTTCAAAAGTGGCGATTTTTTGCCACTTTTTTAATTTTAATCCAAGAATGAAGACGGGAGATGGGTTTCGCTCGTCCGTCGCGTAAATGCGCCGCGACTGCGCGCAAATTTGTAGTTATGTATTTATATGTATAGATGGATTTGCTTCGCCACCTTGGCTCATTCGCTTTGCTCACCGGCATACACGTATGCCTTTCGCCTGCGGTTGAACCAACTTTCTCGTTGGTTCAAATTCCAGAACAATTTTAATAATAAAAATGCCCCAAATGGGGCACTTTTACTATTAAACTGGTTGCGGGAGATGGATTTGAACCAACGA
The DNA here is from genome assembly GCA_946188105.1 of uncultured Alphaproteobacteria bacterium. Classification (GTDB taxonomy): domain Bacteria; phylum Pseudomonadota; class Alphaproteobacteria; order Rs-D84; family Rs-D84; genus Enterousia. The sequence goes on along the minus strand of CAMHTQ010000006.1, from coordinate 9,765 downwards.
CCTTCAGGTTATGAGCCTGACGAGCTACCGGACTGCTCTATCCCGCGATGATAGGGTATATTATACACTAAAATATCGTGCTGTCAATAAAAAATGCAATAAAATTTCAAAAATTTTCACTTAAAACCGATTGTTAGTCGATTTTTATCCCTTTGGCTCTTGCATTGCTGTTTTATTGTTGCTATGATTTCCATATATTTTATTTGGTGGTAGTTTTATGGCAAGAAGTAAACTGAGAAAATATATCTTGGACCCGTTTTTGGGTTTGGATATTGTACAATGGATTTTTGTTATACCGGTGTCTCTGATTATGTGGCTGGTTTTCGCCACTTGCTGTACACATGTGCGTAATAAAGATGTTTTAAAAGAATACAGAAAAAAACCGGCTGTGTTCGTTATTTGGCATGGTCGTTCAATGATTCCTTCGGCAATTATGGCGTGGTATCGTATTCGTTCTTATGTCGTGACCAGCAGTCATAAAGACGGGCGGTTTATGGCTAAAATTCAACATATGTTCGGGGGCAGGGCAATTTTTGGCAGCTCTTCGCATGGGGCAATATCGGTTCTGCGCGAAGGTGTGCGTATTTTGCGTAAAGGTGGACATTGTTTGGTTATTTCGCCTGATGGTCCCAGTGGCCCATCTTTGAGATTGCAAGACGGGGCTATGTTTTTTGCAAAAATGACGGGGGCACCAATTATTCCAGTTTGTTTTTCTGCGTCCAGACCATGGATTCAAAACCGTTGGGACAGATATTTTGTCGTTATGCCTTTTTCCAAGGTTGTGATAGATGTTGGCGATCCTATTTATGTTAAATCTGAAATAAAAACACCAGAGTTTGAAAAGGAACGTCAAGAAATCGAAAATATTTGCGTTAAACAACTGCGTGATTTGGATAAAATGTTTAATCTGATGCAGGTTGAACAAGATATGACCGCCAGCGAGTTCAAGAAAAAAATGCGCGAGGCAAAAAAAGGAAAAAAATAATGAAAACACCAAAGTGGTTTTTACGAAGGGGTTTAAAAGCCTGGTTGTTGTTGCCTTTTGCTGGGTTATATTTTTTGTTTAGTAAATGGGTGTTTAAAAAGCGGTCAAAACATCCGCTGGTATCAAATCGCAAAATTATATGTGTTGGAAATTTGTTAGCTGGTGGGGTTGGTAAAACACCAATCGTGCGACAAATTGCAGAGTTTTTTGATTCTCCGGTTGTGATGCGTGGTTATAAAAGAAGCAGAAAAACAAATGGTGTTGGGGACGAGGCATTGATGCTGTCGCGGTATGGTTTGGCGGTGCATACAGGTGATAGAAAAAGTAATATTATTTTGCTGAATAAACAAAAATCTAAAACACCAATTGTTATGGATGACGGATTCCAAAACCCCAGTATAAAAAAAGATATATCTATTGTTGTTGTGGATGAAAGTTTTGGGTTTGGGAATAAATTTTTGTTGCCTGCCGGTCCTATGCGTGAAGGGTTGTCAGGGTTAAAAAGGGCGGATTGTATTATTGTTATAAAATCTGAAAAGCCAAATCCAAAGTTAAAATTACCAGAAAATATTCCTGTGTTTTATGCTGAAAATACAACTGTGTCGCCATACGATGATGATGTGCCATTGGTTGCGTTTGCGGGTATTGGATATCCTGAAAAATTTTTTACTAAATTAAAAAACGTTGTGTTCAAATTGTCTTTTGCGGATCATTATCAATACCAAGAACGCGATATAAAAAATCTGCAAGATTTAGCAAAAAAATATGATGCAAAACTGATTACTACGGAAAAAGATTGGGTCAGATTACCGGAAAATATTCGTAAGAAAATCAAGTTTGCAAAATTAGATACTAAAATAGAAAAATCTTTCTTTGATTGGTTGGAGGGAAAATTGGATGGCAACCTTTAAGAAAAAATTTGAAATAGTTGGGCACGGTATTCACAGTGGCGAAACTGTGCGTATGGTTATAAAGCCCAGTAAAACACGCGGTATTGTTTTTCATCGTGTTGATATGAATAAAAAGGTTGCAATACCTGCATTATATTCTTGTGTTGGCGAAACCAAGATGCGTAATACAACAATTGGCACTATGGATGCAGAACATGTGCAAACAATTGAACATTTGATGGCTGCATTAATGTTGGTTGGTGTTGATAGTGCGGTTATAGAAATAGATGGTGCGGAAACACCTATACTGGATGGCAGTGCGTATGAATTTATGCAAAAGTTTTTACAGGTTGGTGTTGTTGGTGCAAAATTAAAACGCATAATTGTTAAAAAAGAAGTTGTAGTTACATCTGACGAGGCAAAGAAAAATATACCTGTATTTGAAAAGTTAAAGTTTTGGATTTTGAATAAATTGGCTGGTCGTAAAACAAGTGGTTATGTAAAGTTGATGCCAAATGACGGCAAGGGGTTAAATGTTACTGCGACATTGGTGTATCCTGATAAAATAATAGGGTCGCAAAGTTTTTCTTATCAATTTAATCAAACCAAGGCGGCACAAAATAATTTCTTGAAAAATGTGGCGCGTGCCAGAACTTTTGGAAAAATATCTGAATGGGAGTGGTTAAAAAAACATGGTATGGGGCGTGGTGCAAATGAACATAATGTGATTGCTGTTAATGCCAAAGGTGATGGGGTTTTAAATAACCTGTATTGGAAAGATGAATTTGTTCGGCACAAGGTTATAGACGCATTGGGTGATATGTTCACATCGGGTGGTATAATTGTTGGAGATTTAGTTTCTTATAAAGGCAGTCATGCGTTAAATAACTTGGTTTTAAGAAAGTTGTTTAGCAATCCAGAAAATTACGAAATTGTTGAAAAATAAAGGAAAGGAAAATGAAAAAAATAATAATGTTAGGATTGGTCGGTGTTTTGGCCGCTTGTAATAATACTGTGAAACCACAAGAAAATGCCGATGATTTGATATTGGTTAAATCAGAACCAAAAAATTGTGTGTATTTATACAAAATGGATGCGGATGCTTCGTTTTATTCTCATGACGATGCAGTTCAATATTTGAAAAATCGTATCGCGGCACAAAATAAAACCGGAAATGTTTTTTGGCTGTCAAAAGATGAGAAAATCCAGAACGAATGGGTTATGTTTGGACCTGAATATAAATATTCTTTGACGGCAAAAGTGTATGATTGTCCAATAACTGAAAAAAGATAAAGACAGATAAGAACCATTTATGAAAAATAAATGGTTTTTTTGTTATTATCTGTTTGCCAAAGATTGTATTTTTTTGCTATAATTGGAAAAGGAGAGATGAAATAAATTGTTAGATACAGTTATTGGGGCTTTTTTTAGTTTCGTTTTTAGTAAAATATTCAGAATTGGTGATAACACGTTAAGCGAGTTATTGCGCGTGAATAAAAAACGATTTGCTGCTGGATTGTTTTGGCAACCGGTCGCTGTTGGGTACAGCCCAAGAAATTATGCACATGTTTTGGCCAGAAATTCCAAAGGCAAGGCAAATTTATTCGTTGAATATCGTAATATGGTCGGTATGGCATCTAAACACAAAGGGTATGTTGTTGGTATGCCATCTGCGGCGGCTGAAATTGTTGATGTTTTGTCCGAATATTCTTCGTTTTTAGCTGTTTTCGAGGTAGAGAAGAAATATTATTTATTGGCTGTTCGTAATTCGGTTATTTTGGCCGATAAATTATTTAGAACTGAGGCTGATGCCAGGGCGGAATTTGCAAAGTTTACAAAAATACCAGATTGGACTGCATTTATTGCACCTAATTCTTGGGGGATACCACGTGCGGTTGAACGTGATTTAAATACTTTGTTGCCACGTAAAACAAAATACAAATTGCATGCAATCAGTCGTTGGCGTTCTAATTTGATTTCATTTGTTTTGTTGGCTGTTTTCTTTGGTTTGTTGTATCTGTTTTTCAGAGAACCAATTGATAAAATTGCACATCCTAAGAAACAGGTTGAATTAGATCCTGAATTGGTTGCTGAATATCATCGCCAAATCGAAGAAAAAAATAAACAATTAGATGCCCAGTTTGAAATTAAAAAAGAAGATGTAAAACCATTGGTTTTGCCATATTCTTCATTGCCGGTACCTGCGGAACGTGCAAAACAATGTTATCAGGCAATTGGATTTTTAATGCAGCCGATTACCGGTTGGGTGCAATCAAATGTTGTTTGTGATGAAACCAAGGCAACAGCAGAATTTAACAGAAAGTATGGCTCGTTGGATGGTTTTTATCGTATGGGCGAGGTTTTATTACCTGGGGCGATTGTTAACGAAATAAACGATGATACATTAAAGGTCAGTGTTGCGTTACCAGAGGTTGCAAGATTGGGTTCACAAGATGAAAATGATGCTGAAACGGTTGAAAGAAATGTTGTCAGTTTATTCCAATCTATGCATTCAAATGTGAAAACAGAGATTGTTGTTGATACATTAACAAATGGTGTTGATACAGCGAATTTAAACATTGTTGAAGTTGCGGCTTCATCTAAATTGACGCCAATGCAATTTACAAAAATGTTTGAAGGTTTTGGTGGCTTTTACATAACAAGATGTGTGTGGAATGCTATATCGCGGACTTGGAACTATGAGGTTATAATCTATGCAAAATAAAATAAAGTTATTTGGTTTATTGTTGTCTGTATTTATGGTTAGTGTCTCGCCATGTGTGGGATATGCCGAGGACGACTTTATCGAAGACGAATTTGAGTTTTTGGATGAAGAGCCAATGGATGTTGATTATGCCGATGGTGGCGATAATACAACTGTGTTGGGGGCATCATCTGTGGCGAATTACAATGTCGATGGTTCTGTGTTTCAACAAATTACAACATTAGAACAAGAAAAGGTTTTAATGGAATTGGAAAAAGAACGCGCTCAATTAGATTTGGATTTGGATAGATTGGCTGCGGAAAAAATAAAATTGCAGATGGAAATGGATACATTGTCTGGACGTGCAGAACAAGAACAACAAATTTTGCAAAATGAAAAGGCAAAGTTAGAGGCCGAGGCTGCAAGAATCGAAAAAGAAAAAGCCGCATTGTTAGCAGCAGCTGAGGTTGAAGATGAACCAAAAGCGGCACCTAAGAAAGATACAAAAAAATCTGTGCAAAAGAAATCAAGATCAGGGGATGAAGATGATATTGCCAGTATGTACAAGTTAGTAAATGTTATGGGTGCGGGTAATCAATTACAAGCAACATTGTCTGATTTGGAAACTGGTCAAACCAAACGCGTTAGTGTTGGTAAAACAATAAATGGATTTTTGGTAAAATCTATTTCTTTGGAAGATGGTGTTGTGTTTAGTAAAGATGGCGAAACTCAAAATTTAAACATATCCAGCCGGTAATAAAAAATGAGCAAAAAAACTGTTGATAATGATGTTATAGAAAAAAAGCCCTCGATACCCGAAGGGATGGAAAATGCCGCAATGAAAGAAATTGTGGATTATCTGTATTCTAATGGGAATCGGTTATTGACGGCAACTGGGGCCAGAATGGAATTATCCAAAGATGTGCAAAGTTTAATTGCATATTTTTCTGGCGGTGAAATTATTATTTCCAGAACTCATAAATATGACGGTCGTGTTTTAGCATTTTTGGATTTGTTAAAAGAACGCAATATGCCGATGCGGATACCGTTTTATTCTGATTTAGGGTTGGTGTCTGCAATATACAAAACGTATGAAGGTAATTTGGCTGGTGATAGTCGTATGCGGTCTGATTATGACAACCAGATGCAAAAAGATTTTGTTGATATTATCGCCAGGGCAGCGGCCCAGAAAGTGTCTGATGTGCATATCGAGGTTTCAGACCAAACAACAATTTATTTCCGTATAGATGGCAGTATGCAACCAGTTTTAGAATATAATTCTGGGTGGGGTGAATCTTTTGTGCGTGCCGCATTTGCATCGGCTGATATTTCTAATTCTAACTATGCACAAAACGAATACCAATCTGCACAAAAAGATGGACGGACGCCACTGCGTGGAACAAAAGATTTGTATTTGCCTGCGGGTGTTACCAGTATTCGTATGCAGTTTAATCCAATTGCATACGGAACGCGTTATGTTGTAATGCGTTTATTGTATGATAATCCGTCCGAAGGTATTAAAACCGAACAAGAATTTGGTGAATATGAACAAAAATTGATGATGCGGTTGCGTGCATATCCAACAGGTTTGGTTATTGTTGCGGGTCCAACCAGTTCTGGTAAATCTACGACATTGGTTCGTAATATGTCGTTGATGTTAAAAGAACGTAATTATGAAATAAATATGATTACGGTTGAAAATCCAGTTGAACAAAAAATTTTTGGCGCACACCAGATGCCTGTGGTAAATGCGATGAACGAAGAACAACGTGATGAAAAATATACCGAGGCATTGGCGGCGGCATTGCGAAGCGACCCTGATACATTGATGGTCGGTGAAATCAGAACTTTGGCTGCGGCACAATTGACTGTGCGTGGTGCGTTGTCAGGTCATAATGTTTGGACAACATTGCATGCGAATTCTGCTATGGCGGCTTTGACCAGATTGTTAGATATGGGGGTTGAAAGTTTCAAGTTAAAAGAAGAAACATTGATGCGTGGACTGATATCTATGCGGTTGTTTAAAAAACTGTGTCCACATTGTCGCGAGCCATTAGCAAATCATCCTGAACATCCTGCATATAAACGTGTTATGGATGCGTTTGGTACGATTGGATTAAAGCAAACATTTATACGTGGACCGGGGTGTGCTGAATGTAATGGCAGCGGAACATTTGGACGTATCAAGGCCGGTGAAATTATTATCACAAACAGTGAATTTTTGCGTCTTGCATTGGCGGGTAATACAGATTTGGCCATGAAGTATTGGTTAGAAGAAATGGACGGCAGAACATTAAAAGAATCTGCGGCTGAATTGATGTTAAAAGGAATTATCGGGGTTGATGAATTAGAACGTTGGGTTGGATTATTAGATAGACCTGGGGAATACTAAAAACAATGTCTGATTTAGAATTATTATATGCAAAGTTAGTATTTAAATCTAATACTGAAAAACGTATGTCTTTGATACGCAAGTTGGCATCGTTGTTGCGTAATAATTTTTCTTTGATGGATGCGCTGGGACGTATCGAAAAAATCGAATCCAAAGAGGGTACGAAACCAAATGAACCTTATGCGATTGCTATGCGTGAATGGCAAAAGAATTTAGAAATGGGATACAGTTTTTCTGATGCTACACGTGGGTGGTTGCCAACAGAAGAAAGTTTATTGGTTACATCTGCAAATGTTTCTGATTTGGTTGTTGCATTGGAAAATGTTGAAACGGTTGTAAATGGTGTTAGCAAAATCAGACGTGCAATGTTGAGTGCGTTTGCATATCCATTGTTTTTGTTGGTTTTGACTTTTGGTATTATTGTTATGGTTGGATTGTATCTGGTTCCACCATTATCTTCGATTGCAACTGATAAAATTGTTTGGACAGGCGGCGCCAGTTTATTGTTAGGTGTTTCAAATTTCTGCATAAATTATTGGTATATCATTACAGGAATATTTGTTGGTGCATGTTTGTTGATTTGGTTCAGTTTGGCAAATTGGACAGGTTGGATTAGAAGATTGTTTGATACTGTTCCACCATGGAGTATTTATAAAATGCATGTGTCGGTGGGATGGTTGATGTCTTTGGCGGCAATGGTAACCGCGGGTGTTGCTATGCCTGATGCAATGCGTATATTGGCGGATAATTCCAATAGATATTTGCGTAATATTTTGGAAAATGCACTGCGGTATATTGCAAATGGTGATAATTTGGGTATGGCATTATCCAAGACAGATTCTGATTTTCCAAATAGTGAAATTATCGGTGATTTAAAAATATATTCTGAAATGAATGATTTTGGTAAAAATATATCCAGAGTTGCTAATGACTATTTACAAGAATCTGTGAGAAAAATGGAATCTGTGTCGTCCGTTTTGAACAGTGCGGGTTTATTGATTGTTTCTGCGATAATTGCGTGGGTGGTTTTGGCGACATTCCAAATGCAAGATCAGATTACAATGTTGATAGGTTAAAAAATCGAAAAGTATGAAAAAATACCGGCAAATGCCGGCGAATTATACCCACAAAATTCTTTTGAAATTTTGCGGGGCCCGAGAAAAAATACCAGCAAATACTGGTATTTTTTTAATCCGTCTGTTGCAAAAATAACAGCCGCGATATAACAAAAACCGTTTCTGTCGGTTTTTGTTATACCATAAATGGCAAATTTTCAAGCGTTCCCTCGGTAACACGGACGTTTACGTCAATCAGCATAAATATCGAGTCTGGGGACGGTTTTTCGCTACATTTAAACATATCTTGGGTTAGCAAGTGGCTGGTGTTGACCGTTATTTTTGTAACCAGGTGGTCATCGTCCAATAATGTATAAATTGGGCCGATGTTTGTTGGGGTGTTACCACCGATTTCATGTTCGTTTTGTGGGCAACGCAATCCATCTAGTAATGTTTTGATACGGTTGTCGATATCAGAGTGGGCAACCCCGACAATTTCAGGGTGCAACATTAAAATATCCAGCTCTGCAATCATATTCAGGTTTGGACTGATAATTGGGTTCCAATCAATTCCGCCGACATGACGGGTGATAAGTGGTGCCTTGGACGCGTCTGGCAGCATATATTTTGTCAGGTTGTCCCAAGGGCTGTGTTCGACCAGTTTTTTTAACTGGGGGTGGAATTGCATACGAATATCTGCAATATGTTGGGCGCGTTTTTTAGGATTTACAAAAATATCCCCGAAATAAATAAGTTTAAATTTCATTTTGTTTTTCCTTTTGTTTTGAATTCTTGTATCAGTTCCGCAAAGCGTGATTGCGCGGAATCTTCGGGTCTGAGATAATATGTGTTAGATTTTTTGAATACTAATTGTCTCTTGGTTGTATAAATTTTGACGGTTTCGTTGTTTTTTACCGATAAAGCCATGACAGATAACACTAAATTTTTGTCAAGATTGTGTTTTTTTGCGTATTGAAAAGCTGTTAAAAAATCTTTTTTTGTATATGCCATAAATATACCTTTTTCCTTGATAATTATAGCAGAAATTGCTATGGTTTTGGTAGTAAAAAACGATAAAAAAACGAAAGGAATGATCATGGCTGTAAATAATGAATATACCGGCGATTCAATTAAGGTTTTAAAGGGCTTGGAAGCTGTTAAAAAACGCCCTGGAATGTACATCGGTGATGTCGGTGAATGTGGTGATGGTTTGCATCACATGATTTACGAGGTTGTGAATAACTCTATCGACGAGGCAATGGCTGGATATGCTGATACTGTATATGTTTCATTGAATGCTGATGGCAGTGTCACAATTCGTGATAATGGTCGTGGTATGCCATTTGATATTAACCATGAAACTGGCAGATCTGCATTGGAATTGATTATGTGTGAATTGCACGCAGGTGGTAAATTCGATAACGAAGGTAATGGCGCGTACAAGGTTTCTGGTGGTTTGCATGGTGTGGGTGTGTCGGTTGTGAATGCATTGTCCACATGGTTAGAGGTTCGTGTATGGCGTGGTAAAGACCAGGCATTTATGTCTTTTGCAGATGGTGTACCAACGACAGATTTACAAATTACAGAAAATACAACATCACATGAACATGGATCCGAGGTTACTTTCTTGCCTTCACCTGATACATTTACAGGAACAACATTTAACTTTGATACATTGGAAACATGGTTGCGTGAACAATCTTATTTGAATGCAAATGTTCGTATTATTTTGGAAGATT
>CAMHTQ010000005.1 GCA_946188105.1 uncultured Alphaproteobacteria bacterium | reverse complement strand
CAATTTAACAAGGTTGAACAATATATATTCTGCAAACCAGAACAATCTGATGAAATGCACGAATTATTGTTAAATAACCTGTGTGAAATTATGCAAGATTTGGAATTACCATATCGTGTAATTGCAAATTCAACTGGCGACATGGGATTTAACAAGGTAAAAATGAACGATGTCGAGGCATGGTTCCCGTCAGAGTCCACATATCGTGAATTGGGTTCTTGTTCATCTATTGGAACATTCCAAGCACGCAGAACAAATACGCGTTATCGCGAAAATGGAACAAACGAAGTCAAATTTGTTGCAACATTAAATAATACTGGAATCGCCCTGCCACGTGCGTTGGTGCCATTGATTGAAAATCACCAAAACCCAGATGGCTCTGTTAATATCCCAAAAAAATTACAACCATTAATGGGTGGTCGCACCAAGATTGGTGGAAAACATTAAAATAAAAAACTCCCAAACGGGAGTTTTTTTATTTGTGATTATTTTTTACAAGTTTTGAAACAATATTTTGCAAAACATTACATTTTGGTTTAATGGCCAATTTCCATTCTGCCAAAGCATTTTCTAATTCTGCATCTTTCATATTATACTTTGCATGATATCTATAATAACGAATGATAGAATGATAGAATTCTTGGGTAACAAACATTATATGCCAATCATCACGACCATTTGAAAACCATGTAACTTCTTTTAAAATCATAGTATCAGGATTTTTTTGCACAGCATTTATATTCTCGTATACTGATAAATGATACTCATTAACATATCTGGCAACCCTAGCGTATTCGTAATTTCTTACTTTCTTCAAATCCAGGTACAATTGTTCCAAACCCTCTTCACTGTTTAAATCATATGCATTTACATCAGCTAATGTATTTTTATAATTTTTATACCTTGCAGCACTTGAAAGAATACGGCTTTTAAACTTAAACACTGCATCATCATATCTTGTTTTCATATTCATACCCTTTATTAACCTTATTTATATTGACGTGTATATTTACCAACAAATATTTTCATCAATTTTTGTTTTAATACACTGGATTCATTTGCAACACGTGCCCAACCAGAAATTTTTTGTGCATATGATTTAATAAATTTTTTATCAACAACTGTTCTATACATATCAGCATAATAAAAATCCTGTACACAGTTACAAAACTTCCAAAATTCATTATCTTGGAACAATGATTGTGTTTTATGATACACAATTGTATATGGTTGATCCACTTTACTACCCTTAACCACACCAGCCACATAATCAACACCATATTCCAAAACATTTTTCTTTAGTTTTGGATTTTGTTCTATATAGTCAAATGTGCGTTTATTCCACGCAGCATTTGTATATTTTGGATCAAAATATTTATCTGGATTTTTTGCGATATCACCCAAAACAACCAACGCACGTGCATATCTCCATGTTCTGCCGTATTTTGCATCGGTTTTGAAATTCTTTTTCATATCGACACGAACAATAGAATATATATCGGCAAAACACTCTTTGATAATCGCCTTCATATCTTGATTTTCCAAATTATTCTGCATTTTAACCACCTATTTCGGTCTTAATATAGCTAAATATAGACAAATTTATTAAAATGTCAAGATTTTTATTGCAAATCATTATATTTTACATATAATTTGTTGAAAACACAAAAATATAGTATAATCTATACACTTATTACGAAAAAAATAGGAATACAGTTATGAAAATTCGCAACATAGCAATTATTGCACACGTGGACCATGGTAAAACAACCTTGGTTGATAATATGTTGAAACAAGCCGGAACTTTCCGTGCAAATGAAAAAGTCGAAGATCGCGTTATGGACAGCGGTGATATCGAACGTGAACGCGGAATTACAATTTCTGCAAAACCAACATCTATTCAATGGGGTGAATATAAAATCAATATCGTTGATACCCCAGGACATGCTGACTTTGGTGGCGAAGTTGAACGTATCTTATCTATGGTTGATGGTGTGGTATTGCTGGTTGACAGTGCCGAAGGCCCCTTGCCTCAAACGAAGTTCGTGTTAAGCAAGGCATTGAAACTGGGCTTGCGTCCTATTGTTTGCATCAACAAAATCGATCGTGGCGATGCCAGACCCGAAGAAGTTTTGACCGAAACATTTGATTTATTTGATAAATTGGGTGCAACGGATGCTCAATTGGATTTCCCATATTTGTATGCCGTAGGTCGTGATGGTTGGGCTGTCCGTGATTTAGCAGACATCAATAACCCAGACAAAGATTTGAAACCATTATTCCAATTAATTGTCGACCATGTTCCTGCCCCAGATTGCAATGGTGATCGCTGCCGTTTAGACGCACCATTTACAATGTTGGCAACAACATTAGAGGCAGATCCATACGTTGGTCGTATTTTAACTGGTAAAATTGAATCTGGTTCCGTAAAGGTTGGTCAAACTGTCAAAGCAATCAACATGGCGGGCGAATTGGTTGAAACTGCAAAAATCACAAAAATCATTGAACACCAAGGTGTAAATAAAGTATCTCGTGAATCTGCATCTGCTGGTGACATTGTGGTATTGGCCGGATTTTCCAAGGCGACTGTGGCTGACACACTTTGTGATCCATCTGTAACTGATCCAATTCCTGCATTACCAATCGATCCACCTACCCTGACAATGACATTTTTCGTTAACACATCTCCATTGGCTGGTAAATCTGGTAAAAAATTGACATCACGTGTAATCGGCGAAAGATTATTCCGCGAAGCAGAAACCAATATCGCATTAAAAGTTACACAAAGTGCAAACAACGAAAGTTTCGAAGTATCTGGTCGTGGTGAATTGCAATTAGGTATTTTAATCGAAACAATGCGCCGTGAAGGATTTGAATTATCTGTATCGCGTCCACGTGTTATTATGCACACCGGTGACAACGGTGAAAAATTAGAACCAATCGAAGAAGTTGTGATTGATGTGGATGACGAATTCAGCGGTGTTGTTATTGAAAAAATGACAAAACGTAAAGCAACAATTACAGAAATGAAACCATCTGGTATTGGAAAAACACGTATCGTATTTTCTGCACCATCACGTGGCTTGATTGGTTATTTGTCTGAATTCCGCACCGACACACGTGGCACAGGTATTATGAACCGCGTATTTGATAAATATGACGAATATCGTGGTCCAATCAGCCAATATCGTCCAGGTGTTTTGGTTTCTATGGAGGCAGGACAAACAACAACGTATGCCCTGCACAATTTGGAACCACGTGGTGTTTTATTTGTTGGTCCACAAACCGAGGTTTATTCCGGTATGATTGTTGGTGAACACAGCAAAGAAAATGATATCGAGGTAAATCCTGTTCGCGGTAAACAATTAACCAATGTACGTTCAGTTACAGCAGACGAGAAATTATTCTTGGCACCACCAAGAAAAATCTCATTAGAAGAAGCACTGTCTTATATCCAAGATGACGAGTTAGTAGAGGTAACACCTGCAACAATTCGTTTAAGAAAGAAAGAGTTAGATAGTGGCAAACGTAAAAAAGCATATCGTTTTGCTGAAACAGACGACTAAAAATCAAACCGCCATATTTGGCGGTTTTTTATTTTGTTTAATAATCTAAAATTTTTTTCAACCATTGTCTATAATTGTTACGGTTTTCACGTCCTGGAATAAATATAGAAGTATATTTAATAAGAAAACGTTTCAATATTCTTGATAAAGAATTACCATGTTTTTTGTTGTATTCAGCCATAACACTTTCGTATTCTTGCCATGCTTTATCATCTACCCCTAAATCTTTATCAGTATATTTATATCCATATTCATCAAAGAATTGTTTCATATATTTATTTACACCGATTATTTGTGGTGCAGTAGTACTATGAAAAGTTTTATTTGTTTCAACAGAACCAGATATAAATATTCCGTTTAATTGTTTTGTCTTGTTCACATTGTTCTGAATCATTGCATTACATGCTGGTCTTCTATTTCTTTTTATAGAAATAACTGTACCACCTGGTTTCATAAATAATGCAAGATGCAAAGCAGTACCAGCACAACCAGCCAAAACCTTACAATTTTTTATCAAAGCAATCTGAGATTGTAACGATAATGTTTCTGGATAAATTATTTTAAACCCGTTCTTTTCAAAAACTTTCTGAACTTTTTCTTCGCCCCATGTTTTATGTACTTCATCTAATTTTGCCCTTGAAACATATATCTTGTCGCATATTTCTTCATCAGGTATATTTTCAGCAATTCTATCAAAAGTCTTTGCAAAAGAATCAGAATTATATAATCTGCAATTAAAACTTTGTGATGGGATGCACACATTTCTAAATCTTGTTGTTTCATTAAGTATGATAACCTTGTCACGCTTTATTCCAAAAAATTCTATGAATTTATAAATGTATTCAGGAACAAACTGTAAATTTTTATCATTTATTAAAACAACTTTTCTATCTTTGTACTTTTTATCCATCAATGCATAAATTCTATTCATATGTTCTAATAAAAAATGTCCAAAATAATTATTTACATTTCCAATAAAAACCACCTCTTCATCAACATAAGGGATATTATCATGCTTAAATTTTGGTATAAATTGTGATTTATTACGACGGGTCTGTAAAGAGTTTTTGATCAATTTATAATTTTCATCAAACACACCGAATCCACGTTTATGTTCATTTACTATGATAGCATTATCAAAACATGTTATATTTGTTGTCTTTTCATACTGTTTTGACACAGATTTCTTAAAATATCTTTTGAAATTTGGTTCCCCAATAATACAATAATTCATGTTTATATCCTTTGTTGAAAAATTATACTAAATATAGTATAGTCCTTTCAAGGTAATAACATGAACAAACCAAAACGACTTTTTTTACTGGCTGGTTATGATGCACAGGGCATCATTGATGATGCATTGATTTTTTATATTCAAAATCTTGCAAAATGTGGCGACGTCATTTTATGCATGGATTCCGATTGCACCGCTTCAGAACTTGCCAAGGTGAAAAATTACACGATTTGCCGTATGGGAAAACGTCATAGCGAATATGATTTTGGTTCATATAAACGTGCATATGAATATGCAAAAAAACACGACATTTTAAAGAATTATAATTTCGTATATTTGGCAAACGATTCTGTATACGGTCCATTGCATGATTTAAAACCGGTATTAGAAAAAATGGAATCATATAATACCGATGCATTTGGCATGACAGAAAGCAAACACACCAGATACAGACACATTCAATCTTGGTTTATTGGGATGCAAAAATCTGTATTTGAAAGTATTTGGTTTGATAAATTTATTATGTCTGTTAAACGCCAAGAACATAAATATTTAGTTACAATATTATATGAAAACAAATTTACCGACCTGTTAGAAGAAAACGGTGGCACATGGCGTTGTCCTTTTGTATGTCCTGGGCGCAGCGTTTATAACAATCCAAAAAAATTATTTCGTCTAGGGTGCCCCTTTATTAAAAAAATGTCATTTACACGTCATAACGGTTCAATTGGTTATCAATTAAATTATGTATTATCACATTGTGATAAATCTGCACGCACCGCAATATTAAATGCCGCAAATCATGCATATACAGAAAAATATATATCGTGGTTATTAACCAAAAATCCAGTCAAGGCGCTTCTACGCGGAATTAAATATGCAATACAAAAATTAAGGAATAAATAATGAAAAAGCAAAAACGCATTGCTGCAATAACAATGGCTCGTGATGACGAATTCTTTTTATCACGTTGGATTGCATATTATGGAAAACAGTTTGGCACAGAAAATTTATACATCTTGCTGGACGGCACCGATCAAAAAATTCCTGAAAATTCTGGTAATGCACACGTAACAAAATTACCACATAAAAATTTATCTCGGGCTTCTGGCGACAAATACCGAATCGGCAAATTGTCTGAACTGGCAACAGAATTATTAAAAACATACGATATTGTGATTGGTTGCGACACGGATGAATTTTTAATTGTTGATCCAAACACAAAAAAATCACTGACTGAATATTTATCAAATTTGAAAATTAAAACATCTGTATCAGGATTAGGATTGGATGTTGGTCAAAATTTAAACTGCGAATCCGAATTAGATATGGATGCACCATTTTTGGAACAACGCGAATTCGCCCTGCTCTCGACCAGATACACAAAACCAGTTGTTAAAGTAACAAAATCACCATGGGGCAGCGGATTTCACAGTGTTCGTGGCAAAAATTTTCACATAGATAAAAATTTATATTTGCTGCATTTTGGTGCAATCGACTTAAAAATGCTGGAAAAGAAAGCCGCCGCACGCGGTGCCGATTGGCTAAACCACCTGCATCGTCGTGGCAATGGCACAATAAATGCCACAACAAATATGCCAGCACACAATGAAAAATGGTTAAAAACTGCACGTATTATGCAACAAATATTCAGACCCATTTATGCATTTGATAAACCAGGTATGTTGGGAATTAAACGCGTTGTAAAAATTCCAAGTCGTTTCAAGAAATCTGGGATATAATTTTTTCAATTCTGCGTTTATATTTACGTGCACGCATGGTTTGTGGGCTTTCAAACACACCCAATTTTTCCATTTTAATCAAAGTTTTTTTGACATAACCTGTGTCTGCCACACCACTGGCTGCACGCATACATATTATTATAAATGGCCACAAAAATTCTTTTTGCCATACCTTTATCCAATTTGTATTTTGATTGCCAGCCACAACATCTTTGTATGCAGTCATAATTGCCTTGGCGACATTATCAAACACCTTTTTTGAATCCGCAGATTTCAAAGCCGATGTATTATTTGGAATATAAAAATATAATGGCAAATCTAAAACCACCGCTTTTGGATTACATAACAATACCGATGTCCAAAAAGGAAAATCTTCTGATATTTTAATATCACGATTAAATTTAATATTTTTCACCAAATCATATTTATACAAATGCACAACCGGATAACAATGTCGTATTTTAAACCGTCCAAAACTGTGATTTCTCTCTGTTGCATAATTTATCAACTTATCTGTTGTTTTATATTTAATATTTTTATATGTAATCGAACAACGTTTTTCCAACATTTCATGCGAATCTGCACCATGTGCCACCGCATCATACAATTTTTTATCATATTTGAACGATACAATATCTGCATTATTTTCAGTTGCAAATTTGTACGCAATCTCTATTGTCTGGGGATGCAAAACATCATCAGCATCTAAAAACATCAAATATTCGGAACGTGCTTTTTTTACACCATAATTTCGGGTATCACTGACCCCAGAATTTTCTTTATGAACAACAACAAACCGCTTATCATGACGGGCATATTTATCTGCAATTTTACCAGATTTATCTGTACTGCCGTCATCAACCAAAATTGCCTGCCAATCCTTAAACGTTTGGTTCAGCACAGAATCCAAGCATCGTGGCAGATATTTTTCCACATTATATATTGGAATTATGATTGATATTCTACTCATTTTATTTCCCGATAAAATCTAGAATCTTTGCCGCCAACTTTCTGCGTGATTTTGGCACAGATTCAAACACACCCAAATTATATAAATCTGTAAAGGATTGTTTTGCAACCTTTAATTCTTCATCAGTTTTCAGATATTTAATTTTACGAAATGCCCAATTCACAAAGAACCATAAAAAGTTTTCAGACCACAATTTCATCTGGTGTGCATCTGCCTGATCTTTATACAGAACAAAAGAATCTTTTATACCCTCGACCAAACTCTGCATAATACGTAATTGCTTGGCACTCAATACAATTCCACCAAAATTAGGAATATAATAATACAATGGCAATGGGGCAATTGTGACACGTGGATTCCGCAACATTACGCGCGACCACCAAGGAAAATCTTCAAACAAAATACCTTTGATAAATGGAATATCTTGGATTAACTCGCGTTTATATAAATTTTTCCAAACCTGACAATGTTTAATCAGCCATTTGCGATTCGGATTAAAAGCATTATGTGCAGAATCAGTTGCATATTCATACACATCATCCACCGTTTTAAATTTGATTTTATTCAGTTTATATCTTTTCTTTATTCCCAATGGCACAACATTATCTGTATCCAAACCCAGTTTATGATACACCATCAACTGAGGACGATAAAATCTGTCGTATGTAAACGACACAATATCAGAATTATTTTCCTTTGCCAACGCGTATGCAATTTCCATAGTTTGCGGATGAATAAAATCATCACTGTCCAGATACATAATATAATCACCAGTTGCCTTGGGCATACCAGCATTACGAGCATCCGACAAACCACCATTTTCTTTATGAATAACAACAAAACGTTTATCGCGCGCAGCATAACTTTCTGCGATTTCACCCGATTTATCAGGCGACCCATCATCAACCAAAATTGCCTGCCAATCTTTAAATGTCTGATTCAATACAGAATCCAAGCATCGTGGCAAATATTTTTCCACACCATACATTGGAATAATAATCGAAATTTTTGGACGCATTAAAATCACCTTTTACATTTTATTTATCATGACATCAGCAAACGAACCAGGTATTGGTTTGTCCGCACCACGATATGTAACCTTTTGAAAGAAAGCCCCAGATGTAACCTTGTCAAAAGTTTCCTGATCAAATGGTTTATGTTGATAATCCCACCACAACATATGTGTTGGATCTTGGTCAACATGAGGCATTTTTGCAAAATATTCTTTGGCACGAGGATCATTCATAACCAATGTTTTAAATAATAACTGGTGCATAAAATAATCAAAGTTGTGATTTTCATGCATCCAATAATCCAGTATCATAGCACGCCACGCATCCAGCAAATATGCACCTTTTCTGCTACGTATAAAACAGTTTTGCATAAAACTGTACGGACTGCCTGCATGTCCTGTTAAAAACACAAAGAAATCTTCCTTTATAATCCAATCATCAATTGGTCTGGTAACAAACGCAGTCGCATCCAGCCAAATACCACCATGTTCATATAACAATTCAACACGACATATATCAGCAAAATGCGCCCTGGCAATTTTTCCTTGTTTATATTTCTGAACAATTTCCTGTGGCAAAGTTATATAATCAAAAATTGTATTTTCATCTAAAACAATCAATTCCTGTTTGCAATGACGACGCACACTTTTAAAGCAAGCCGTCACCAATGCTGGTGCCTTTGCTTCACCTTGCAACCATATTGTCCAGATTTTTTCACCTTTATCATTTTTTTCAACTTTGCGTTCTGGAATTCCAGCCGCCGCAGGCAAATACCGTTTAAAATATTTTGGTATAACTTTGGAAATAACATCACTGCGATGCTGACGACGATGTTCACGTGACCACCACAAAGGATTTAAAATATGTCCAAACAAAACAACCTTGGTTACTGCAAAAAATCGTGCTAACTTCATATATCACTCCTTTGATTTTTTACCCCGTAAATTCAGGCGGTGTAAATACACCGCCCGATATTATTCTTCTACCGCCTCTACAACATCATCATCGTCAGATGGCCCAGTTGTCATTTCCTCGGCAATGCCGGATGCCTTGGCCATAATTTTATCCAACAATTCTTTTTGAACATCTTCATGTCCTTTGAGCCAAGCACGAACATTTGCCTCGCCCTGACCCAAACGTTCATCATTGTAAGAATAAAAACTGCCAGCCTTTTCAATGATGTTATATTTAACACCCATGTCTATAATTTCACTGATACGAGAAATACCCTCGCCATACATAATTTTGAAATCAACAGTACGGAAAGGTGGTGCAACTTTGTTTTTAACAATTTTGACACGTGTTTCATTTCCAACAACATTTTCTTTATCTTTGATTGCACCGGTTCTGCGAATATCCAAACGAACAGACGCATAGAACTTTAACGCATTACCACCAGATGTTGTTTCAGGATTACCGAACATAACACCAATCTTCATACGGATTTGGTTAATAAAGATTAACAATGTATTACTGCGCGAAACACTGCCCGCCAACTTTTTTAACGATTGAGACATCAAACGCGCGGTTGTTCCAACAAAAGAATCGCCAATATTTCCTTCTAATTCTGCCTTTGGCACCAATGCCGCAACCGAATCGATAACAACAACATCGACCGCACCAGATTTGATAAGTGTATCAGCAATCTCTAATGCTTGTTCCCCAGAATCTGGTTGAGAAATAATCAATTCAGAAACATTACAACCCAACTTTTTAGCATAACTTGGATCCAATGCATTTTCGGCATCAATATACGCACATGTGCCACCTTTTTTCTGTGCCTCGGCCACAGCATGCAAAGCCAATGTTGTTTTACCAGAACTTTCTGGACCATAAATTTCAACGATACGACCACGAGGATAACCACCAACACCCAACGCAATATCCAATCCCAATGAACCAGATGAAATTGCCTCGATATTTTGTTGAGACCCATCGCCCATTTTCATAATGGCTTCTTTACCGAATTGTTTTTGAATTTGAGCCAAAGCAGATTCCAATGCTGGATTTTTGGCCGGTGCTGTACTAACTTCTTTTTCTTTTTTTGCCATAAAAATTCCCCTTTGTTTCTTACCCAAATCATACAAAGAAAAATATCTATTTGCAAGCAAGATAAATTATCATTTTTTTGACAACAAAATAATCAAAGTCAACAGACCAATTGCAATAGAAACCAGCCATACCGCCGATGTAGTCCCCATCACAGCGATACAAACCGCGCCTAAAATCGGGGCAAAAACTTTTGGTAAATAAGATGTTGTTTTAAACACCCCATAAAATCTGGCCTGTTCACTTTTTTGTGTATTATCAAAAAACAATAAATCATGCACAGGTTCCATAAATGCCCCAGAAATCTGCCACAAAACAAATATTCCCAGTAAATACCACCCATGAACAAAAGTCGCCAAAGTCGCCAAAATCACAAACGAAGACAATCCAATTGACATCAATGGCTTGCACCCGATTTTTTTAACCCAATTTCCAATAAATGTATCAAATATAATATAGGGCAAAATTCCTAATGTTAAAACCCAACCCAAAACATTTGCAGAAAACCCCTGCTCCACGACAATAATCGGCACATATAACACGCGCATAGCAGCCAAAGCATAATAACCAAAATTCACAAAATACGCACGTGGCATACCGGCATGTCTGAAAAACACCAATGTATTTATCCACAAAGATTTCAAGGTTCTTTTTGGACTAACCCGTTTTATTTCCTTGTCCTGTTGAACAATTCCAAACCGCTTAAAGAATAATAAACCGCCCGCATAAATCATAGCCGATGCCAAAAACGGAATTCTGTAATTTCCAAACCATGCTGCCATATTCAATGCAAACAATGGTGCAAACAGACACCCAATATTTACCCAAAAATAATATCTGGCATTTAATTTTGCCATTCCAATATCTTTCGAGAAATCCGCCATAAACAGAGGAATTAAAATTCCAACAATTGTGGATCCCACCCCAGATGCAAAATCCAATGTTATAAATGTTGTTGGTTTAATAGAAAAACTCATCATTGCATAACACACAACAATCAACAAAAATCCTGCAATCATTAATCTGGCCTTGGAAAACCAGCGCAACAATTCTTTGGAAAAAATACCAATAATCATGCAAAACACAGAATACAAGGCAACATACACACCGACCACCGAAGATGCCAATTTTTCACTAGCTAAAACCTCTGTAAAGATTCCCAAAATCACCAAAGAATAAACCGCATTATAAATACCTGATGCAAATCCTGTAAACAACCCCAGATTTGCAAACGAATACCCCGTTACATCAGAATTTATAGAAATATATTTATCTTTGTTCAAATCTCTCTCCGATATTTCGCCCAAATATTATACCATACTTTTTACTATAAAACAAACCGCCACAAAAAAAAGCCGCCCATTTTCGGACGGCGATTTTAACCTAACCAACCAAAACTATTGATTTGCTGGCTTTGCCTTGCCGGCTTCTGCCCTTCTTTGTTCATACAAAGCCTCGAAATCCACAGGTTGCATAGTAAATGCAGGGAATCCAGATTCCGATGTCAACCGTGTAACCAATGCGCGCAAAGATGGGAATATCATTGTTGGAACATCAATCAACAATGTACGTTTCTTGACCTCTTCATCTTTTTCATCAGCCATTTGAACCAACGCAGAATATGTTGTTTCAATCAAGAATATAGATTTTTCATCTTTATCTAATTTAGAATGAACCTTGGTTACCAAATCAACCATAAACACATTATTTTCAGCACCCTTGATTTGAATATCGATATTGATTTCGATTTTTGCTTGACCATTATCCTGATTAAAGAACAATTCTGGGACATTTGGGCTTTCAAAAGAGATATCCTTCAAGAACTGAGAAATAATTTTAAATTGTGACATGCGATTGCTCCTTTTTTTTTACTCGCTTTTATGATAATATAACATTAGAAAAAGATTTTACAAGTGCGGGGGGATAAAAAATGTTTCAATTCAAAAAAATGCCGTATTTCAGCATACTTACCGGTTTATTTTTTGCTTTTGCTTTGACTTCTTGCGATATGTCAACACCGACACATGTCGGAAATGACGTTGTCGCCCCCAGTTCGAACTTGAAACCCGTTCCATTTTCTGCCCTGCCCGATTGGAAAAATGACGATGTCAGATATGCACTCCAGGCATTCCGCAACACATGTCGTGCAAAATTGCAATATACGGGTCGCGTAATCCCAGATGCCGCATTGGTTCAGGAAAAATGCAATATGATGCCGGGGGCCGGTGCCAGTGTCCAAACCGTCCGCAATTGGTTTGAATCACATTTCCAAGCATACAAAGTATATGATGATTCTGGCAGAACAACCGGAACATACACTGGATATTATTCCCCAACAATTCCTGCATGCAAAACCAGAACCGCAGAATGTAACGAACCATTGATGGCGGCTCCATCTAACCCATTACAATATAAAAATGTTCCAAAAAAGACCATTGTTGAAAACAAAATTGGTCGTGTTTTATATTGGGCAAACTTGGTTGATGTCCAAAACATCCAAATCCAAGGCAGCGGTATGTTAAAACTGGATACTGGCGAAATGGTAAAATTGAATTTTGGTGCTACAAACGACATGCAATTTAAATCTATTGGCGAACAATTACGCAATCGCGGAATTAAACCAAATGGCGGATACAGTGCAGATGCCGTTTGGAAATATTTAAAGAAACATCCCACATTGGCCAAAGAAGTTATTTACAACAACCCCAGATACGTATATTTTAAAGAGGCCGAATCGAAAAATGTGATTGGAAAATTGGGAACACCACTTTCCAAAATCCGCAGTATCGCCGTTGACGACAGTATTTACACCGTTGGTATGCCTGTGTACATCAGCACAAACTTGTCCGATGGTCGTAAATTCCGCCGATTGATGATTGCCCAAGATACCGGCAGTGCAATTCGCGGTTGGATACGTGCTGACATATTCTTTGGTTCTGGTGACGAGGCATATAAATTTGCCCACGGTCAACATTCATCCGGTGAAATGTATATTTTACTGCCCAAGGAATACATAGATGTCAAATCAAAACAACAATACCAATAATACAAAAACTTCCAGACTAGAAAAAAAACTGGAATCGCGTATTACACATCCAACAACATTGGCCGGGGTATTTGGTAATTTGTTTCAAATTTATGGCAGAAAAGCATCCGATGCAGATTTGGCAGAACGTTGGAATGAAATCATGGGTGACGATATTGCATCAATTGCAAAACTGGTCGCAATCAAGAAAACCATTGGTAATCAATACAGTGTTGTTATAAAACCAACAAACCCTGCTTTAACATTACAACTATCATACAGCAAAGATGAAATTTTACATCGCATAAACAAATATTTTGGTTACGATGCAATTTCAAAAATAACATATCGAAAATAAATCATTCAATATATTATATAAAAAAATCCGCCAATATGGCGGATTCAATGCATTTACAAATTTTTTTATTGTTGTACACCACCCAATGTAAAGGTTAAACCACCACCATTAGAACCGCGCGATTCTTTTTGTATCTTTTTACTCAATTTATTAATACCAGCAATTATATCATTATAACAAGTTCCCATAGTGTTCTTATCCATTTTTTCACTACAACTTGACACCACCTTTTTATTAGGATCATCAGATGCATAACGATTTAATACCTCTTGATCCCTGAACATCGCTTTCAAAACATCATTTCTTCTGTTACCCTTGGAAACAAATGGTTCATATTTTGCAACATTACGATTCAAACAACTCAACACTGCGGAATCTTCACCCTTGTTACAATTTTCAAATTCAACCTTGTCTGCGGAACCACCATCTGAATCCCCAGCTGAACCACCAGCAACTTGCAGATTTGATTTTAACACTTCTTTTTCTAATAAAATCTTTACCTGTCGTATCATTGAATCCAATGTAGAATATATTTTATACATTTGTTGTGTTATAACCGTTGCCTTTAATCCCAATGTTTGTTTGGCTAACTCTTGATTCTCAGAACTTGAATTCATTGCTGTATTATCTTTGAAGCCCGCATTCCATGCATGCACATCACACATTGCCAATGTTGGACTAACATATGCGACATCTATATCCATATCAGAACAATCATTTGTACACGTTCCCAAAGTATCACTTGATGAACAACAATTTTTACCTAAATTTTTCGCCAAAACAATTTTCTTTAAATTTGCCAATTGTGCCTGTCCGCCACCCTCGGTTGGTCCACAATAACATGATGAACCACTACCTTCTGAACAGTTTTTCTTGCCATATTCATTTCCGGCCTCGTCCTGATTTATCATAATTTCTAATAATTCTATATCAATACTATTACTGCTGCCAGAACCATTACCACGACGATGTTTAAACACGCTGCCAAAACTATCGGCACAACCAACACGAATTGAACCATCATCAGTGTTCTCTGGATTCAAAACCCTTTGATTAAAATCATCATAATTTGTGTTATCTAAATTTTTATTAACCACACAACCAACAACATCCTCGGGCGGTGCAATCATATCCTTAGAACAAGCCAGACCTTTACCAATAATTCCATTTGCCTTATCTGGCTTTGATATACCATCAACGCAACTCGTACTGCTATATTTTGGTAACTCTTCGGTAGCATATCTACATATAAATTCAGCCCAACGATGACAACTGCCGCTGAAAAACATATAAATATTTCCCATATCAACACCAACGGATTGTGCGCGTTCTAATGCACTCTCTAAATTTCTTTCAACTGCGTAATATGGATCAATAAATGTTCTTGCAACCTCGCGGAATTTTTTCACACGTTTTGGTCCCTGGCAATTATTACCATTTACCTCGTTACATTGTGCATATCTGAATACATCACGCATAGTTGTTTTCAAAGCATTCAAACTGGATTCTACACCATCCATACTTGTTAAAATTTGCCCTGAAATTGTTGCACGGGTAATAACATCCTCGGACACACCGGATTTTGCCGCAACCTCTTGGGTTGTTGTTAACCCAGTTCCCGCATCAACCACCGGTGCAATACTGACCGTTTGTTGAGCCGCCGCCTGTGCCGCAGCATTCACCGCCTCGGTCGTGGCACGTTGACTTTCCTCTAATGCACTTTGTAATGATGCAATTTGTGCATTGTTTTGTTCCTGCATTTGTTGCATCTGCATTTGCATTTGTTGTTGCATCTGTGCGATTTGTTCCGCACTTTGTGCCTGGGCAGCCGCAGCATCCGATGCCTGTTTATTCGCCGCCGCCACAGAATCAGACACTAATTGCCCAGCAATAAATGCTATCAATGCATCACCATGTTTTTTACATGTAGAATTAGAATTCACGCATCCTGTCGCAATAGATTTAGCCACCTCTAAATCTGAACATCCACCACCAGAACATTTTGGGCTGGCACAACGCAACATCAATGCGTTGCAATTTCCATAATCGGCCTTGGCCACTGGAATATTTCCACGGGCATTTGTTGCATTATTCCATTGGTTCCCCGCAACAGAACCCATATTACCATTATATGCGGTTAAATTACTGCCCGCCGTAGTAGCAACAGGCCCAGCACCAAATGCCGCCACAGGTGCAAAAGAAACCACAGCCAATAAAAACTTTGCTATTTTTTTCATATTCTCTCTTCCACATAATTTTATCATAAAATGCCAATAAATAAAAGTATAAATTTACTTTATTTTATTAAACCCCGGGGTGATATTTGCGTGGGTCATGGCTATTGCAATTGCATCAGATTCATCCGATGTTTTCGGGTGTGCCATTGGCAATAAAATTTGCAACATTTTGTATATTTGGTCTTTATCCGCATGCCCCGCCCCAGTCAATGCCTTTTTAATCATATTAGGTTCATATTCAAAAACAGGAATATCTCTGGTTGCAACCGCAACAATTGCAGCCGCCCTGGCATGCCCTAATAACAATGTTGTTTTTGGGTTTTTATTCACAAAAGTATATTCAATACTGCACGCATCTGGCTTAAACTTGTCACATAATTCAGTTACTTTTTGAAATATAAAAGATAATCTGTCCGCCAATTCCATTTTTGGCGGTGGCAATACAACCCCACTGGCAATATAATGCCGTGATGGACCGCTGGAATCTATAATTGCCCACCCTGTATGCAATAAACCCGGATCAATACCAATAATTCTCATAATGCAATTATACACCAAATTTAAATTGTTTTCAGCATCTTAATTTTTGATACTCTGATATTATTTTGTTTTGCAAATCAACCGAACCCGCTTTGGCTTTTGTATATTTTACCATCTCTTGTTCTTGATTTTCATCCAAATTATATATCATATATAAAACATTCGAAGACAATTTTAATTGCAAATTATATCTTTCACGAAATTCTATTTGAAATTTCAAAGCCCGCGAAGTCAAAGCCGAAACGGCATAATTATATTCTATACCATTTTTACCATAAATAACCCTTTGCAAATCTATGGTTTTACTTAAAACAAAATTATAAAAATGTGGTGTTGCCACAATACACCTTTCATTATGTGAATAATATATAGCATTACAATTAAAATCAAATATATCACAAACAAGCAAATCTGGATTATCCATATAATATTGGAACACATCAATTACACCAAAATTTTTAGTTTGTAATTTTATGCCACCCAAAGAATTCCGCCGCATACGCACTATATTTGGATTATCTTTAAAATCTTGCTTTTTTGATAAAATAATATCAATATCTTTGGAATCATATTTTCCTGAAAACAATTCATTCAAAACACCGTCACGAACAGACCCACCAACAAAAAACAATTTTGTCCCTGACGACAATTTCAACTCATTCGCCACCGCATCAGCCACCGGAATAATTTTATTTCCTGCTTTCTTAATTGCTGTATCCACAACACTCATACAATACACCATACAAAAACCGCCGGATTAACCGGCGGATATTTTAATATTTATGCTGCGGCTGTGAACACCTTTTGGACATCATCATTGTCGTCCAACGCATCAACCAACTTTTCGATTTTTGCATATGCCTCGTCATCCAAATCCATTGGCATATTTGGAATCCAAGTCATTTCTGCACTTTCTGGTTCGCCTAATTTATCCGCCAAAAACTTTTGAACATTCATAAAATCTTCTGGTTTTGTTGTGATAATAAATCCCTCTTCGGAACTTTCCAAATTATCAGCATTTGCATCCATAATGATTTCCATCATTTCATCTTCGGTTTTACCGATGGACGCAGGATACATAATCTGACCAGCATGAGTGAACATAAACACAACCGATCCTTCTTCGCCCATATTTCCACCATTTTTGGCAAAAATATTACGGATTTCTGGCACTGTTCTACGAGGATTATCGGTCAATGCCTCGACAATCACAGGAACCGCCCCCGGACCATATCCCTCGTAACGAACCGCAACAAAGTTTTCTGTATTTGAACCAGATGCCTTGTCGATTGCACGTTTAATATTATCATTCGGCATAGAATTTTTGCGCGCTTGCAAAATTGCCAAACGCAATCTGGGGTTATTATCAGGGTTTTTATCACCCAGTTTTGCCGCCATTGTTATTTCACGAGCCAACTTTGTAAAAAGTCCGCTACGTGCCGCATCAGCCAACCCTTTTTTATGTTGGATGTTATGCCATTTACTGTGTCCGCTCATATTTGACCTTTTGATTTAATTGTTTTACAATACCGTAAAAGGATAACAAATGATTGGAAAATTGCAAGGAATTGTTGATTATATTGGTGACGGTTTTGTAATCGTTATGGCTGGCCCTGTGGGATATAAAGTATATACCCCAGAATATCTGGCATTAAAATCAACGGTATCCCTGTGGATTGAAACAATTGTCCGCGAAGATTCCATCCGTTTGTTCGGGTTTTCATCCATCTCTGGACAAAATTTATTCAATCAATTAACAACTGTATCGGGTGTGGGTCCCAAGGTTGCATTGGCAATTATGTCATCTATTAAAACTGATACATTGATGCAAGCGATTGCCACAGGGGACGCAAAAACAATTTCAACCGCCCCAGGTGTCGGTAAAAAGGTTGCTGAAAAAATCATTGTTGAATTAAAGAACAAAATGGGCGGCGCATCATTTGATATTGGTGACATGGGCGGTGATTCTGTATTAACCGACCTGCTCTCTGCATTGGAATCACTGGGATACCGCAGATTAGACATAATCGACATGGCACAAAAATTGGTAACCAATAATCCAAATATGGACGTCGCGAAATTGGTTCCAATGGCATTAAAAGAAATAAGCAGTGGTAAATAAAAAATGAATAACGATACTATATTTGCATTATCCAGCGGTTTTGGAAAATCAGGTGTTGCGGTTATCCGCATATCTGGTGATAATCTGCACGATTTATTTTCAAAGATTTCCAACCGCAAAAAATTTGATGCACGTCATGCGTATTTTACAAATCTGACCGATGAAAATGGCGATTTAATCGATCAATGCATTGTGATTTATTTTGAATCCCCTGCATCATTTACCGGCCAAGATATTATTGAAATTCATTCTCATGGTGCACCGGCTGTAATAAATAAAATTTTACAATTTTTATCCACACAAAATGCTCGCATGGCTCTTCCTGGTGAATTTTCACGTCGCGCATTTTTGAACAATAAAATGGATTTAACCGACGTCGATGGTTTGGCTGCATTACTGAATGCACAAACAGATAAACAAAGACAATTTGCATTAAAATCTATGCTGGGTGGTGACAGTGAAAAATATAATTCTTGGAGAACAAAAATGATCGAAATTGCCGCATACAGTGCCGCCATATTGGACTATGATGAAAACGATTTACCCAAAAACATAACCAAAAAAATTTTCAGTAAAACCAAAGAATTATTAAACGAAATTAAAACATCACTTTTACGTTATAATGTATCACGTGCAATCACAAATGGATTCAATATTGCACTGGTTGGCGAAACAAATGTCGGAAAATCATCCGTGTTTAATCGCCTTGTCGGTGCCAATCGTGCAATCGTATCTGATATTGCCGGAACAACCCGGGATGTTATTTCTGCACAAATTGATATAGACGGATATCTGGTAAATTTATCTGATACCGCAGGTTTGCGTGAAACAAATGATGAAATAGAAAAACAAGGAATCGACAGAACAAAAACAGAACTGGAAAATGCGGATTTGGTTTTACATATCTTTAACAAAAAAACAGATGCCCTGCCCGACGACAAAACAATTGTTGTTATAAACAAGGTCGATGAAATAAAATCAAAAACAAATAAAAATGTAATTTATACATCTGCAAAAACAGGTGCCGGTATTGATAATTTATTAAATGCAATTCGCACAAAAATGCACAGCATATTGGACAATTCAGAAAACACACTTGTCATAAATGCTCGCACATATAAATTATTAAATGATGCAAAATCAGAGTTAGAACAGGCGATTGAAAAATCTGGTGATAATTATGATATATTCAGCGAACATGTTCGTACCGCGGCTGATAACATCGGCAAAATACTTGGCACCATAACCGCCAATGATGTTATGGACGCAACATTTTCACAACTTTGTTTAGGAAAATAAAAAACCGCCGGAACGGCGGTTTTTTTTACATTTCAACAACAAATTAACGGCATACTTCTACTGCATAGTATGTTTTTCCATTATCCAGTGCCTTTGGTGTAGTCACAATAACACGATATGAAACTTGGCCTTTAGTTTCACATTTTCCACCAAATACATTTACATAAGCATTTTCTGTATCAGCCGCCGCTGCGATAACATCCAAACCTTTATGCGAACCAAACATAGAATCTGCTTCCATCGCTTTGATTGCGACCAAATCTTCTGTCATTGGACACTTATAAATATTACCACCTAAGTTACGTTCTGCAATCCTTTCACAACCATCAACATATGTATTTGCTTCGTGACCACATGCAGTCAAAGCCATAACTGGCAAAATTAAAAGTAATTTTTTCATATTTTTCTCCTTTGTTTAATTAGTTACAGATTGATACCGCATACATAGCATCGCCATCAATCTTTAAATTTCTTACCAT
This sequence comes from uncultured Alphaproteobacteria bacterium, assembly GCA_946188105.1. GTDB lineage: Bacteria > Pseudomonadota > Alphaproteobacteria > Rs-D84 > Rs-D84 > Enterousia. The sequence goes on along the minus strand of CAMHTQ010000005.1, from coordinate 46,171 downwards.
TACACGATATTGAACCTGTTTTGGATTTTCACATGTGCCATATACATTAACATATGCATGTTCTGTATCAAAAATCACATTAGCCATATCCAACCCATCAATCGAACCGAACATAGAATCCGCATCCATTGCTTGAATTTTAACAAATTCTTCGGTCATTGGGCATTTATAAATATCACCACCCGTTTCACTGGCAATAATTTTTTCACACCCAGATACCAAAGTTTTTTGTTCACTGCTGCATGCAGCCAATACTGCAACAGGCAAAATCAAAAATAATTTTTTCATACAAATTCTCCTTGTTTATACCTCTGTATATTTACCGTCTATCAAATTTTGTTTAACCATAAAATGTTTAACCTTTTGCGTAGATGTCATTGGCAAATCATCGGTTGTCATTGCAAAATGTGTAACCCATTTATATGAAGCAACCTTTTTATTTGCCTGGGCAACTGCATCCGCCAATTTTTCCGCGGTCATATCTGGCTCTACTGAAAACACACCATATGCAACGGTTTTACCACCCACAACATGTTCAAATACGGCAACATTTTTAACACCCGGTATATCCATAAATAATGCTTCTAATTCATCAGGATAAACATTTTTACCAGAATCCAAAACAATCACTTGTTTTTTACGACCTGCAAAATGCAATTCACCATTTTTATCCATGAACACCAAATCACCTGTTTTGAAAAATCCACGTTCATCAAAACATTCTTTGTTTGCTTCGTCATTATTCATATAACCGCCAAACACCTGATGTCCACGAACCCACAACATACCAATACCAGACGCATCTTTTTCACGAATTTCACATTCATTTGCCCCCAGTGGTTTTCCAAACGCAAATGGAATACGTTTTTTCAACGGACGCGAACCACAAAATGGTCCCACCGTTTCCGTCATACCATAACCTTGGATAAATGCGATTCCTAATTGGTTATAAAATGTTTCAACCTCGGGCTTGGTTGCCGCCCCACCTGCAATCATCAACTGCACACGACCACCAAACACCGCCTTGACAGCATTTTGAAGTTTGCGAACCAAAAATCCCAAACCAATTTTCTTTAACCATGTTTGATTTTTCAATATAAACGATGCCAACCACCATTTTTTCTGTGCCTTGATTTCTTCAATAATTTTCTTGCGGAACAATTCCCACATTTTTGGAACAGATGGAATAACATGTGGTCTGTATTCTTTAAAATCAGCCAAAATCAATTTTGGATTTATTGCAGGTTGCAATAAAATTCCCATTTGGAAATGCAACGGTGCCAAGAATCCTGCCGCAAAGCCAAATATATGGTACAGAGGCAAAAATCCATACAGAACCCCACCCTTTTCAAACCACTCGTTAAAATCATCAAACGAATTTGCACACTCTATTAAATTAAAATGTGTCAGTGGTACAATCTTTGGTGTTCCAGTTGACCCAGATGTAAATGATAATGTTGCAATATCATTTGCATCCAACGGGTATGGCATTAAATCCTCATCCACGTCGTTATCTTTGGTTTGAATATCAAAGAACTTAAAACCTTTTGCATCATAGAAAAAAGATTCCTCGGCAACGACAAACTCGCAACATGTAAGTTTAGTCATATTATCATATTCTGTTTGTGTTAAATTTGTATCCAACAACAGAACACGTCCACCCAGATACCAAATAGCAAACAAAGTGATAATAAATTCTGGAATATTATGTGCCAACACACCAACCGTTTGACCGGCAACCACGCCTGCATTTTTAAGTGTTGTGGCACGCGCCTTGACCAATTTTGGAAAATCCGCAAACTTTATATTTTCTCGGACAAGGAAAAGTGTATCAGGACACTTTTCCATTGTCTGTTCAAAGAACTGGTACATATTCATGCTTACAGACCTTTTTCGATATATTTACCATCCATCAAATATTTCCGTACAACATGATGTTTTACTTTTTGCGTACTGGTTACAGGCAAGTCATCGGTTGTCATAGCAAAATGAGTAACCCATTTATACGATGCAACCTTTTTATTCTTTTCTGCAATTTCCGCACCCAGTTTTTCTAATGTCATGTCTGGATCTACACTGAATACACCATATGCAACAGTTTTACCTTTGACCTCGTGTTCAAACACAGCGACATTTTTTACCCCTGGGATTTCAATGAATAATCCTTCTAATTCATCAGGATAAACATTTTTACCAGAATCCAAAACAATCACTTGTTTCTTTCTCCCCGCAAAGTGATATTCACCATTTTTATCAATGGATACCAAATCACCAGTGCAGAAGAATCCGTTTTTATCAAAACATTCTTTATTGGCCTCGTCATTATTCAAATAGCCACCAAACACCTGGTCGCCTTTGACCCACAACATACCAATACCATTTTCATCTGCATTACGAATTTCGCAACAACATTGACCTAATGGTGCCCCAAATGCAAATGGCACACGTTTTTTCAATGGTTTAGAACAACAGATTGGTCCAACGGTTTCGGTCATACCATAACCCTGAACAAAGGCAACTCCTAATTTATTATAGAAATTTTCAACCTCTGGCTTGGTCGCCGCACCACCTGCAACCATGCAACGTACACGACCACCAAATACAGAATTGATTTGACCTAAAACTTTATCAACCAATTTGCCCAACCCAATCATACGCAAACCCTTCTGGTGTTTCATAATAAATGATACCAACCACCATTTTTTCTTTGCCTTGACGCCATCAATAATTTTCTTGCGGAATATTTCGAACAATTTTGGAACCGCAGGAATAACTTGTGGTTTATATGTAGCAAAATCTTGCAAAATTGCATTTGGATTGATTGTCGATTGCAACAAGATTCCCATACCAAAATGCATTGGTGCCAAAAATCCCACAGCAAAACCAAACACGTGATACAAAGGCAAGAAAGCATACATAACCTCGCCATGACGCAAGAATATGCTCAAACTTTCCAAACTTTCTGAACAAGAAACCAAATTTTTATGTGTCAATGGCACAATCTTTGGTGTTCCAGTTGAACCCGATGTAAATGATAATGTTGCAATATCATCATCTTTGACCTTGTAACGTTTAATATCTTCACCACTATCTTTATCTTCTGTTTCTATATCAATGAACTTAAAGTTCTTGGTTTTATAAAAGAAAGATTTTTCAGCAACAACGAATTTACAATCTGTAAGTGTTGTCATATTTTCATATTCAATAGATGTCAAGTTTGTATCCAACAATAAAACCTTGCCACCCAGATACCAAATTGCGAACAAAGTGTACACAAATTGTGGTAGATTATGTGACAACAAACCAACAACATCACCGGCCTTTATACCCTCTTTTGCCAATGTAGCGGCACGTGCCTTGATATACTTTGGAAAATCTTCAAAAGTAATATTTTCGCGCACCAAGAAAACTAATTTAGGATCTTTCTTGATATTTTCTTCTAACAAATCATATAAAGTCATATTATGTCCTTTTTATTCATGTCTTATTGGATATTTACCATCAATCAAATTCTTGCGAACAATATGATGTTTTATTTTCTGTGTAGATGTCATTGGCAAATCGTCTGTTGTCATCGCAAAATGGGTAACCCATTTATATGATGCAACCTTTTTATTTGCCTCGGCAACTGCATCAGCCAACTTTTCCATTGTCATGTCCGCATCAACGCTAAATACACCGTATGCAACAGTTTTACCTTTTACCTTGTGTTCAAATACAGCAACATTTTTTACCCCTGGAATATCCAAGAACAATGCCTCTAATTCATCGGGATAAACATTTTTACCAGAATCCAAAACAATGATTTGTTTTTTACGACCAGCAAAATGTAATTCGCCATTTTTGTCCATATACATCATGTCCCCAGTATTAAAGAATCCTTTATCATCAAAACATTCTTTATTGGCATCATCGTTATTCATATAACCGCCAAATACTTGGTGACCACGCAACCACAAAACACCAACACCATTTTCATCTTTATCACGAATTTCACATTCGTTATTTGTTGTTGGCGCACCCACAGAAAAAGCCATACGCTTTTTATTTGGTTTAGAAATACAGATTGGTCCAACTGTTTCTGTTAAACCATATCCTTGGATAAATGCCAATCCTAAACTTTCATAAAAAGTTTCAACCTCGGGCTTGGTTGCCGCACCCCCCGCAATCAGCAATCTCACACGTCCACCGAAAATATCCAAAATAGGTTCTTGGACTTTACGCACAAAAAATCCCAATCCCATATCCGAGATACGTTCACGATTGCGTAAAATAAATTCCACAATACGCCACTTTTTTTGTGCTTTTAAAGTATCCATGATTTTATTTCTAAATAATTCCCACAAACGTGGAACAGCCGGAATAACATGTGGACGGAATTTTTTAAAATCATCCAAAATGTATTTCGGATTAACCGTTGGCTGCAACACAATTCCTGCACCAAAATGTACAGTTGCCAAAATTCCAATAGAAAACCCGAATATATGATACAATGGTAAAAAGCCATACATGACATCCCCAGAACCAAAATATTCAGACATATCTTCTAATGAATTTGCACACTCTGTTAAATTATAGTGCGTCAATGGCACAACCTTTGGATTGCCGGTTGAACCAGATGTAAAAGACAAAGTCGCAATATCATCATCTTTGAACTCGTACGGACGCAACATTGGATTTGGATTGCCGTCTTTGGCGGTAATCTCGATAAATTTGAACACATCTGTTTTATAGAAAAAAGACGTTTCTGCACAGACATATTTACATCCAGCAACTTTCGCCATATTATCATACTCAAATGGTGTCAAATTTGTATCCAACATCAAGGCCCGCGCCCCGATATACCATATTGCAAACAATGTGAGCGGAAATTGAGGAATATTATGTGATAACACACCGACTGTATCCCCGACACCAATGCCGTGTTCCATCAGCGTTACCGCACGTGCTTTTACCATTTCCATAAACGCAGAATACGTAATCCCCTCACGTACTAAAAACAGGTTCTCTGGCCATTGCTGGACCGCTGTTTCTAACATACTATTCATACTCATAGTAAATTTCCTTGTTTTTTTTATATTGGACGGGGTATATTATAATCACAGAAACAAGGAAAAGCAAATATGAAAATACTAACACTAAATATAAACTCTATACGTGCACACGTGACAAGTTTTATGGACATTCTGCGTAGTGGTGAATACGACACAATCTTGGTTCAAGAATTAAAAGTTGAAAACGCAAACTTTCCGTTTATGTTATTTGACGAATTTGGCTATAACATCAAGATTTTTGGGCAAAAATCGTGGAATGGGGTCGCCATTTTTTCAAAATATTCTATCGAAGATGTAACATTTGGAATTCCAAATTATCCAGATGTGAATTCCAGGGTTATCGAATGCGTTTTGGACGGCCGTATTCGTGTTATAAATACATATATGCCAAATGGGGATAACATAGAATCTCCAAAATTCGCCTATAAATTAGAATGGATGAACGCATTTACAAAACATATTGCCCCATATTTAAATTCGCCCGAGGCCGTAATTATCGCTGGCGACTTTAATGTTGCAATAACAGATCGTGATATTTGGAATCCTAAAAATTATATTGGTTCATCTATTTCGGCACCTGCTGCCCGTGAAATAATGCAAACATGGCTGGATTCCGGCTGGATGGATGCATGGCGTAAATTACATCCCGATGCCCAAGATTATACATGGTACGGATACCGCGGTCGTGACACCGTTGGAAACAAACAAGGTTTGCGTTTAGATTATTTCTTGTGCAATAAAACAGCCGCCAAAATGGTTAAAAATTGCGAAATAGATTTATGTCCCAGAACCGCAGACAAACCAACCGACCATTGTGGTTTAATGCTGGAATTAGACTAATCATCTATTCTTGCTAAATCTTCATAACCTTTGTATTTAATATCTGTTACAGGCAGGTATTCATACGACATTTTGCCAACACAATACCTGTCCACTAACTCTTTAACTTTATTCACTGCAGCATCCATCATTTGTCGCACTTGATCGCCTCTGATCCAGACCATATCGACATCAAAATTTTTTAATTTCATAAACACCATTTCTGGATTCAAAGATTTATCAGTTGCCTTTAAACAATCAAATCCTTTTTGAGTCAACATAAATGCCTCGATTGGTAACTGGGGCATCATGCCATTTTCTAATTGAGTGTCCGTTGGAATTCCACCTGTTTTAATATCCATAACACCACCATCCCAAACTCTATCGGCCTTGGCACAAATATGTTGTCCATCTATGTACACTTTTCCAACTTTTTCAGGTACAGATTTTGATAACAATTCAGCATTGTCTTCTACTAACTGTGCTATTTCTATAAACCGTTTATGCCAAAATCTGAACTGCATATTATTTCTGTTATCAGTTTTCAAAGCATCCAATGCGGCCAAATCCATAGCACGCACTGTTTTTTCCACAGAAAATTCAGTCGCATGTTCTATCACAGAATGCACCAAATTTCCAAAATCCAGCGCATCCACACCCATCCACCAATCTTTCTTTTGATCCAACTTTAATATATGTGAAACATAAAACAGATATGGATTATGAATCAATTTTTCCAATTTTGTAACATATACATCGCCCCAATCTGAATCAGGTATCGACATAGTTTTATCCAATGGTTCAGGTTCAACAACATCTGCACTTTTAACTTTTTGTAATACAGATTCCGCTATTTCTTTATCAAACTCTCCACCACGTGCGACAACCCTGGATATGAATCTGGATTCCGTAGTTTTTGCACCACCCGAAACCAAACTTCTTAACCAATAAACATTTGGGCCACATGATAAATTCATAAAATCCAAAGACATCAAAGATACCTTTCTATCCCGACTGGGCAAACCTATGGCATCAGACAAATGAACTGGCAACCAGGTATTTTCATATCCACGTGCTGGAAACATACCTTCATTTAATCCAGTCAGTATAACAACATCTGCGGTCTGCATACGTGATTCAATAGTTCCCAAAACAACAATCTTTGCATCACCCTTTACAACATCACGCACAGAAACACCAGACAAAGCATCCGCAATAAATGAACATGCCTCGAAACAAGATAATTTAATGTCGTATTTTTCTAAACATTCAGACAGATTTTTTATTGCATACCAAACCTGCCCTGACTCTGTTGAATCAATTTCAAATCCAGGATGCATATCATCTGAATATTTAATCAACATTGATGCCACAGTATCGAACAAATTAAAATTCGCATTTTTGTATAATTCATCCCACTTACCTGGTTCAGATTCAATCCAAGAATTCAACAAATTCAAAATAGCACGTCCGGCCTCGGTCTCGGTCCCACTTTTTGCACCAGAAAAATCGGCCTCTAACCCTGCCCCATTAAACGCGGCAGCAATTCTTTGATTTCCCGCAGCATCGGGTGTAACCACCATCACAGTTTTATTTTGTTGCATCGCATCCTTGCATATTTCGGCCACCGCTGATGCTTCTATGCTTTCACTATCACATTCAATTAAATGGCAATTACATAAGTTTTTATTTCCGCTATATTGATTTGTATCATTTCCAAAAGCATAGTTCATAAAATCAATATCAGATTCACCAAAATCTAATTTTATAATATCATCCATTTCAATACCAATGCGCGACAACCATTTGTATTCAGCATTATATGGATTTGTATTCAACGCAAAATCTTGAACACGACCATCTATTTTTCCAGGCAAAATAATCCGTCCATTTTGCAACTTGGCAACCTCAACCATCAATTCAGCCGTCACAGGCACAGATGCCGTAGAACCACAAACTATAACCAATGGATATTTTTGTATTTCATTTTTCCAAGCACGCACATCATCATTTCGTATCTGCGTAGATGTCTTGCGACCATTTGCCAATGTTGGTAATACCCCTGTCAAAATTTCTAACATTTGGGCTTTCAAATCAAAATGTTCTGGATATTTATAATTCTGAACAATTTCTCGCCATTGAATCTGGGAACTATCAATTCCTTCGTTTTCCAAATAATCTTGCATACGCACAAAATCATGCGCCAACGATAATGCCACAGATATATTTATATTCACATCTTGGGATATCAATTTTGCCAACAATATAATGCGTTCCATATTGCTGAATGTATCTGGGGTTACAATTTCTTCTGAATCAACACCCTCGCCCAAAGCGACCAGTTTTGGTAAAATAACCGCACCACCATTTTTTTCTGCAAACATTTTTTCCGCAACACGCACAGCACGTCTGCTGGGTAAAAAAATCAAACATTCAGATAATTCCACCCCTGATTCAGATACAATTTTATACAATCCATCCAACATTTTTGTTGGATTAGTTACGCAAAAAATATTTTTATTTAATACCAATGATTTTCCTTATGGCTTCTAATCCAGTTTTCTTTTCTGCCGAAGTATATAAAATTTCAGACACCATCGCCCCATGTTTATCATGTGATAAATCAATCTGTTTTTCTTCACGAACCTTTTTATCTTTTTTGGTATAAACTATTTGATATAAAATTCCATTTTTATCACAAAATTCCATCAGTTCTAAATCAGATTCTTTTGGTCCAACGCGTGAATCAATTAAAATAAATAACCGTTTTAATTGGTCTCGGGCCAACAAATATTTTTCTAATCTGACCACCCATTTAATTGCACATTCTTTGCTCACCTTGGCATAACCGTACCCTGGCAAATCAACCAATAAAACCTTGTCATCTACATTAAATAAATTCAAGCTTTGCGTCCGTCCCGGTGTATTAGATGTTCTGGCAACCTTTTCACCCACCACAGCATTTATCAAAGATGATTTACCAACATTACTGCGACCCACAAAAGCATATTCTGCGAATTGTGTTTTTGGTAAAGATTCAACTGTTTCAAAAGATCCAACAAATTTTATCATTTATTTTCCTTTAACCAATCGTTTATACGCTTCCTTTTTAGAAATCCCAGCACGTGCCGCCAACATTTCTGCCGAAGATTTTGTTGAACCGACCGCAATTTCATTAACAATTTCAGATATTTCACTGTCTGTCATTTTCTTATCTGGCGCTGGTGCGACAACAATAACAATTTCACCCCGCGGTGGTTCTATACGCATTAAATCCGCAGGATATCCGATTATTGTTTCTTCGTGAATTTTAGTAATTTCACGTACAATGGCAATCTGACGTTCTGGCATTACTTTGGCAAAAGCCGCAATTGTGGACATAATCCTATTTGGACTTTCATAATAAATAATAGTATGTCTGATTTTATTATCATCATGTAATTTTTTTTCATCAAAAAATCCACAAAATGTAAACCTATCTGTTGGAAATCCAGACAACACCAATGCAGAGATTGCCGCAGTTGCACCCGGCACCATAAATACAGGAACCCCCGCCACACGTGCCGCACGAACAATACGAAACCCTGGATCACTGATTCCAGGCATCCCCGCATCTGAAACCGTCGCCACCGCAGCCCCATTTTGAATTTTCTCGATAATAGAATCTACGACTTTTTTCTCATTATGTTCATGACAAGAAACGCATTTTGTTTTTATATCAAAATGATTTGCTAACTTGGCAAACACACGAGTATCTTCGGCTGCAACAAAATCAACACCCTTTAAAACTTCTATTGCCCTAGGGGACATATCCGATAAATTACCAATTGGTGTTCCAACAACATACAGTCCTGATTGCATTTTTAATCCTTTTATAGTAGAATAATACTAAAACAAATAGGGTTTTTCAATGAATAGATTTTTTAAATTATTTGTATCTTGTTTAATATTGGCTGGATGCGCCGGTTCTAACCACGATTGGAATGCTGAATATACCAACAGTCCAACAGGAACCCCAATCCAAATGCAATACGGATCATATTCCACCCAGGATTCCAGTGATACCCAACACAGTATTGCTGTTTTATTGCCAACAACTGGCTCGGCATCTGCCGCTGGTCGTGAAATCAGAAACGCGATGGAATTGGCATTATTACAACATTCTTTGAGCAATTTGGACGTAACCTTTTATGATACCGCGAAAAACCCATCTGATGCCATCAATACGGCATTAGAAGCCGAACCCGACATAATTATCGGGCCATTATTTTCTGCAAATGCCCAAATGTTACGCACAACAAAACCTGATGATATGCCTGCCATTTCATTTACCTCAGATGCAAATGCCGTTGGCGATGGTGTAATGACCGTGGCATTGATGCCAACAAACAGTGTTGAATTGATTGTTCGTGAAATGTTTTACGATGGGATACAAAACTTTATCATAATGGCCCCAAATACAGATTCCGGTAAAATTATGGCCGGCACCGCAAAACGTGCTGCAGAAATCTATGGTCCTGCGGTTACTGGTGTATTTTTATATAACGAACATGACAACGACAATTTAAAAGAAACCAGTATGCATGCATCTATGTATAATGCACGTACGGCTGCACACAAACGTGCCCGCACAGTTTTGTCTGACATACTGACAAACGAAAATTTAACCAGTATTGAAAAATCCAGTCTGTATTACCAACTGGATAAACTTTCAAAAACAGACACCATTGGCTCATTACCATATTCTGCGGTTTTATTCCTTGGATCATCTGATGACACAAAAACCCTAGGATCGTTCTTGCGTTATTATGGTGCTGATTCCCGTAATGTCCGTTTTTATGGCAGCGCTCTGCTTGACGGCACAGACATCGCATCTGATTATACAATGATGGGAACAAAATATGCGGCATTACCAGAACAAAACCAAAACTTTGTAAATTTATACAAACAAACATACGGCACAATACCATCACGTCTTGCAACATTTGGTTACGATGCAACAAATATAGCAATGGGAACCGTATATTCAAATAAAAAACCTGCGGCATATTTACTGGACCCCAGTGGTTATGCCGGAATGGATGGAATTGTTCGTTTAAAACCAAATGGTGATAGTGAACGTGGATTACGTGTATTACAACTGAACGGTTCAGGCACACCTGTTGTTGTTCGCCCTGCACCTGAAAACTTTATAAATCCAATTTATAACATTGAACAAAGACACATAACACCGGCATCTGAAATGTCTTTGCAAACACGCGGAATAAATCCAAATGATTTTATAAAAATCCCAGAAAGATTCCGCAGCAAATACAAATCAAAAACATTCGGTGTAAATATGACTGAAACACAACAACACATACAGCCAAATGTTGTAACGGTCGTAACAAATGATAACGACAACAAAGAAATTATAGATTCCGAATATAAACCAGTTAAACTGGAATCTATCAATAAAACTTTGATTGATTCTGTTGAAATAAACGAATAAAAAAAACTCTGTGTAAAAACACAGAGTTTTTTTTTATTACAAATTCAAATTATCCAGCCATTCCGTAACCAGCTTTTCAGTTTGTTCTTTATTTGTTTGGGCAACATGACCATAAATACCCAACCCATTTAAAACCCTGGCACCTGTCTCGGCAAATCCTTGGGTTCCCATAAAACCACTGCCCTCATGTGTTGCAAATGGGACAATAAATTTTCCATTAAAATCATAATTTTCAATAAATGTATAAACCGGCATTGGTTTATCACCCCACCAAATAGGATATCCAATAAACACAACATCATAATCAGCAAAATTTTCGATTTCGCCAACTATCTCAGGTCTGGCATTTTCTTGCATTTCCTTTTCAGCATATTCAGTAAGTTCTTTATATGTTGTTGGGTAATTATCATCTACAACTTGGATTTCAAATAAATCGCCATCAGTTTTTTCGGCAATAATTTTTGCAACAATAGCAGTATTACCCTCGGTTATATTACCAACACTGTATTGTTCGCCAGTTCGGGAAAAATAAGCCACCAAAACTTTTTTATCTGAATAATCTGTACTTTGTTCCTCTCTATAATTTTTCATAGTCAATAAACCTCCAACAATAAAGACAACAATAATCATTAAAATTATTTTCAGTTTCATTTTTCTCTCCCGTCTCTCTCACAGAAACATACTAAATAAAAATCTTGAAAAAATCAAATAACAAACTCTATCTTGCAATACACTTTTTCATTTTTTGAATTCTGTTATAAGATTCACGAATTCTAGATTTTTTTATTTTACCCTCACGCACCATTTTCACAATAGCATTATGAACTTCCTCTCCGCGTTTAACATTAAATGTTAAATTATTTCCAAAAACCAAAATATCATTTCCGGCATTTATCGCCATTTCTATCACAGTATCCACACCGTACTGATTGACGATTGCACCCATATCCATATCATCAGAAACAACAACACCGTCAAATCCCATATCTCTAATCATTTGGATTGTCTTTTTTGATAACGATGCAGGCAAAGTATCAATTTTATTATTTATAACATGTGCAACCATAACCGTCATACAAGGCGAGGCATCCTTTAATAAATCTTTCCAAGGTTGCAATTCATAATCCTGGTAAGTATCTGTCACATCGGTAATACCAGCATGTGTATCACCGGTGGCACTGCCATGTCCTGGGAAATGTTTAAAAGAACCAATAACATGTGCATCATTTAAACCTTTGGCATATATGGCACCATATTTTGCAACCACATCTGGATTACTTGAAAAACTTCTGTCCTTGGCACCAATGGCTGGCGATTCTGGATTTACATTTACATCCAACAATGGTGCAAAATCAACATTGATTCCCAAATCAGACAAACGCAATCCTAAATCATATACAACCTTATACACCGCATCCACATCCATCGTTGCCATATCTTTTGCAGACGGCACAGAATCAAATCCGTGTTCTGGTTTTAACCTCTGAATATTTCCGCCCTCTTGATCCACAGAAATCAACAAAGTATCTGGGGCAATACCTTGCAAATGCGTTGTTAAATTTTTCAACTGTGTCATATTTTTTATATTAGAAGAAAAAATCTGTTTCTTGGCATCTTGGACACTCATCCCCTTTGCAACCAACCCAGAAAGATCGACATCAAACAAAATAACACCACCAACTTTTCCTTGGGCAACTTGTTTTTCTATTTCTGCAAAACTTTCAGGATTTTCCCCCATACCGTCGCCATGAAATCCTGTCAGTATCATCTGTCCAACCATTTCATCCAAACTGGGTCTGGATAAAACATAGGCACCCGCGCATACACATAACACACCCAAGCAACCAAACAGAGATACTTTTTTATATTTCATAATGTCCCCCAATTTTTATTTTTTCCATCTTTTCAATGTCGGAAATACCGTTTCACAATGACGACGCATTTCATCAGGTGTCATATTTGCCTGAGCCGCAAAAGGCACCATCATTTCGATATATTGTTCCATAGAAACTTTATCTATGAACTCACCATTTTTATAACAATAAATACAATAATCAGAATTTTTAGAACCATCTTTTTCTGTTCCAAAAACCTTTTCATCATCCATTGGCATAGCACAACTTTGACAAATTTTTGACATCACCACCCCCTTTTAGTCAGATAATAACATACATAAAATCCTAATAACAACCAAAATTTGATTTTCAAAATAATGATTGCTATAATCATGACATGGCATCCAGCAAAGAATTTCTAGATTTCGTTCTTGAACAACTGTCCGCCCTACCCGATATCAGATATCGTGCAATGATGGGTGAATACATTATTTATTATCGCGATAAAATAATTGGTGGAATTTATGATAACCGCCTGTTATTAAAACCAACTGCATCTGCATTGAAAATTTTACCAGATGCAAAAATGGAATTACCCTACAACGGTGGAAAACCAATGCTGATGGTTCCAGATCCCGAAAATACCGAACTTTTGATACATCTATTTAATTCCATATACCACGAATTACCAACCAAAAAATAAACCATAAGGATTTACACCATGACAACACCAACATCATCAAATACATTTCTAGGTAAAATAGTTACTGTAAAAATGGATCGCCCACTTGGAACTAAACATCCAAAATTTGGTTTTACATATCCTGTCAATTACGGCTTTATTCCAAACACAATCTCTGGCGATGGCGAAGAACTGGATGCATACGTTATTGGTCCAACAATTCCACTTGATACATTCACAGGTCGTGTGTACGCAATCATTCACCGCACAGACGACAACGACGACAAATTGGTTGTTGCCCCAGACGGTCAAAATCCATCAGACCAAGATATCGAAGAAAAAACCAATTTCCAAGAACAATGGTTTAAACATATAATAATCCGTCAGAAATAAATCTGGCGAATTTTTTTAATGTCTCAATATTTCTTTTGCCATTAAATTTCTGGCCCCAGATGTAATAATTGTTGATGCCGCTTCCAATGAATCTTTAACATCAAACGGTGATGTTAAATCTATTTCATAACAAATTTCTTGTTTTGATGCATAGGTATATTTCATCTGGTTATAGAATTGTTCTGTTGCCGTCCTTATACAACTTGTTTCCATTGCATAGGCCGCCCCCTTAAATCCACTACGTTCAACCAAGTTTATTTTTTCAAAACCACGTAACATTTTTATATAGTCATTTGGCATATACCCAGAATCTTTACAGAAATTTTCTGCGGCTGTTGCCCAACAAGACAACACAGATTTATTGATAATATCTGGAACAATTGTTTTTGATACATATGCAACAACACCGATTTTTATACAACAAAAACAAATAATTGATGCACCAATTATCAAAATATATTTTGTCATATTTTGGACTTTCTTTTTATATTCAATAAAGCAATCGATACCCAACCAACACAACTGAGCCCAGAAATATCTAATCACTGCAACGAACAAAGCCAACACCAATCCATATTTATATGTATTGATAAGTCCAAACAACAAAATAATTGTAACAAAAGACAACAAATTCGGCATAACCGGATCTGTGCTATCTTTGTGTTTTCTATACCAATTCTTATACGCATACCGTATCAGACCAGTAATTATAAAAGCCCCAAAAAAACCACCAATTTCAGCCGCAGTCATTTTCACCTCCATTATTTATCTTTTTTGGTTTCTTTCTTTGGACAATTTTTTATACGGGTATATCCAGTTTTTTTGGCACATTCATCAAACAATTTTTCTGCATACGCATCATATTGGGCTCTGGCACTATTTTGTAATCCAAACCGAACCAATCCCCCCGCATTACCTTTGAAAAATCCGCCCGCTCTGGCCGCACGCAACCCTCTATTCAATTCATTCCATTTTGCATCTAAATCTGCTTGCTTACCATCTGTACATTGACAATATCTAACAATAGTTTTCTTACTGGTTGTGCAATTATTATCTTCATAGATTATCTCATTATAACAATTTTGAATACTTTCAGGATATCTGGAAATATCAACATTATCGCAAGCAGTCAAAGTAACAACCGAACATACACATAAAATCTTTTTCAACATAATTACACCTCCATTGTTTATACAGGAACATTATACTAACATGAAATAAAAAATAAAAGCCAATTTACAATCCCGATGTAACTAGTTGAATTCATTCCAGTATTAGAATATAATCAAAACATAACAAAAGGAATTTATACTATGTTAATATCTGCACCTGCCTTAACCCTTTTTTCAATATTTGGTATTTTTGGTTCCAGCGACACCCCAGACACAAATTATTGTTATGCATTCTGGGCATCACATGGTGCATATTGGCAAGACGTATGTTATCCAACCAAAAAAGAATGTAAAAAAAGTTTAAAAGAACATTTTGAAATGGGACTGTCCGCCAACACGAAAAAATGTTATCGCCAAGAATATACTGATGCGTACTGCATCTCTGTCCCCAGCGGATATTTCAGACAAACCGATGACTTTGAAACCGTGGTACCAATATATGCAAGTGTATGCACAAAAAAATATGAAGATTGTACAAAATATGAACGTTTTTCAATCGACTCGGACAAATGCGAAAAAGCAAATGTTCCAACCCGCGAAAGCGAGGGCCGATATTTATCTCCACAAAAAGAATTGGATGGAATATTAACCAGAAACACCGAACTTTATAAAAAGACAGAATTTATAAAACCCATAGAATGTACTAAATATACAGCAATTCCAAATCAACAGGCGGCATTTGAAACATTGGGTCTGGATTGGAACCGTACAAAAAATTGGGGTGCATTTATAGATGTCTATGGCAACCTGCGTGCAAACAAACCTTCATGCAGATTGATAAAACCAAACTCATCAGAATATGACAAGTATCGTAAATAGCTCCAGAATTTTCCAATTTAATACAACTGGTGAAAGTGTTTAAAGATAAATGGTTAGACAATTAAAGTTGAATTATATATAATATTATTAAATGCATAAAAGGTTCTTTTATGAAAAAAATTCTTATTTTTAGTATATTATTTTTATACGGCTGTGCGACACCACATGCAGGATTTGAAGTTGAACAATTACGGACAAACGAAGTTTTGGGTGCTGGATATGAAAAATTAGACGGTAAGTTGTATCGTATATTTTGTGGCGGAAACGGTTATGCTAGTTATCAGTTTGTAAAAGATAATTGTATGCAAAATACGGCGAAATTTGTAAATGATAATGGTTATCAATATTTTTCAATGTTAGCAAATACAGGTGATACAGAAAAAACTACAAGTGGTTATATTTCTAATGGTGTTTTTGTTCCATATGAAATAGTAAAACATGCTCAATATTATACAATTATGTTTTTAACCAAAACCGAAACTAAAACGGCCTCAAATTATTATAAAGTTTCGGATTATTATACCCCAGAAGAAAAGAATAAAGATTAACTAAATAAAAAACGACCATTTCGGTCGTTTTCTATTTTTGGTGGGAGTGGGTGGATTCGAACCACCTCAGTCATAAGACAACAGATTTACAGTCTGCCCCGGCTCTCCAACTCCGGCGCACGCCCAATCCCATGGTGCGAGCAGCGGGACTCGAACCCGCATATCAAGCTTGGAAGGCTTGCGTACTAGCCCTTGTACTATGCTCGCAACAAATCCAAAGCCCAGCTATTATATCTTAAATTTCCCAAAACGCAAGAACTTATTTTATTACACCCCTAATGCCCTAATAACATATTTTGCCGCCTCATTACCTATTTGATAAGACTCTATTTCAATAACATTATCATAATATAATTTTGGAAAATTATTAGGATCTGCATAATACCTTGCATTCCAATCTGCAACAGGTTTTGGTAAAGCAGATTTTCCAAGTTTTTGAAGGGCATGTGTGTTTTCATGAAACACGATAGAAACTAACCCCTCAATAGAATCCCCTTTTAAGCCATAAACAAATCTAAAACCATTACTACTTGTACCACTACCAGCCTGCCAACTCCAACTTGATTCAAAATCATAATTAACAATGGTATTTCCAACATGATTCCGTCGTTCAGTAGTAATTATTTCATGCAAATCACCCGCCAAAACCTTTTTTTCTTCATTTGTCATATATTTATATCTTTTCATCCTATCTATTATATTCGAACCACTATTCCGAATACGTATCACTGCTTCTTTCCCTAAATCCTGCGCAAGTTCTGATACTTTCTGCGCATCATAAATTCCTGATGCTTTTAATGCATTAACCGCAGAAACAATATCTCCATTACTGTGTTCATAAATATATTTTAATTTTGCGTTTAAAATTTCATCAGGCATATCATTATATATTTTTGAAAATATCCAATTTTCCTCACCTTTGGAACCAAGTAGTTTAAATATCTTATATTTTTCACCATTTCTAGTAGAATCAACCAACTCGACCCCCTGATTTTTAAGAAATGCATTTAATTGCATCCATTCACTTTCAGTTAAACGTCCTGCTGGTAGCATATAAAAAGTTGGATTCGACGACATTGCCTCAGCCAAATATCTATCAAAATTTTGACTTGCTTTTAATTTTAAAGAATTAATATCTAATGAACTAATTTTTCTAAACCGCATAACACGATTTCCATTCATTACATCCTCATATAACTCTACTCCCTGACCTTCTAAATGCTTACTTAATTGCCCCCATTGTTCTTTTGTTAAACGACTAACTGGAAGTCCATTACTCCGCCCTGTTTTTAAAAACTCATCTAAATAATTATCAAAACTTTGACTTGCTTTTAATTTTAAAGAATTAATATCTAATTCCGTTTCAAAAACTCTAAAAAATTGCTGCCCAGTTTTAGCATCTGTTTCCAACATAACAGAAAAACCATTTTTTTTCATTTTCTCAATATAACTATTTAATTTCTCCGTTGGTATTTTTCCTGTTAATTTAATACGATAAAGGTTTTCACCAAGTTTAAATTTCTTTAATTTAGATGTATAACTTATTTTATTTAGCCATTTCGTCAATCTGTGAAATTTAGTAAACATAGTAAATTTAGTTGACCCACTTGGGCTTGCAAACCCCATAACCATCAATACAGCACTAGACGCCTCTACAAAATCCATCTCTGGCCGTGTAGTTGATTTTATTTCTATATCTTCCAAATCTGCCTCTGTTACACATTGAAGCAAAGTTTCTGCGGCCTGCCCTATATATTCACCTGTTTGTGTACTGGTTCCATCTATAATATATCCCAGAGATTTATCAAATTCTATCAACGCATCTTTTGCACATTTTTTTTGTATTGCGCTACATTTATCATACTCAATTTTTTCTGGTATGTTACAAGCAGATGCTTTTTTAACAAATTCTTTTGCGAATTCATTTGGTAACGTGCTTTCAAAATCTTCTAACCATTTTGAACCCAAAGTAACCCCCACAGAACTTACAGCAGTAACAATAATAACAACCAATCCAGCGCCAGATACTACAGTTACAGCCAACGCAACACCATCTATAATCAATGTTGTAACAAAATTTATATTTGCCGCTTTTTCTGCCGCTTTTAACACACATCTATCTGAATCCGCATCCCATTCTGTTCCCCCAGGGACAATATTATTCATTGCATCACATATTTCCTTGTCCGGCCCAATACATGACTTCCCATCAAATTTTGTAGTAAATTTTTTATTTGATACTTTACCCAAAGTCGCCGATGCGGTTAAACATGACATTCCCGCAAAACCCGCTTTTTTAGCATACTCTGCAGTTTCATATAAATCATCAAACAAAAAATCAACATCCGTACCATTTAATTTACACGGTAAAACATAATCAGCCTTTGAATTAATAGTATTATAAGCACAAGTAAAAGATTTTATTTCAATACCTTGGGATTTTATATACAATTTTAACACATTTATTAAAGTCGGCTCTAACCTTGCTTGAACTTTTGAAAAAGCCGTAGACATATGTTCATACCTAGGATAAGTTTTTAATTTTACATCATTATATACATCACCAATTGAATCTATTGCACACCCATAATGCGTATTTGCAAATCCAGTATAATACTCACCAGAATGTGCATTCATAGCAAATTTTTTACTAACATCTTGTATTTCATTATCGCACTGCTTTTCACAAACTATATGAAAACCCTCATAAGCATTTATTCCAAACAACGCACATATTCCACGGGCTATATTCTTTACATTCTTTTCTCTAAAACCATCTGTTATTGAAGTATCAGATCCACCATATGTATCTTTAAACCGGAACGTATAAAAATGTTGATTATCAACACTGGTACAATTTATCCAATTAAATTCTACATTTGAACTACAAACCACTCTATGTCCATGCAATCTAGCATACTCTAGTGCAAAACCATATGCAGTCCATTCAGATACTTCTACATCTTGAGCATATGGATTTTTTGATGTAACTGTTTTTGTCTCTATTTGATCATACCTATAATTATCACCATTGATAACCAAACCAGAATTATGGAAATTAATATGTGGATCTTTTCCATCTGCTACTTCTTGTCTGGCATTATGCCATTCGCCTTTTGTTATTTCATCATATTCATATTCTTTTACAAAAACATCATCAACACAATGATTTGTCCCGCCAGTAATTTCACCTTTACAAACATTATGATAAGACACTCTGTTTATATTGGTATATATTGGATTTATAACATTTGTACGACATGCTTCCTTTTCAGTAAATCCACCAGCAATACAAATTGCATTTAAATCTTGCAATGTTAATGGTTCTGTTCCATCTAAAACAGTAAAATACTGATTTCCAACAGATGTTTTCATTACTATATCTTCTGATGCTGCTAATTCATCATATTTAGCTAACATAGCATCAACAACATCATCAGCTAAATTTCCTCCACTACCAGCACTCTTTTTTAAATTTTCAATATAATATCTGGAAATCCACATTTCAGACGAAACGTTTTTATAAGTACCACCATCGCCATCTACGCCAGCGAATGCCGATACAAACACAAAAACGCCAAACAATGCACAGAATATTTTTTTCATTTCAAAACTCCTGTGCATTTTGATGCAACATCAGCGACTTTCTTTATCGCACTTATCTGCATCGCATTAAATACAGTCGCAACACCAGATGCCACTGTTGATGTTCCTGCCAATACATTCGCCGCAGTATTCCAATTTTTCTCTGCTTGCCAATCTTCACCAGTTTTTGTATTAACAGTTTCATCTTTACGAACCTTTTCACTATTTGCAATAGCTGATGTCACAGTTCCAGCAACACCTGTGGCCGCACCAACAACACTTGAAACAAAAGCACCCTTGGCTTTACCATTTATCTTGGACACATCAGAATCTATATAATCATATTCGCCACACACAGCAATAATTTCATTTGCTTCGGATATATCCTCGCCACTTATACGTGCTTGAAAGGTTGCATTTTTCAAATTGTTAACAGCCACCTTGCAATCATTTATCTGGGTTTTCAAATCTTTATCAACTTTGTTATTTCCAGCAATTATTGCACCTGCAATATTAGTCGCCGCATTACCTGCTATCAACCCTGTCCGCCAATTTCCCAAAGTTTTTGATTGTTTGCGTAATTTTTGAAATTCAGCCGCATCACCTTGTCCCCACTCGTATTTCTCCCACGCCGCAAAAAATGCATCAACAGAATTTTTATTCATGACTTGTACTGGTTTGCTATTCATATAATTATCAAATTTTTCCTTAGCCTTGGCATCCTTATTTGCTTTTACAATACCAACAATGGTTGCCCCAGCCCCAGCCGCAGTTCCAACCGCAGTCACCGCTGTATTTATTCCAGCCATTTTTTTTAAATCAGACAATTCATCATCTATACCAACACATGCCACATATGTCGCACGCAAAGCATCATTTAATTCAGAAGCATTCACATAACCAATATTAAAAAAAAGCAAACAAACAACCGCAAAAAATGCACGCATATACACAACTGCAAAAAATTTGCTGTTCCCTCTCATTATTGAGAATTATATCATAAAAAACATACACAAATATAGTACTTTTCTATTTTATTGGTGGAAAACAAGTTTTACCGTCTTCCTTGCAACAATTAAATCCTTGCTCGCCCAAATCTGTGTATTTTTCACCAGCACAACAACCATTTTTATCAGGTTCTGTTCCGTCATCACATAAAGAATAATCTTTCACAACCTTGATTGGTGGATAGCACAGATTTTTATCGTCTTCCTTGCAACAATTAAACCCTTGGTCACCCAAATCTGTATATATTTCCCCTGGGCAACAACCATTTTCATCAGGATTTGTACATGCGGCATTTGGCTCTTGTGCCTCTTCGGTCTCTGCCGGTTTTTCCTCAGCAACATCCTTTGTAACAGTGACCGCTTGGGCCTTTATTCTGGCCACACTGCCACGTCCAACCGAACGACCACCCGATGCCTTTTTCATACATTTAGACCGATAATCCACCTTTAATGTATTTAGCCGGTCGGATTGATCATTGTCTAACTCTTCCAAGGCATTCAATTCATCCATTTCTTTTTTAATATCATCGCAACTCATACGTTTGGCGACACCGCGGGTTTCAACAACCTCGGCCTCTTCTTCGTATTCTTCCTCGTAATCTCCGGCATTAGCAACCGCGATATACACGCATGGAACCAAAGCCGTTATAGCGAATGCCAATATATATTTTTGCATTATTATCCCTATTCGTTAATGATTTTTTCAACCTGCATAATAAAGTCAATTGCTGGGTTTGTCAGTTTTTTGGCTTTATTAAATATTTCTTCGGCATCTTGTTGCATTTTCAATCTTTTATAAGTTTCAACAACCTCGATTGTTTCGCCCTCGTTGAACTTGTCATCGCTGATACCACGTGCAACTTCTAATTCTTTCTTGGCCAACTCTGTATATTTTGCACTATTTTCTGGGCAACCACGTTCCGCCATCACCGCATAAATCTTGGCGCGTTCAATATGTTCATCCGCAGACATTTCAACATAATAACTGCCCAATTTACTATTCAAATGACCCTCTATTTGTAAACATGTTTTATCAGCAGGCACATATTCTGTACATGTAACAGCAATTACTGCATTTAAATTCTGTGCTGCCTGGAGAAATTTTTCACGATTTTCTGGGCAACCATATGCGACCAATTTTTTATAAGTTTCTAAATCATATTTATTATCGCTGCAACTATTATCATTATGATTTACCTGTTCCAACAACACACGTTCAATTGCCTGACAAGATGTTAATTCTTCTGCACCTTTTTGTTGTTCGGCATCTGTCTTTAATTTCAAAGAATGTCCCCAATTTGCAATACCAACACCAACAAAAGCACCACATATAAATAAAATTATAAATACTGTCCAAACTTTAAATCTGGAAAAACCTACTGTTCTATTTGCCATATCTCTCTCCTTTTATTTTGTATTATTATAACTTATTTACCCTACCATTTTCAATTGTAATTTTCCTGTCGGCACGTGCTGCCAAATTCATATCATGCGTCACAAACAATAATGCCATCTTTTTCTTACGCACAATATCCAACAACAAATCAAACACAGCCGATGCATGTGCAGGATCCAAACTGCCCGTTGGTTCATCCGCCAAAATAATTTCAGGATTATTTGCCAATGCACGTGCAACCGCAGTTCTTTGTTGTTCGCCACCAGACATTTCGCCAGGTAAATGCGATGCACGATGATCGACATTAACCGCCTTTAACAATTTTAAAGCATGTATCGCGGCAAGATCTTCTGCAACCCCATTTGCCAACATTGGCATCATAACATTTTCCAATGCGGTAAAATCAGAAAGCAAATTATGACGTTGATAAACAAAGCCGATTTTTTTACGTCTAATAACTGTGCGTTCTTCTTCTGTCATTTGATGCACAGGTGTTCCATCGATTAAAATACTTCCCCCTGTTGGTTTATCCAACAAACCAACACATTGCAACAAAGTAGATTTACCAGATCCCGATGGTCCAACTAATGCCACAATTTCGCCAGCAGCCAAATCAAAACCACCACCTGTTAAAATAGGCAATGGCTGACCGCCCTCCATAAAAATCTTTTTAATATCCCGCACAGACATAACGATATCTGTTTTTTTATTAGTGCGAACCAAAGCATTTAAAATTCCTGCCATTTATTGTTTCCTTTTTTGCTTTCTCAAAGTTGCGATCAAAGACATTGCTGTTTCTGGGGCTAAAACATATGAAGTATTAATACCACGACGTTGCAATTTTCTATCTAACTTATGTTCATTATCAAAATCACGTTCATCTGCACCGCCACAAAAATACCTTATTTCATCTGGTGCAAAACCGAACAAAGCCCCCTCAACAAAATCGATATAATTTTTTGTATGAATATCAGCCAATTCCGGATTTAATTTTTTAATTTCATCCGCATACATTCCTATTTTTTTATATAAACCTTGTTTTTTTACAGACAAAATATATGACATTACCTGAATTTTTTGTTTAATTGTCAAATTTTTATCTTTAATAATTTTAAATCCGTCCCCATATTTTATGAAATAAAATTCTAACAGTAATGTATCCATAAATTCTTGTGGCGACATACCATTTGGCAATTTATATTTCCAAAATAATTTCTTTGGAAATTTTATTCCACTGGCCTTTAATTCATTGGATAATTTTTGTGCCGAAGATTGCCATTTATAACCACCATATGGCGACACTGTACTCGCCTTTTTGATTAGATATTCGCACAATTTTTTATCCATCAATTTACTCATTACGCAGCACCTCGACCGGATCAGTATTTGCCGCCTTCCATGCTGGATACAAAGTTGCCAAGAAAGCCAACACAATTGCAATCACCGCGATTCCAAACACAGTCCAAAATTCAACACGTGATGGCAATTCAGACAAATAATATAACTCGGCTGGGAATAAATCACGACCTGTCAGCCATTGGAAAAATTTACGTATTGGTTCAATATAAATTGCAACCAATGTTCCCAACACTGTTCCAGCCGCAGCCCCCACAACACCGATACTGGTACCCGATAAAATAAATATATTCATCATAGATTTACGTGACACACCAAAAGTTCTAAGTACCGCAATATCTTTATTTTTATCTTTTACCAACATAACAAGCGAAGAAACAATATTAAACACCGCGACAATTATTATCAGCATTAAAATCAAAAACATAACATTTGATTCAACCTGTAATGCACCGACAAAACCACGATTTAAATCGCGCCAATCACGAACAACAAAACCATCAGGCAACAAACGCATCAACGCCTCGCGGACATTTTTTGTATCCTCGGCATCTTTCAAGAATAAATCAATATGTGTAACAGATTTACCAATGTTTAAATATTTTTGTGCCGTTTCCAATGGTAAAAATATATACCCAGAATCATATTCATACATTCCCATAAAAAATGCTGTCTTGACTGGATATGCCATAATACGTGGCATAGAACCAAATGGTGTTGGGGTACTGGCATTTGCAGAAACCAACGACACATCATCACCCAATGTGACACCTAAACTTCTGGATAAACTGCTGCCGATTACCAATTCGCCATCTTTTATTTCTGACAAAGGTTTTCCATAAAATCTGGCACCATCATTTGTCTTGGCGATTAAATCTTTCATATCTATACCGCGAATCATAGCCCCAGAATTGCGTCCTTTGGCCGTAACCATAACTTGACCTTCGGCAATTGGAACGATCGATACGGTATTTGCCATAACAACCTTGTTTTGTTTTATTTTATCAACCAAATAATTATAATCAGAAATCGCACCGTCTTGGTGATAAACAACGATATGTCCGTTCATTCCAACAATACGACCCAACAAAACATCGTGGAAACCACCCATCACAGACATAACCACAATCAAAGTTGCCACACCCAACATAATACCAATCAAAGATACCCACGATACCACAGAACCAAAACCACGTTTCTTGGCACGTAAATATCTAAACGCAACTTTTCTTTCCAGTTTTGAAAACAACATATTTTTTCCTTACTTGTTTAACAATTCACGCACATCATCACCAACCAGCAATGTATTGCTTTTTTCAGAATTTCTATCTACCACAGAAACAATTCTGGGCGACATAAACACAACCAATTCCGCAAATGGGCTAATCAGTGTTTCAGGTGTTGTAACAAATGAATGTGTTGGGATACCAATAATCACATAATTATCACCAATACTGGATGGAATATTAAATGATGTCAATTCGCCACGACTGGTTGTTAAAACAATCTTGGCATCTATTTTTTGATACCCACCATAATCACCGTATTTACCGGTTGCACCAACAATCAAATCTGTTTCCAATCTATCTTCTTTACTACATTGACCGATATCAAATCTGGATTGCCAACCATTTGGTATAGAAAATGTTCCCTGTGAAATTAAAACAACATTAGATTGCTGAGATAAAAATTCTTGCAATGTTTTTGTGTTAATTTCAGGTCCCACGACCAAAGCACGACCAACAACACCAGGTATAGACATTTTGATATTATTCTTTCCAAATGCTGGTAATAAATTCATCCAAATAATAGGATTATCTGTCTTTGGATAAACACGATAAACATCCATATCCCATGCAATCATATATTTTTTCGAAGCGATATCAGCGATGATTCTGGAAACCTCGCGCTCGGTCTGGTAATTTCCTTCAAAAACGACCGTATTATCTTGCCAGTTAACCAACAAATTACGAACATCGGCACCATGCATAGCATCCAACAAAGCCATCACAATCGCCTGGTCTTTTGGCATTTTTATCATCCATTTTGCACGATGTTTTAAATGAATCTCGGCAGTTATAGCATCATAAGAATAATATGCACGTCCCATTTTTGAAATCAATTCAACCGTATCACTTAATGTTCCAGACGCAACCTCGCCAGAAATCTTTTCAACCAATTGTTCATCCGTAACCACAGAAACATCTGTTCCGTCCAACAATTTGTTTAATGCAGCCGCAACAGTAACATCTTTGAATTTATATTGTTCAACAGCCAATTCTGGTAATGCATCCCCCATTTCCAAACGAACAATTTCAATTTTTTCCTCTGGCACCACAGAAACCACAGATTGATTATTCCAATCAACCGTACAACGCATAGGCAATTCTACAGAAAACCGTTGGGCAGTATCCGTTGTCAATGCCGCTTTTTTCGGGAAAATAGGCACAGATTTTTCATCTATGACGGTATTTTCAACTATTTCGATTGTATCATATTGTGGTTTTTGATTTTTTGCATTTTGGCACCCAGCGCACAAAGCTATAACCAAAGACCATAATAAAAGTTTTTTCATCTTACTCTCCATATTATGCCTAACATACTATATATTCATAATTTTTTCAAACTCTTCTAGTGTCATTTCATATATAGGTTTCTCGGTTGGTGTAACCAATGTCTTTACACCTTCAAATCTTTCTTGGAAAATTTTGATAACACGGGCGACATCATCCGGCACCGGACCTGCCTCGGTTAACCGTCTGCCATATTCAACAATATATTCCAGTGTATCCGCCATAAAGAATCGTCCAACATAATTTTCAATTGGAATACCACCTTTTTCAACGCACACAGCCGACATAACAGTAACCAT
Source organism: uncultured Alphaproteobacteria bacterium (assembly GCA_946188105.1). Taxonomy (GTDB): domain Bacteria; phylum Pseudomonadota; class Alphaproteobacteria; order Rs-D84; family Rs-D84; genus Enterousia. The sequence goes on along the minus strand of CAMHTQ010000005.1, from coordinate 19,142 downwards.
TTTGTTATAAAAATTGGCCAGTTTAATAAAATTTTGAACTGTTACAGCCATAACTTTTCCCTTCCTCTTTTTTTACATTATAAAAACTATTGCCACCGGAACGCAAATAAATTATAATATAAAATATGAAAATAAAACAAATTGCATTATTACTTGCTTTAACCGCTTGTGCATCTGCCAATCGCGGCAGTATCGATGATGCAACCATATTAAACTGGGAAAACGAGGCTGTAACAACCGAACAATTCGTTCGTGATCACAAATCATGCCTGGGTATTCGGGCGCATGATTATACCCCCCGTTCCCGTATTTCTCGTCTGCTTTCCCCGAACCAGAACGACCAAATGCCTGATTGGGATGGAATTTGGGTAACATTTCAGTCGAACGAGTACAAGGATGTCGGTCAACGTTCTTTGATGTCCGTTCCACGTAACAAGGCATCAAAAACCGTCGGTGCATACCGTCGGTGCATGCTCAGACGTGGTTATTTATTGCGTTCAATGTAAAAAATCTTTGCTCTTTACTTTCTTATTAGCAAAAAATATGTTATAATGCCAAACATGAGACGTTCTATCTGGTTTTGGTTATCTTTTGTGGTTGCCATTGTTCTGGCGGTCTATTTTGCCTCGCGAATAATTATGGTCAGCATGGGCTACGGCAAAACCGCCATGTTACACAAAATATATTTCACAACTGATATTGAAAACAAGGATATGACCGCATTATCGGCCGCCACATCTTTTGCCAAAAACACCAAGTTTTATTCAATAAATCTGGATAAATTAAATGACAGTATTCTATCCGTTCCGGGTGTAAAAAACTCTGCTGTCCGCCGCTTGCCAAACGGCAATCTGGCAATCAAGGTATCATTTCACCATTTTGTCGCAACCTGGACCGATGGGGTAAATTATTTCCCATTATCTGACGATGGAACAATTGTGAAAAATCCGTCCCCAGAACGTCCAACATCCGCCCTGCTATTCCGTGGCCCGGTCCCAACCGACATGACCGAAATCACAACGGCTGCAAACGACATGCTGACCGACATTGATTACATAGAATGGGTTGAAAATCGTCGTTGGAACATCCATACAACTGGTGGCATTACAATCAAACTGCCCGAGGATGATTTCACTCATGCAATTGCCAGTTTAATAACAATAAATAAAAAACATAATATATTGGGACGTGATATCCGCGTCATAGATATGCGTGATTCCGCCCGTATCCTAGTCAGGTAAAAAATGAATTATTTTTTTGACCCTCGTTTTTTATGTCTTGATATCGGAACCAGTTGCGTCCGTGGAATCGCACACAGAATTTGTGCTGGAAAAATTGCCGCATCGGCAACTGCGATGTGCGAAAACTTTAACCAACAATTCGCCATACGGTCGGTAATTCAAAACCTGGAAGAAGAATTAAAAACACATTTTGATTCTGCATATATAACTGGAAATTTCGGAAAATCTGAATTTTTGAATCCTTATCAAACAACCGTCTGGAACAGCGAACATAAAATAACCGAAACAGATATACGCGCCCAGATATCCAAAATTGCCATTCCAACTGGGTTTTCACCTATTCATATAATTCCATTAAAATATGATATCCCATCGGCTCGGGAAACACCAAATCCTGTTGGATGTATCGACCATCAATTAATATCAGAATTCGGTGTTATTTGCTATGAAAACGCCCGTTTGAACGAGGTTGTATCCTTATTGCACAAGGCACACATACAATATAATGGCCTGTTTGATCCACAATATTTACAAAGCATGACTATACGCAAACCCAATCAAACAATATTGTTCATTGATTTGGGTGCTGAATTTACATCGCTCTCAATATGGAATAATAACGGTGTATGTTGGCATGAAAAACTAGAAATGGGTATGTCCAATGTAACATTGGATTTAACACGTGCATTAAATTTGGATTTTGACGAAGCAGAAAGAATAAAACGTATGACCGCCAATTTAATACCACGTTCTATGGATCATTTGGTTCCAGCCGATACAGCATATGATTTTACACGTGGCGATGTTAACGATATTGTTGTTCCACGTGTTACAGAAATTATTGGTAAAATAAAAGAAATGTCTCTGGCGGCTGTATCTGAATATATGCCAAACAAAATTATCATTACTGGTGGTGGCACTCAAATAAACGGTGTTGTTGATGTTATCGAAAATGTATTTGGATTACCCGCAGAAAATTATCATGCCGATGCAACAATTACCGCATTATCAAATTATGTTCTGGATTGTGAAAAACCTGCACGCGAGGCATACATTGCACGCATGGAAAAACATCAGGCATATATAGATAAAATAAAAAAATTATTTATACGTAAACCCAAAAAACAAAAACCAAAATTTATTCCAATTGCTCCATCAACATTATGCTTCAATATGTTAAGTCCCCTAACATACAAAATGTTCGAGTCCGCAGGAATCTCGACAATCCACGTTGATATTATGGATGGTTTATATGTTGATGAAATATATGGGGGTATTCCTGAATTAAAACAAATTCGTGCAAATACTAAAAGTCACCTGCACGTTCATTTAATGACAGAAAACGCTGTATTCTGGTCAAATAATGCCCTTGCCGCGGGTGCCGACACAATAATATTATCAGAAAACACAACTGGCATTAACGATGCATTACGCAATATTCGTGCATGTGGCAAACGTGCTGGAATTGCATTGAATCCAGAAACACCCGTATCTGCATTGGTACCTGTTTTAAAAAATATTGACGAGATTTTAATAATGGGTGTAAAACCTGGGGCGGCTGGTCAATCATTTAATCCTGATGTATTAAATAAAATTTTGGCTTTGGCTGTTACTCGTAAAAAGCATGGATTAAAATACATAATTTCTGTTGATGGTGGAATAAATCCACAAACCGCACAAAAATGTTGGGAGGCTGGTGCCGATTTATTAGTCAGCGGTTCCTATCTTGCCAAATCCCATGATTTTCCATTAGCGGTGCAAAGTTTATTAAAAAAGACAAATAAATAAAATTTTATTTTATACAAATCTTGCGTCCTGATGGACAACAATCTGCCCCACACGAAGACATATAAATATGAATTGTATTGTCTGGCAACATACCTTTTGCAACATCAGGCCATTCAATCAAAGTGATATCATTTTGAATTGCGTATGGTAATCCAACCTCGACCAATTCAGATGCATCAGTAATTCTGTATAAATCAAAGTGAGAAATTCCGTCATAATTTTGCACAATAGTAAATGTTGGACTGGGGACAACTGTATTTTCTCCACGCAATGTTCGAATAATTGTTCTGGCAATTTCAGATTTCCCCATTCCCAAATCACCATGCAAAGCAACAGTTACCGGTGCACGCAAGGTTTTTGCAAAATCCCTGGCCCATGCATGTGTTGCATCCAAATCCGACAAAATTATTTCTTTATTATCTGACATTATAACTTACTCCAATAACAACAAATCATCTTGCATTTTGTTAATAGTATCACGGATTGCAGCCGCCTCTTCGAACTCTAAATTTTCTGCTGCTTTATACATACGTTTCTTCAAAGCATCAATTTCTTTACGCAAACTTGCCGCATCCCAAACACCGTCTTTATTATAAACATACTTACGTTTCTTGTCCACTTTTTCATTAGATTCAACAACTTCTTTGAATACTGCTTTATTCACTGTTTTCGGAACGATTCCATGTTCGGCATTATACTTCATTTGAATATCACGTCTGCGTGCTGTTTCGGTTAATGCTTCGTTCATAGATTCTGTCATATTATCAGCATATAAAATCACACGACCATTTGCATTACGTGCCGCCCTGCCAATCGTTTGAATCAACGAACGTGTAGAACGCAAAAATCCTTCTTTATCTGCATCCATAATTGCAACCAATTCACACTCTGGCACATCCAAACCCTCTCTCAACAAATTGATACCAACCAACACATCAAATTTTCCGAGCCTTAATTCACGCAATAATTCTATACGTTCCAACGTTTCAATATCACTGTGCAAATATCTGGCACGAACACCATTTTCATTTAAATAATCATTTAATTGCTCTGCCATTTTTTTTGTTAATGTTGTAACCAATGCGCGTCCCTTGATACTTTTTAATGTTGCCAACAAATCATCAACCTGGTGTGCAATCGGACGCACCTCGCACACAGGATCCAACAATCCTGTTGGTCGAATAACCTGTTCTGCGACAACACCATTTGCCTGTTCTAATTCCCATTGTGCAGGTGTTGCAGAAACAAAAATAGTTTGTGGTCTTAACGCATCCCATTCATCAAAAGTTAACGGACGATTATCTATGCATGCTGGCAACCTGAATCCATACTGCGACAGATTTTCTTTTCTGGCCCTATCCCCACGAGACATAGCCACAATTTGTGGAACTGTAACATGACTTTCGTCTATAAATAAAACAGCATCTTTTGGTAAATATTCAAACAATGTTGGTGGTGGTTGACCAGGTAACCGCCCAGACAAATATCTGGAATAATTTTCAATTCCCCGACAAGTTCCCGTTGATTCCATCATTTCTATATCGAAATTCACACGTTCCCTTAACCGTTGTTCTTCGACATATTTCATATTATCGTGAAAATACTTTAACCGTTCATCCAAATCATGCCGTATATTACTTATCGCCTGTAATACAGACGGCATAGGTGTCGCATAATGGGTATTTGGATATACCGCCACCCTATTTAATTTATGTACTTTTGCACCTGTCAAAGTATCAAATTCCCATATTTCTTCAATTTCATCGCCCCAAAAAGAAATCTTCCAACCCATATCTGCCATGTGCGATGGGAACAAATCTAAAACATCACCCCGAACACGAAATTCACCGCGGGCCGGTGCCACATCATTTCTTTTATACTGAATATCAACCAAAGAACGAATAATATCACCAATACCAATTTTATCCCCAACATTTAACACAACACGCATAGACGAATATTGTTCTGGCGAACCCATACCATAAATAGAAGAAACCGAAGAAACCACAATAACATCACGTTCTTCTAACATTGCACGCGTTGCACTGTGGCGCATACGATCCAATTGTTCGTTTATCGCGGCATCTTTATCAATATAAGTATCGGTTGTTGGGATATATGCCTCGGGCTGATAATAATCATAATAAGACACAAAATATTCAACATGATTACGTGGAAAAAACGCCTTCATTTCAGTATATAATTGTGCCGCCAAAATCTTGTTCGGCGCCATCAATAACGCAGGACGCGACAATTCAGCAATAACATTTGCCATTGTAAATGTTTTGCCAGACCCCGTAACCCCCAATAAAACCTGGGATTTTTTTCCATTATTGACCCCAGCCACCAATTCAGCAATTGCCGTTGGTTGATCACCCATTGGGGCATAATCACTTTCAAGATCAAATATACTTTTTTTATTCACAAACACTAATATAATACACTATAATCAAAATACAAGGGAAAGAGAATGAATATTAAACCACGACACAAAAGACGTTTTTTTTGGACGATTATCACTATAATCGGCTTGTTTTTTATTGGAATTATATGTATTCCACCATTTATCAACCTGAATAAAATGAAACCTGTTCTAGAGGCAAAATTGTCCGAACAAACAGGTGTCGTCGCCAAAATAAACGGTAATATAAATTTCAGTTTGTTAATGCACGCAACGATTGTTGCCCACGACATTCAAATACCAAACGGTACAATCGGCAGTGTTTCTTTCTCGGTTCCATTGAAAAACATTTTCAATTTACAAGATGCTGATTTAAACAAAGAAATAAATGTCAATAATGCAGATTTAAAAATCACAGATTTATTTCCTCATAACACAACACACGAATTTGATTTATACAACATATCTTTAACATTTATGGACCATGAATATAAAATTGTTCGTGGCACATTACACAACAATAAATTTGCAGGTCAGATTCGTACCAACCAACACAAATACGACATCACATACGATGACGGAGAATTTGTAATAATAAACAGTAATGATAATTTGCATATTCGTGGCACCCTATTTCCTGACGGTGGTGCATCTGGCGAACTTAACATAACCACAAACGATATAAACAAATGGTTTGAATTCAATAATCCAAAAATTTCCGAACCCGTCAGTTTATCTATGGACTTTGTTTGGGATGGAGAATATGGATTTGATTTCACAAACATTGTTGCCAACAACTATACCGGCAGCATAACATTAAATCCAAACGGATTTAAAACATTGACCTTTAAATCAAACAATACAAATTTGGACATTTCTTTTATCACACACGATAAAAGTTTATTAAATAAAACCAACATGAATATTGATTTAACAGGTATCATTAAACTGAACCAATATACATTTAACACATTCAAAATAATTGCCGCAGGAATAAATAACACCTTGGAAATAAACCGCTTAACAACTGATAATTTTGAACTTGTTGGTGGTACATATTCAAACCAAGAATTATTTGATACAAAATTACAAATAAATAATTTACCAGAAAAATTCACATGTGATTATTCTGGAAATTCAAAAAAATGGGGATGCAAAACATTCTCATACGGAAACATGAACGGAAAATTAAATGTAGACAATGGAATATTTTATGTATCTGTTACATCTATTGATAAAATGCCATCAAACAAAACAATTCGCAATTTGGTATCAAAACTTGGAAATAATGGAACCATAGATTTTGCATTTTCTGACAAATCAGGAACAATGGTTGTAACACCAAAACAAATGATTCCGAAATACAAATTCGCAACAAACATAACATTAAAAACAACTGATATAAATCTGGAATTTTTACCAGAATTTATGTACACAGTCCCCGGCACATATACCTTACAAAACAATAAAAAAACATTTATTCCTCAAAACAAACAATGGATGATCGAGGTTATGGATAAAAACTTTATCATCACAGGCGAAAACTTTAAACAATGGTTACCAAATACAGATCTCAGATTCTTAAAAACACTGCCTTATGCTATATCTGGCACATCTATTGATGATAATATCGGTGATTTAAACATAATGATTGGCAACCAGTTATTTTCAGGTAATGCAACAAAATCAGGAATAACACTGACAACAAATGAATTGAATTTGGATAATTTTATAAATCCATATTTTAAAAACAATTACCAAGAACAAAAGTTTTTAATGAATCATCCTTTGGCAATATTATTCGACATACCAATCAATGTATCTGTATCATCAGACACAATTATATTAGATAACCAAAGTTATAATAACTTTGTATATTCATTAAAACCAAACACACAAATCTTTTCAATTTCAGATTCATCACGCGGACATTTATTAAGCATTATTGAAAAGAATAAATTTAACTATGACATATCAATACAATTAAACAAATTCAAACAAACAAACGAATTGTTTGGTTTTGATGTTCCATTAAATATACAAAACTCAACAATTACCGCTGAAATAAATTTAAAGACATCTGGACAAACCGCAAATGATTTAATCTATAACCTGACTGGTGATGTCGACATGACTTTTACTGGCGGTGAAATAACGGGGCTTGGATTTGATAAATTCTATGCATCTGCCGACAAATTAAGTGTTTTAAATGCAGAATATGCACTTGCATCTGCCTTGGAATCTGGCATAACAAAGATTAAAAAATTAAAAATCCAAGGTATCTATAACAACGGTAATTTTGAAACGACAAAACCATTCACACTTTCTATGCGACATGTTGATGCGGTTGGTGCATTATTTATAAACAATCGTGTTATGACGGGTACATTTGAATTCATAATGCGTGGCACCGCACCAAAGCCATCATCAATCCAAATGAATATAAATGAATCTGGCAAAAGAACATATTCAATTACCGAAATAATAAACAATCTGGATATTGGATTTATGCGTGCATTTATTCGCACACATAATAAATTCTAAAAAAAACACCCACAGGTTTCTGTGGGTATTTTTTCTATAACGTTTTTTAATTTTTCTTACGGACTTGGATATGGACATCACGTAATTGTTGTTCGGTTACCTCGTTTGGAGATCCCATCAACAAATCTTGTCCACGTTGGTTTGCAGGGAACGCAACGATTTCACGCAAACTTTCACCAATACCCAAAATTTCAGAAACCACACGTTCAATACCAAACGCACAACCGCCATGTGGTGGTGCACCATATTGGAATGATGTGTATAATCCAGAAAAGTTCTTTTCAACTGCCTCGATTGGATAACCAGCAATTTCAAAACATTTCTTCATAACCTCGGGGTTATAATTACGCAATCCACCACTGCAAATTTCAATACCGTTCAACACCATATCGAATTGTGCGGCTTTAATCGTAAATGGATCGCGTGTATCCAATTCTTCCACAGAATCCACAATAGGATACGAGAATGGGTTATGTGTAAATGCAGGTGCGCCACCGCGTTCTTCATCTGGTTCAAAGAATGGGAAATTATCAACCCAACAAAATGCAAAGTCACGTTCTTTGACCAATCCTAAATCTGCACCAAATTTGTTACGCAATTTACCTGCTGCCTTGGCTGCGACATCAACATTATCACAAACAAAGAACAACGATGAATTATCACCTGCGATTTCTTTCAATTTTGCAATACGTTCTGCATCCAATTTTTTCGCAACTGGTCCTTTTGGTTCATCTGCAAATACTATATATGCTAATCCCCCCAGTCCTAATTCGCGGGTTGCATATTCACCCAGTTTATCAAACCAAGAACGAGGTTTATCAGCGGAATTTGGTGCTGGCACAGCACGAACAACCGCACTATTTTCAATTGCATTTGCAAAGATTCCAAATTCAGAACCACGGAAAATTTCCGTAACATCACTGATTAAAATTGGATTACGCAAATCTGGTTTATCGCATCCATATTTCAACATCGCATCATCATATGAAATATGTGGAATATCAGGATAAACATTTGCATCCGGAGCAAATGTTTTAACCATTTCTGGCATAATTGCTTCGCCCACTGCTTGAATTTCTGGCAAATCGACAAAAGACATTTCCATATCTAATTGGTAAAATTCCAACAATCTGTCAGCACGCAAATCTTCATCACGAAAACAAGGTGCAATTTGGAAATATCTATCGAATCCAGACACTTGCAACAATTGTTTAAACATTTGTGGTGCCTGAGGCAACGCATAAAACTTACCATGATGCAAACGACTTGGCACCAAAAAACTACGTGCACCCTCTGGTGAATCAGCGGTCAACAATGGGGTTTGAAATTCTGAAAATCCTAAATTCCACATTTTATCTCTTAACCACTTCATCATTTTATTACGCATTAAAATGTTGTAATGTAATCTTTCACGTCTTAAATCCAAAAAGCGATATTTATAACGCAATTCTTCGGATGTATCATCATCGCCAAACACTTGGAAAGGCAATGTTTCAGCATTAGTCAAAACCTCAAGATTTTGCACCTGAATTTCAATATGACCTGTGGGCAGTTTTTCATTTATTGCCTCGGCATCACGAGCAACAACCTTGCCAGTAATTTTAACCACAGATTCAGGACGAATTTTTTCTACGACTTCATCCCCACCATCAAAAACACACTGTGTAATACCATAATTATCACGCAAATCAACAAACAACAAAGATCCATGATCGCGTTTACGATGAACCCATCCAGACAATGTAACAGTTTCACCGACATTACTTATATTTAATTCACCACAAGTATGTGTTCTGTATTTAGATTTCAAAGATAACATTTTGGTCCCTTTTTATTTTGCATCGGAACCATTAAAACATTGATTTTTATGGCACCGATTTACCGTTAATTTCGGGGCGCGATTCTTTTTCGCGCGGTGCCACCCGAATTTATCACTTGAACTACAGGTTTTGGTGCCTCCATGGTTGTCAGTCATCTCAACGGCGCCTCGCCCAAAAATCTATAAACTGATTTTAACCCGAAAAATTTCTGTTTGCAAGCAAAGATTAAATCTATCTTGCATTATTCATAACAAACCGAAACCAACTGATATTCTCATAAATTTGGCCACTGGATTTCAACATACGGATATATTCGGCCGCCTGGGATTTCAATTTTTCTACCTTTTCAGCCCCCAATTCTTGCACTTTATTTTCATAATATTGTGCAACAAATTCTGCACATAATCCGGTTTTTTCCAGCTGATAAATATTCATAAAGCTTTCAACCAATCTTGCATTTGCCATTTGTTTAGCCAATTTGCGTTTTTCAGCATCCCGTGCGCGACGTTCTTGTTCTGCGCGCTGTTCAGCCATCCGTTTAAATTTTGCGTTTATATCAATCATTACGAATTACTTTACATGTGCTTTTTTCAACAAACCTAAATTCGCCAAATGCTGACGTTGTTGTTGCTTGGTTGCGTTTTTAAACTTACTGTGTTGACTCATTTGACCACCACGTGCTTCGACACGTTGTTTAGCCATCTGTTGAACACCGGTTCCACATTCGCCCGCATCCATAATAACCTTGTTTAACTCTGCCATTTGTGCATCTGTTAATTTTTGATTACCGTTCACAGCCAAATTTAAAATATCAATATTAAATCCATATTCACGATACATAAAATATGCATACGCAATACGTTCCGCAGATATATAATCACCCAATTCGATATTACCAGATTGAATTTGATTTTCTAATTTTGTTAAAACATCTGCTTTTTTATTTGTGCCAGCAATAATATCCAGCGCAGAACCATAATAATTCTTCAAAGCCGATGCATATACTGTATCAATTGCAGCAACAGATACCTCTTTTTGAACCACAGGTTTTGCTTTTATTTCCTTTTTAACATTTACTTTATTTGCTGATTTATTTTCAAAATCTGTATAAGTTAAAATTGCAATTCCACCGAATACAACCAAGAATAAAGCCGCTTCTGTTGCAGTACGTACAAAAATGTTTCTATTGTTTTTATTTTGTTCTTTTAATTCTTTCCAATGCTCTTTTGACGCACGTTCTGCATCACGAATAATTTCGCGATTACGTTTTGCGATCTCTAATTCAGATTTCTTTTCTTGCCACTTTGCTGCCAATTTATCTTTTACAGAATCAAATTTATTGGACATCTTCATCGCAGAATCCATTACAAAATTAGCAAATTTTTCCTGACGTACCGCTTCTAAATTTTCCAACCGTTCTAACTTTTGTTCTTTATCTTGCTTTTTTAATTCTTTCCAATGCTCTTTTGACGCACGTTCTGCATCACGAATAATTTCGCGATTACGTTTTGCGGTCTCTAATTCAGATTTCTTTTCTTGCCACTTTGTCGCCAATTTACCTTTTACCACAGCAAACGCACTCGCAACTTTGCCAGACATATCCCCAGCAACTTTTTTAGCATGGTCAATATGTTCCTGTCTGCGTTCTTTGCGTTCTTGTCTTGCTATTTCTTTCAATCTTGTTTGTTCAGCCTGACTTGCTTCTTTTTTACGAGCCTCTTCTTTCAATTTGAAACCCTCAGCATCCATATGCTTGGCTTGTTCTCTGATTTGTTCAATTCTTTCTCTTAATGCCTGTTCGCGTTCAGCTTTATTTTCAGCAACCATCTTGGCTCTTTCTTGGGCAACTTCGCGTGCTTTTTGTTCTTGCTCGGCCTTTTGCTGTTCCATACGTTTAGCCCATTGGCGAATTTTTTCGTTTTCTTTTTGCTTTCTTTCTTCGATTTTCTGTTTAACACGACTGATTCTATCTTCATTAGATTTTTTATCAGTTACTGTATTATTTTCAGCCACAGCCAATTCTTTTTCTGCATCAACTTGTTCAACATTCTCGTCCAATTGATATTCTGATTCATTTAACTTTTGTATATTATCTTGAACAGGAACAAAATCTTCAATTTCGGATGAAACGGTCATTTCTTGAATTTTTGCTTTTAACAACTCTCTTGCTTTATATGCATCATCACCAATAATTTCTGGGTAACATATTGTTGTTAAATACTCATATGTACTTTTTAAATTGCATGTTGCAACCTTGATATCACCCTTTACAATGCCACGCGCATATGCATATGCAACATTACGAATATCCACAGCCGTATCATTAGTTTTTCCAGAGATATCACCATCATTTATTTTATCGCATAATTTTTTATATCTTGCGCATATTTTTTTCATCTGTTGTGGGGTCAACCAACTTAATTTATCATTTATTGGAGAAAACATACGTTTAAACAAACTGCGATTTCTGTTTTCCAAATATAATTTTATATCAAAATCTGCAATCTTTTGTAATTCTTCAAAAACATGTTCACGACGCATTTGATCAAAAGTATCAACTAATAAAACCAATGACTCGACATCTTGGGCTGTAATCTTATCCATATTGTGATTCATAACATACAAATAATGCCCAGCACGTCTGCTTAATTCATCGCAAATTAAATGATTACGTCTGGAACCATAATAATCTGCAATATGATCATGTGCCACGCGATACTTTTTAACTATTTTTTTTATATCTTTGCGTTCTAATTCAGTAAACATAAATGACCCCCATAATGTCCAACACACAAAAATATACACTATATTTTTTAATTGTCAACAAAAAATTCCGAAAAACTCAGATTTATATAATAAAACCATAGCAACAATATTCGTGGAATTTAAAGCGATAACAGGATAAAAATCTGGTGCCCTAAGCAAGAATCGGACTTGCGACTCGTCCTTACCAAGGACGTGTTTTACCACTAGACTATTAGGGCATTTGCGGTTATTATAAACACCACAACATAAAAATCAACATAATTTTAGCCCACGCACAATATATTGCTTTTTTCATCTTTTAGGATTAGAATCCTTTTTGATAAAGGACATCTATGAAACTAAATTTCAAAATCGATAAACGGTTTTTTATTATATTTCTATCATTATTCATTATATTCTTTTTAATGAATTCTGTCCGGTGGATATATCATACATTTCACAGGGTAAACCTTGATGAAATTGGTATTGTTTTAAATTCCGGTCTTGGCGTTGGAACAGACAATGATATACTTTTATCCTTTATAAAAAAGGCAATATTAAATCCACTGGTTGTATCTCTTGTATGCACTTGTATATGTCAAATATTCAGAACCAAATTTGTTTTAATCATTATGTATTTAATTGCATCTGGGCTATGTATTCAAAAATTACTTATATCCAATGTTCAATTAGGCAGTTTTTTTCAACGAGAAAAATCTACATTTTATGAAACAGAATTTGTATCACCTGAAAAAACAGATATTGTTTGGAAACAACATAAAAATGTCGTCTTTATCGCACTGGAAAGCATAGAAAAAGTATACGGCAACCCAGAAACATTTAGCGAAGCATTAACACCAAACATAACAAAACTGGAACAAAAATATACATCATTTGAAAATTATCATGCTATATCTGGCCTGACACACACAATTGCTGCAATCACGGGCTTTACAACTGGGTTACCTTTATTTTTCACCAGTTGCAGCAATACAGACAAAATGATTGGTGCATCCGGTATTGGTCGTATTTTCAAAAATGCAGGTTATCAAACATGGTCTATATTCCCTGCAACTGGCAAATTCTCATTAAAAGAAAGATTTATGAAACGCATGGGATTTGATACGGTAATTGACGGTGAACAAATCCGCAAAAACTTGAAAAATCCACCACACGAAAAACCATTTAACGGTGTAGATGATGGAACATTATTTGAATATTCTAAACCAATTATCCAAAATATTGTTAAATCCAAACAGCCATACTTTATATTTATGGAAACGGTCAACACCCATTTACAAGGTTATTATACAGATTTTTGCAGAAACCTTGGATTTAAACAAGAATCTATGCAAGACATCACAAAATGCGATGATAAAATTATTTCTGATTTTGTAAAATGGATGCAAAAAACAGATCCAACTGCCATAATAATTTTGGCAAATGATCATAATCAACATGCTGGTGCTTTGTTAAAAAAATTACAAACCTTGCCCAATCGTCCACTTGCAAATGTATTTATAAACACAAATATTTTATCGGATACAACCCGCCCTATATCCGCACTGGATTTCTTTCCAACCGTGGTCGAGGTTGCAGGTGGCGAAATAAACGGCTGCAAACTAGGACTGGGTACATCACTCAGCAAACGTTGCGAAAATGTAAAAACATTACGCGAAAGATTCCCAGACCCAGAATTAGAAAAAAAACTGGAACAACGAAACGATTTATATTATAAACTATCCACAGGAAAGTAAAAATGAAATCTAAATACACAGGCATATCCAGAATCATACATGCATTCAAATATTCTTTTGACGGCATATCATCGGCATTTAAATCCGAGGCCGCATTCCGCCAAGATATCTTGCTGTGTATTACTGCAATAATCGTTCAATCATTTTTTGATATTCCAACAACATCCAGAATCATAATGATTGCATCTTTATTACTGATAATTATTGCAGAACTGGTGAACACCGCTATTGAAACAATCGTCGACAGAATAAGCCCCCAAAAACACGAATTATCCAAAAAGGCCAAAGATATCGGCAGTGCGATTGTTATGCTGACAATATTCGGTGTTGCGGCACTTTGGATATCTTTGATTTATGTGGCATAAATCTTTTTAATTTTTTACTAGATTTTTAAAATTTAACTATTATAATGCTCTTGCTTGGCGGGATAGCTCAGCTGGTTAGAGCAGTGGAATCATAATCCACGTGTCGGGGGTCCGAGTCCCTCTCCCGCTACCAAGATTTGCCGGCAATCGCCGGCTTTTTTTATCTTTTTTCAATCTTTCTTTTACCCCGAAACTGTCCTATATCAAATCCACCACCGGATTTAATAACAAAATTATACAATTTATCAATTGCAGATATTTTATCTTTTGGTTTTGCATCAAAACATGCCATCAACAATGATGTAAATTTTTTACCTGGCAATTTATCCGCATGATATCTTTTTGCATAATTTTTATTTAATAACATCTTTTGTATTTTTGATAAAGGCATACGTGGCAAACAATTAAAATCACAATATGCCATAATCAATAAACACACCAAATCCCAATACAATAAATCTATTTGATATCCATCATGCTTCAAAGACAACATATCATCATAACGACACCACAATCTGTACTTCATAAAATCATTATTATATTTAGAAAATGGCTTTATCTTCTTTTTTAAATCACGCAAAGATTGTTGGTGTAACTTTTTCATTACACCATTTTTATCATATAAAATCTTACCATACGCAAACATATTCTGATTTATCAAAGCATGATTTTCAATTCCAGATTTCATATACTCTTGATTTTTATAAATTGGGTTCACAGTATATTCAATTAAAAAACCGTCAACGTAACAGTTTGATTTTTCCTGCCAACCAATATCATTTGATGCAATAATATTCACATCTATATCTGAAAATTCGTTTTGATTTCCTGCCGCATAACTGCCACATAAAACCGCCCCCTCGAACCA
Source organism: uncultured Alphaproteobacteria bacterium (assembly GCA_946188105.1). Taxonomy (GTDB): domain Bacteria; phylum Pseudomonadota; class Alphaproteobacteria; order Rs-D84; family Rs-D84; genus Enterousia. The sequence continues at coordinate 3,613 of CAMHTQ010000005.1, read as the reverse complement.
GGGTTGATTTACATACTGTTGCAAAAATTTATCTAATGCTTTTTCCCACTTTTGCATTTCTCCACCTTTTATAACCACAATTTTATTATACCATGAACCCATATCATTTCAAAATAAAACCGGCAATCGCCGGCTTTTTTATGCATTTTCACATGTATTTATTCAATTTGTTTTTATCTGCATTTTATGGTAAAATTGAACATATGAGAAAGAATGTTCTGATTTTAACTGCAATATTATTACCAAATTTGGCTTTTGCTGATTCTTGCTTTTTGCCAGAGCGAAATCCATTTATGGATAAATACGAAAACCAAATGTTTTATGGTATCGGCCAAGGGTTTGATACAGGAATACTTTTACCTCCACCCGTCCACCCTGTCCCATTTTATATTGGAACTGTTCGATATTCTCAACCAACGACATTTTTCAGAATTCCTGCACGTCGTAATTTAAATGTTTCTATGACGGCTGGATTTGGCGACAAAAACGGTTGGCAATGGCGTGATTACACAACACCAATTGGTTATTTAACCGAAGATATCGCCCTGTTCCGTTATAAACGTTTATATATGGGAACTGGTGCGGGTGCCGGATTACAGGTTCGTGAAAACAAACGTCTGGGTGCAAAACTGGTATTTGAATTCCAAGTAACTATTGGGTATAACATAACACGTGAATGGGCGGCTGAATTATTCATTCAACATTTCTCGAACGCCAATACGGCTGATGAAAATAATTCATATGCATTTTATGGAATTGGTTTGACCCATAATTTCTAATCTACCAATCTATTGGTGTTTTACCAACACTTTGCAAATATTCATTTGCCTGGGAAAAATGCTTGCATCCAAAAAAACCACGATATGCAGATAATGGTGATGGATGCACAGATTTCAAAACTAAATTTTGTGATACATCAACCAATGCCGCTTTCTTTTGTGCATAACTGCCCCACAACATATAAACAATATGATTATGTTTTGCGAGTGCAGCAATCACCGCATCTGTAAATTGCTCCCACCCTTTACCTGCATGTGATGCCGCCAAATGTGCCTGAACCGTCAATGTAGAATTTAATAACAACACACCCTGGTCTGCCCAATGTGTTAAATCACCATTTGTTGATGATGGTCGCCCTAAATCAGATTCAATTTCTTTATAAATATTCACCAACGATGGTGGTGGTGTTATACCATTTGGCACAGAAAAACAAAGCCCATGTGCTTGGCCTGGTTCATGATATGGATCTTGTCCAATAATAACAACTTTGACTTTATCAATTGGACATAAATTAAAAGCATTAAAAATATTACGTGCAGCAGGATAAATTGGCTTGCCAGCTAAATATTCACCCCTCACAAAATCAGTTAAACGGATAAAATAATCTTTATCAAATTCAGCCGCTAATGCTTTTTTCCAAGATTCTTCTATCCGTACATCCATATTTTAACCATTTTGTGCCATTATTACAGCCGACTGTTAAAAACTTTTTCAAATATACCTTGGACCAGATCTGGTTTAATATCAGTTTTATCCCCAGAAACCCTTGCAATAATCTTCATCACATCTGCGACAGCATCCGGATATTTTCTTATGCCACAAAAACCAATTTTTAAATTAGCCAAATCTTTTTCAGAAACTTTTATTATTTTGTTATTATAATAAAGTTCCAATGCCGCATTTAACCTATCAAACGAAACATCTTTTTCTTTTTCGTTTTTACCAGTGCGACAAACATTGCTATATTCATCAACCAGTTTTTTTAAATCTGCCCAAGCGGATTTTTCTTGTTCTGTCATGTTTACACATCCAAGTTTGCATCCAATGCGTTTTCAACGATAAAATCACGTCTGGGTTCAACAACATCACCCATCAACATAGAAACAACCTCGTCTGCGGCTGATGCATCTTGAATTTTGACCTGGAACAAAGAACGATTGTTTGGATCCATTGTTGTTTCCCACAATTGTTCTGCGTTCATTTCACCCAAACCTTTATATCTTTGAATCTTTAATCCATTACGAGCATATTCAAACGCAGTATCTAATAATGCCAATGCACCCCAGATTTTTTGTGATTTAGATTTAACTGTCAACACTGTTGGTTTCGAGAACAATTGTACCAATTCTTCTTTGCCTTCCATTCTGTGCCAAGAACGAATTTCAGGTGAACTCAATTTTTCACGTGGTAATACATGTGTTTCTGTAACCGAACGCAATGTTCTGGTAATTGTGATACCCAACACATCAGCGGATACTTTCCATCCACGTTCAAATTCTAATTCTTCGGCATCCAACATTTTTGCAGCCGCATCAAAGTTTTCAGCGGTTTCGTTTTCCAGCGCACCATTTAATGCCAATGCCTCGATAAAGCGAAGTGGCATAATATGATTCAATGATTGCAATGTATTACGCATATTCAAAATCAATCCCAACAAACGTTTCAAATCTGCACCAGAAATCTGTGTTCCATCGCCCGTTTGAATCATACCGTCGGTCGCCAACTGATTAATCAAATAATCATTCATATCATTTTCATTTTGGATATAGATTTGTTGTTTGCCGCGTGTAACACCGTAAAGAGGTGGTTTTGCAACATACACATATCCGCGTTCAATTGCCTCGGGCATATGACGATAAAAGAATGTCATCAACAATATTTGAATATGTTGTCCGTCCACATCAGCATCGGTCATGATAATAATTTTATGATAACGCATTTTTTCGATATCAAACTCATCTTTACCGATACCAGCACCCAATGTTGTAATCAATGCACCAATTGTATCAGATGTTAACATTCTGTCGAAACGAACACGTTCAACATTTAAAATCTTACCACGTAATGGCAAAATCGCCTGTGTTTTACGGTCGCGTCCCTGCTTTGCAGTACCACCAGCCGAGTCCCCCTCGACGATGAACAATTCGCAATTTTCAGGATTTTTATCGGAACAGTTTGCTAATTTTCCTGGCAAACCACCCAATTCTGGACCTGATTTTTTACGTGATAATTCACGTGCCTTGCGTGCCGCCTCACGTGCGGTTGCGGCCTCGACAATCTTGTCAACAATAGCTTTTGCAATCACTGGGTTTTCTTCCAAATATTCATACAGCATATCATTGACTGTATTTTCAACCAATGGACGAACCTCTGATGACACCAATTTATCTTTTGTTTGTGAACCAAATTTTGGATCAGGAATTTTTACACTGACGATACTGGTTAAACCCTCGCGGAAATCTTCACCAGACAAACTAATATCTTTCTTGGTAATTTTTTCACCAATATACTTATTCAATGCACGAGTAAGTCCAGCACGGAATCCCGCCAAATGTGTTCCACCATCCCTGTTTGGAATATTATTTGTAAAGCAAAGTGATGTTTCAGTATATGCAGTTGTCCATTGCAAAACAATTTCAATATAAGAATCTTCGACCTGTTTAATCATTTGGATTGGTTCTGGATTCAACAATTCTTTGGATTTATCCAAATATGTTGCAAAACCCTTTAATCCATCAACCGAGTGAAATTCGCGTTCTTTCTTTTCTGCACCACGCAAATCTTCCAAAATAATACGAACATTTGCATTCAAATAAGATTGTTCACGCAACCA
>CAMHTQ010000004.1 GCA_946188105.1 uncultured Alphaproteobacteria bacterium | reverse complement strand
TTTCATCAGATTGTTCTGGTTTGCAGAATATATATTGTTCAACCTTGTTAAATTGGTGAAAACGAACCAGTCCCCGTGTGTCGCGACCAGCGGCACCGGCTTCTTTTCTGAAACATGGTGAAAAGCCAGCATATTTTATTGGTAAAACATTTTCTGGTAAAATTTCGTCAGCATGTAATGAATTCAAAATGATTTCAGCAGTTCCAGCTAAACATCTGTCTGTGCCGGTTAACATAAACACGTCGTCATTCATTACGGATAAATCAGATCCCATAAAATGTCCGGCATTAAATATTGTTTGTGGTTTTGTGACCGATGGACATTCGATGTATGTGAAACCTTTGGCAATCAATTTTTGAATAACATATGTTTGCACAGCCAATTCTAATTCGGCCGCTTCGCCAATTAAACAATATGTGCGAGTGCCACAAATGTTTGCAATTTTTTCTGGTGCCCACCAATTGTTCATATCTAATAAATCCCATTGAGCCCGAGGTGTAAAATCAAAATCGCGTGGGGTACCAACACGACGAACCTCGACATTTGCCGAATCGTCATTACCAATTGGTGCGGATGCATCTGGAATTTGTGGAACGCGATGCATTAAATCATTTAATGCGTCCTCTTTATCAGCCAATTCAGCCATATCAGCAGCAATTTCATCACCGATTTCTTTACTGCGTTTAATCAATGGTGCCTTGTCAGTGGCCGTTGGAATTTCTTTTGAAATTTTATTTTTTTCAGCGGTTTTAGTTTGTGTAATTGTTTTTAATTCGCGAACACGTACGTCCAAAGACAACAAGTCATCAACAATATCAGGAAAATTTTTGACACGACATGCGTTTTTTACAATGTCTGGGTTTTCACGAATAAATTTAATATCCAACATTTTAGTTTTCCTTTGTATTTACATAATTGATTGCATCCATTGCGGCACTGCATCCGGAACCAACAGCAGTTGCAACCTGCATTTTTATACCACTTTTTTCGTCGCCTGCAACAAACATTCCAGATGGTAATGATTCGGATGCAATACGACCAACATCATCGCGTTTAATCGATTCGTCCAAATAATCGGTGTTTGCCTCGTGTCCAATAGCAACAAATATACCGTCACATACAATTTCGTCGCCATTAGTTGTTGTCGCAATCAGTTCACCTGTTTCTGAATCTTCTTTTTTACGGATAGATTGTAATTCTGTGTTGAACACAGGTTTTATATTTTTGCGTTCTGCAACTCTGTCACGAACAATAGCCTCGGCACGAGTAAATGATGGTTTACGGTATATAATTTGAACCTCGTGTGCAAGGTCGGATAAATATAATGCGTCGTTTAATGCACTGTTCCCGCCACCTATAACCAAAACCTTTTTCCCGGAATAGAAAAATCCATCGCATGTTGCACAATATGAAACACCTTGGCCGACCAATTCTTTTGCACCTTGAATTTCTAGTCTGCGTGCACGTGCACCAGTTGCCAAAATAATAGCATTTGCATCATAAGTTTTTCCGTTATCACATGTGATAGTGTATTTAAAATTGTCATCACATTTAATATCTGTGGCAGATGTGTATGCAATTTCAGCACCGAAATGTTGTGCCTGTTTTAATGTTGCCTGAATCCAATCCATACCAGATCCCATGTATCCAGGAAAGTTTTCCAAGTTTGCAATTTCAGAGGTTTGGCCACCCAATGTGTCGCCAGCAATTATCAATGTTTTTTTATTTGCCCTGGCACAATATATTGCTGCGGTGAGTCCAGCAGGACCAGAACCCAAAATTATAATGTCATACATTTTTATTCCTATTTTCCTTTTTTTCCGCCTTGTAGCATAGCATATCAAGTGGGGTTGTGCAACCGATTAAATTATTTGTTGAAATACTTTTTCAACGTGTTGTATGCAGTTGAAATTTTGGTAAATTCTGATGCCGCGGATGTTTTATCTGTTGCGGTATCTGGGTGGTGTTTTTTAGCCAAAACACGATATTTTGCCGCGACTTCGCGCCATGATGCCGTTATCGGCAAACCAAATATTTTAAATGCGCCACTGACAGATGTTGGCAGTTTGTTCGGACTGGGCTGCTTATCAAATTGGCTGCGTCCGGTCAAAAAGTCATTTAAAAATTTTACATATTCGGCTTCTTCGGCATTTGCCTTGGCCTTGTCTTTTAATGGTGTACCAAATGTTTGACGTTCCCAATCAGCCTCGATTTCTTCGGGGGTCATATCGGCATAATAATTCCAATTTTTATTGTATTCAGCCGCGTGTTCTTGGCAAAAATGCCAATAGTCGCGTAAATCACGATTTTTTGGTGCACGGCAAGTTCCGGCCTTGGTACAGCCAGGATGATCACATTTTGTTATCATTGTTTATGACCTTTTGATTTATTGGAAAGTGGATGATATAACTCGACCGTTTCACGTAATTGTTCTGGTAAAACATGAGTATAAATTTGTGTCGTAGATATATCTTCGTGTCCCAGCATTGTTTGTATGGCACGCAAATTCGCGCCATGTGCCAATAGATGCGAGGCAAAAGAATGACGCAATACGTGTGGCGATACGCGATTCGCATCAATGCCGGCCAGCACAGCACATTTTTTTAAGATTTTAAAAAATCCATCGCGAGTTATGTGGCCTGAATTACTGTTGCTGGGGAATACATATTTAGAATCAGGTGCATCGCGGACATCCAACCATTTTTGTAATGCATGTTGGGCACCTGTGTGCATTGGAACCATGCGTTCTTTGGCACCTTTGCCATGGATTAACAAATGATCGCCCAGGTTTGCGGTTAATGGTAATTCGCATAACTCGGATACGCGTAATCCCGATGCATACAGCAATTCTATCATTGCACGTAAACGAGTAGAATTTTTTGTGTCGCCAGCAGATGAAATCAACAAATCTATTTCTTGGGTTGTTAATAATTTTGGTAAAGGCCGGGAACGTTTGGGTAATTCAATATTTTTTGTTGGATTTGTTTTTATTATTTTTTCCAACATTAAAAATTTGAAAAATCCACGCAATGCACTGGCCTTGCGGGCAACAGACGATGCCTTGTCGGGCAGGGCGGACAGATAATTTTGAATATCTTGTTCGGTTGCGTTTAACAAACCATTTGGTAATGCGGCATCTGCCTGTGATAAATCAGATGCATAACTGGTCAAGGTTTTTTCACTGCGTCCTTTTTCTGCACTTAATGCTTCAAGAAAAATATCGATATAATTCATGGGTATAATTCCAATTCAATCGTTGTACGCACAGGTTCAAAATACATAATCATAAATACAACCAAGATGATTATGCCTAACCATATAAGTATTTTTTTTGTATTCGTTTTTTTCTTTAATGGCATTGCGACAATCCTTTGGTTATATTGTGTCAAAATATTCGATAAATGCACCAGCTGCGGCAATTATTATAATTGGTGGTGCAATAATTGCCAACATTGGTGGTAATGCACCAGTTGCGCCCAGGGCATTAAATGTATTTATCATGAAATACATTAAAAAGCATGTGATAACACCCAAACTGAATTTTAATCCGAAATTAAAATTACGACGTTGGCGCGTTTGTGAAAAAGCAATCCCCAATGTTGTCATTGCTATCATTGTTAATGGTAAAAATAGCAGAGTCCAAAATTGAACCAAATGCCCACGCATTGGAACACCAATAGATATCATTTTTTGTATGAATTTTGGTAATCTCCAAAATGATATTTGGTTTGGTTGCAGATATCTGTCCAATATGGTTTGTGGGGTGATTTTTGTTTGTATGTCCCATTTTTTAGTCGAATTGTTTCCGCGTGTGTCCCAAACAGTTGCACGTGATGCAGACAAACCTGAATCGGTTAATGTTACAGATTCCGCCTCGATACGATTTAATAATTTGAAATTTTTATCCTGGATAAATATTTTGGCATCTGAAAATACCAATGCTTTGTGATCTTTGTGCATGTTTTTTGATGCCATGGTCAAGAAATGCGAATCTGTTTCTTCGCGAATCCATATAGAATCGTCAACCAGTTGTAGTTCATGACTGGTTAATTTGTTTGTGCTGATACTTACAAAATAAGGGTTTATCACAGTTGTTGCAAAAATACCCAATAATGCTGCACCAAATAAAAATGGTCGGGCAATTTGATATGGGGACATTCCTGCGCTGGATATAATAATTCCTTCGGAAGATTTTGTAAGGTTGTACATAGCAAGCAGGGTACCCATAAACACCGCCAGTGGTAAAAACATTGGGATATATTCCAGTAAACGCACCCAGGCATCTGTGATAGTAGATATCGCATCAGGGTTAGACGGCAGGCGTTCTACAAATGTAACAGTATATATAATACCGCATATAATAAGCAGTATTATACCGACCCCGCTAAAGAATCTGCGTAATAAAAATTTAAAAATAATGTTCGTTTTAAACATTGTCATCCTTAGGGTATTTCAAGGAATTATACCTTGTTCATTTGATAATTGCAAAATTAAAATGAAAGTGTATAATTTGGCCTGATATTTATATATAGGTGAAAGATATGGAAAAGAAACCGATTTCTAGGGCAGGGTTTGATGCCTTGTTGAAAGAGCTGAAAGATTTGAAAGAGGTGCAAAGACCGGAAATCTTGCGCGTGGTTCAATGGGCAAGATCTTTGGGTGATTTGTCTGAAAATGCCGATTACAGTGCTGCACGTGAAAAACAAAGACAGATTGATAAACGTATTCAATATCTGGAAGATATTGTCGCAAATGCTAATGTCATAGATGTCGACAGTTTGTCTGGAAACAAGGTTTTGTTTGGTGCCAGAGTTATTGCCGAGGATGAGGATGGTAATCGTATGCAATGCCGTATTTTGTCGGATGTTGAATCTGATGGTCGGCAGATTATTTCTTGTACATCACCGGTTGGGCGTGCATTGATTGGCAAGTGTGTCGGGGACAGTTGCATCGTCAGATTGCCCAGTGGGGAAAAAGAATTTGAAATAATAGAAGTTAAATTCAAGGATTAGACCAAAAAATGTCTGTTCGTGTTCTGCCTGATTTTTTAATAAACCAAATTGCAGCAGGCGAGGTTGTTGAAAATCCAGCCAGTGTGGTAAAAGAATTGGTTGAAAATGCACTGGATGCGGGGGCTGACCAAATTGTAATAGATGTTGTTGATGGTGGGCGGACACTGATAAGTGTTGTGGATAATGGTCGTGGTATGGTGCGGGATGATTTGGCTAAATCTATATTGCGACATGCGACTTCTAAATTACCAGATGACGATTTAACAAACATTACATATATGGGATTTCGTGGCGAGGCATTACCGTCAATCGCATCGGTTGCTGATATGACGATTGATACATATAATTCTGCTGATGAACATGGTTGGCAATTAAATGCCACTACGGGCCAGATAAAGCCATCTGATTGGGATTCTGGCACCAGAATACGTGTTGAAAATTTGTTTGCCAGAACACCTGCACGGTTAAAATTTTTGCGTGGGGACAGGGCAGAGTTAATGTCTGTGTTGGATATTGTTAAACGTTTGGCAATGGGGCGCAGGGATGTCGGATTTGTGCTGAATAACAAATGGCGTTTTCCAAAACAGCAAGATTTATTAGAACGTATGGCTGCGGTAATGGGTGATGACATTATAGGTCGTATGTTAGAGGTAAATGCAAAATCCGAATCGGGTGATTTATCTTTGTATGGTTTTATATCTGAACCAACATTAAGGCGTGCATCATCAGTTGATCAGTTTTTATTTGTTAATGGACGACCAGTAAAAGACAAGGTTGTTGTTGGTGCTTTGCGTGCGGCATATATGGATGTTATGCATGCGCGTGAATTTCCGCTATGTGCATTATTTCTGGGGTTGGACCCACGTCATGTTGATGTAAATGTGTCGCCTGCAAAAACCGAGGTGCATTTCCTAGAACCATCACATGTTCGCGCATTTATCATTAAACATTTGCGTGCAAAATTAGCCGAAACAATGAATATGAGTGATGGTCAAACAGGTATACATACAGATACTTTTCATCAAATGAATATACCAGCATCGGTTTCGAATAATTTTGATTTTGCAAAAAAATCATCGGTTATGTCTGTGAATTCTCCGAATCGCAATACCAAAGATTTTTATGCAAAACCATCAGGACAACAGGTTAGTGATTTTTCTATAAATGAAATAGTTGTTGATAAAAATAATGTCGCAACGGTTGATGATGCCTTTTGTGATATGCCACTGGGGCGTGCCATAGGACAAATTGGTGATAAATATATTTTGGCATCTGGTGGTGATAACTTGATTATTGTGGATCAGCATGCCGCACATGAAAGAATTACTTATGAACGAATCAGAACGCATGCAATAAAGGTACAACCATTATTGACACCAATTGTTATAGATATGCGTGAAGAAGATGTTACTGCGGTTATGACGGTGGTTGACGAGTTAAAGGTGTCTGGTTTGGTTTTAGATGCATTTGGTGATAATGCAATTGCTATATTTGAAAAACCTGCAGATTGGGATTTGAATTGGGCTGAATTATTACATAGTATTGCAGACGAGGTGCGTGAAAACGGCCATTCTGTTCAATTAAATGAAAAATTGCATTTAAAATTAGCAAATTGGGCTTGTCATCATTCGGTCAGGGCAGGTCAAAAGTTGGATTTGAACCAAATGAATGCATTATTACGTGATATTGAAAATACAACACGTGGGGGGCAATGTAATCATGGTCGTCCTGTGTATAAAATTATACCAATTTCTGAATTGGATGTTATGTTCGAAAGAAGTTAAAGTATAAATTTTTTGTCAAAATATTTGTAAAAAATCTGTTGTTTATTTTTGATGCTATTTTTTTAGAATATTTCCGTTTTTTTCTTTACTTTCTTGGGTTTTTTTTCTATCTTGCAAGCATAATCAAAAGGAGAAAATATGGAAACTTCAGTTGAAACAGTAAATACAGTGGCAAATAATGCGGTGCCGGTCGCTGCGGAACAGGGCAGTTGGACGGGGTTGTTGGTATATTGCCTGGTTGTATTTGGTATTATTTATTTCTTTATGGTTCGTCCTGCAAAAAAACGTATGGCTGAATATCAAAAGATGCTTGATTCTTTAAAGGTCGGCTCACGCGTGTTGGCGGGTGGTATTTATGGAACTATCAAGAAAATAAATGACAAAACAATTGAAATGGAAATTGCAAAGGGTGTTGTTGTTGAGGTTAATAAGAATGCCGTTGCAAATGTCGAATCTAAATAAGTAAAGGTGGTATGGTATGTTTAGAAAGTTGGCAATTATTTTTGTTGCTGTGTTTGGGGTGTTGTTGGCTGTGCCAACTATGATGCCAAATTTGGCACCATATTTTCCATCTTGGATTCAACCTATTAATTTAGGTTTGGATTTAAAGGGGGGCGCACAATTGTTGTTAGAGGTGAATACCGATACAATGTTCCATGATAAATCGGTGCAGTTGTATGATGAAACACGCAGTGCGCTGGTTGATAGAAAACGTGGTATTATACCTTTTTCTAATTTGCGTAATACAGATGGTGTGATTTCTTTGACTGTTCGTAATTCTGACGATGTGTCCAAGGCCAAGGGCAGATTAAAAAGTGTTTTAGGTACAGGTGTTGATGTTTCTTCATCTGGCAGTGTTGTTCGTGTTGAATACACAGAAAAACAAAAACAAGAATTAGTCCAAGATGCTTTGGCACGTAGTATTGAAATTGTTCGTCGTCGTATTGATGCATTGGGAACCAAAGAACCATCTATTCAAAGCCAGGGTGGTAAATATATTTTGATTCAATTGCCAGGTGTTGATAACCCAGAACGTATCAAAGAGTTGATTGGTCAAACAGCCAAGATGACCTTCCATTTGGTAAATGAAAATGTATCACCTGAACAAATGGCATCAGGACATGCACCAAATGGTACTTTGTTCTTGCCATATATGGAAAACCCAGAACAAATGGTTCCGGTTTATTCTCGTGTTGAAGTGTCAGGCGAATCGCTGAAAGATTCCCAGGCGGATTTTGATCAAAATAATATGCCTGTGGTTACAACTGTGTTTGATGCGTCCGGTGCCAGACGTTTTGCAAAGTTAACAACAGAACATGTAAATGAAAGATTTGCAATTGTTTTGGACGGCAAAGTTTTGTCTGCACCAAATATTCGTGAACCAATTCCAGGTGGACGTGGTCAGATTTCTGGTGGATTCACATTACAGGGTGCAAAAGATTTGGCTGTGTTATTACGCAGTGGTGCTTTGCCTGCGCCATTAACAGTTATCGAAGAACGTACAGTCGGTGCAGGATTGGGTGCGGATACAATCGCATCTGGTAAAGTTGGTTCTGCGGTTGGTGTATTGTTCATCGTTGTATTTATGATATTGGTATACGGATTGTTTGGTTTGTTTGCTGATGTCGTGTTGTTGGTGAATTTGGCAATGATTGTTGGTGTGTCTGCGGCATTGGGTGCGACACTGACGTTGCCTGGTATCGCTGGTATCGTTTTGACATTAGGTATGGCGGTTGACGCGAATATTTTGCCGTATGAACGTATTCGTGACGAAGTGCGTGCCGGTGTCCCAACATTGCGTGCGGTTGATATGGGATTTAATCGTTCTGTAAAAACTGTTATGGATGGAAACTTGACCAATTTGATTTGCTCTTTGATTTTGTTTGAATTCGGGGCAGGTCCGATTCGTGGTTTTGCTGTGACTTTATCAATCGGTGTGTTGACAACATTGTTTACATGTTTGGTGTTGTCTCGTATTATGATTGATTGGTATATGAATGGCAAAAATAAAAAAATTGGTTATGTCAAAAATAAGTAAGAGGTTGACTGATGACTTTACATTTTATGAAATATCGTAAATTATCGTACTGGATTTCAGGTGCGTTAGTTTTGTTGTCTATTTTATCTTTGGCATTTCGTGGACTGAATTACGGTATTGACTTTTCTGGCGGTATCGCTATGGAGGTTGTTCCACAAAATGCGGAATATACTATTGATAAAATGCGTTCTGCGTTGGCTGAATTCAAACCAGAATTGCAGGTTGTTGATGGTGGTGCGGTTTTGGTGCGTGTCGGTTTGCCAAAAGGTTCAACTGATGAACAGCAAAATAAACGCGTCAGCGAAATTAAAAACATTTTGGGTGAAAATGTAACTTATTCCCAGGTGCAAATCGTTGGACCAAAAATTGGTGGCGAATTGATTCGTGGCGGTATTTTGGCTGTATTAGTATCATTCGTTTTGATGTCTGTGTACATCTGGATTCGCTATCGTGGTGGTTATGCCGTTGGTTCGTTTGTATCATTGTTGTTGGACTTTGTTTTGATGTTCGGATTCTTTTCTATTACAGGATTGGAATTTAATCAAACAGCAATTGCGGTTATTTTGATGGGTATTGGTTATTCTATCAACGATAAGGTTGTAAACTATGACCGAATCGACGAGAATATTCAAAAGTATCACAAAATGCCAATGAATGATTTGATTGATTTGTCTGTTAATGAAATGTTACGCAGAACATTGATGACAAGTATTTCAACAATACTTGCTATGGTTGGGTTGTATATATTTGGTGGATTGATGTTGCGTGATTTTGCTGTTGCTATGACATTTTCGGTTGTTATGGGAACCGCAACATCTATTTATATTTCTAATGTTATTTTGTATCACTTTAATTTACGTGAAACAAAATATTAAAATTAAACAGTCAATGTAGAGAGCAGGGAGGTCACAGATGAAAATATCAAAAATAATTTGTTCTATGCTTTTTGCATTGACTGTATTTTGTTCTGGGGGGTATGCCGCGGATGCTGATAATAGCGGTATAAAAACTTTTGCTGAAATTTATGAAAAGTTAGATTCTGTTCAATGGGGCGGAAAAAATATAAATGTTGTAATCGAAGGGTTGGAACATTTAACCCCACATGCACATTTGGCGGCTACAGACGACAGAATTATTTTAGTATGGGATGATACTATTATTGGTAATTTTCAAAAACCAACCGCTGGGGATTGGAACGCTTATGCCCAGATTACAGTTTCTTTGATTGATAAAATGCGCGAACGTGATACTGGATTGGCGGCACTGTCCCAAGAAGAAATTTACGAGGCTGCATTTGCTGCTTTGATGCAGGGAATTGATGAAAGTGGAAAATATATTTCAAAACAAACATTATTGAACAGTTCTGAAAATCGTATTTTGACCAGTGTTGGTATTTCTGGCTGGCGCGAGCAAACAGGTGATTTTCGTGTTGGTGCGGTTGTAAAGGGTTCGCCTGCGGATATGGCTGGGATAAAAATTTCCGATTTAATTGACAAGGTTAATGGTCGCAAAGTTTCTGAAATGAATGATTCTGAATTGGATTCTGTATTCCAAGGGTTGAATAGTGGAACCGCAAAATTACATATGTTGACACCGTATGGCGATCGTAATGTTGTATTGCGTCGTGCAACAATTGTGTTGGCTGATGCTGATATTATTTATCGTCCAATAGACAAAGGTGGAATATTAGAAATCGTTGTTCATGAATTGACAGATAATGCTGCAAATATCGTGAACGAGGCGTTGGTTAAATATAATAATGTAGATGGTGTTATTTTAGATTTGCGTGTGGCTAATGGTGTTGATGCACGTGCTGCAACGAAAATGGCCGGATTATTTATGGGGGCAAAACCTGTGATGCGTGTTACACAAACTGCGGGCGAAGATATGGAATTTGTTCCAGGTGGGGACGCGGTAACAGATGCAAATATGGTTGTGTTGGTGTCTGATACAACAAAAGGAACACCCGAGGCATTAGCATCGGCCGTATATGAACATGGACGCGGGGTTTTGGTTGGAACACCAACGGCTGGGAATGTTCGTATTGCAACACGTATTGATTTGTCAGATGGTGGTGTTTTGGAATTGTTGAATAAATCTATAAAATCTGCATCAGGTCAGGTTTTGGATGGTCGTGGTGTATTTCCAATTGTATGTTTATCAAACATTCGTTCTTCGAAACAACAAAATGCATTTTTCGTAAATGTCGTAAATAATGATTTTAATGTCCAAGATTTTAATAAAGATACTTCATTTAATGTTGAAGCAGTGCGTAAAGGTTGCCCAGTTATTACCAGTGGTGATGACGAAGATATGATGTCTGCGGCGGTGGCAACCAAGATTTTGACTGATAAAACTGTTTATAATAGATTGATTGCAAAATAAGGAAAGGGCATATGTTTATTTCAAAACAAAATAATATAAAGTGGACTTGGCTGATTGTGGCCTGTGTTCTGGTATTGGGGTTGGTGTTTGCTGGGGTTTATAAATACGATATCCCAGTATATGAATTTTTACAGAAATATAATTGTCCAGTATGGACTTGGTTTGCACGTATTTTTGATGGCAAAGTTTGGGTGGTTGTGTTCGCTTTGGCGACTGTGTTGATGTATTTGAAAAAGACATATGAATTAAGAAATGACCCAACAACACAAATGCATTGGTTTAATATTAAATTTTTGTTCAAAGATGCATATGCTAAATTGAAAAACAGTAATGCATTTTTGGTTTTATGTTCTTTGGTGATGTCGGGTGTTATTGTCGAGATATTAAAATTCGTTATTGGTCGTATGCGTCCAAAATTTTTTGATTTGTTGGGTATGGATGGTTTTTATCCATTTACAACAAATTATTGGTTTAATTCTATGCCATCGGGACATACGGCATTGTCGTTTGCTGGATTGGTCATGTTAGGAATGTTGATGCCACGTTTTAAATGGCTGACATGGAGTTTGGCGATTGTTATTGCGGTGTCGCGTGTTGCTATTGGGGCGCATTGGCCAACAGATGTGTTGCTGGGCGCGTTTATTGGTATGGTGTCCGCGGATTTTGTTTTAGCAATAATTCGACGGATAAAATAAAAAAAATTGGGGCAGGCTGCCCCAGTTTTTTTATGCCATGGGCTTTTAATCGATCGTTTTTTATGATATAATGCCTGGTATGGAAGGAAAATCTAGATTTTTACCAGAAAAACTTTCTGGGGCATTGAAGAGTTTGGCCTGGCGGATGCTGGGTGGTGTGATGTTTGTGCTGGGTGCTTTATTTATACTGGCGGCAATATTTCATAATTCTTATTTAGATGGTTGGACGGTTTCCAGTACATTTGGCAGTCATGGTGTATTCGGATATATTGTTGGATTTTTGCGGTATGTGTTTGGATTTATTCCAATGATATTCTTGCTTTTATGTTTAATGCGTGCTGGGGTTTCTTTGATTGGTGGACGTGAACAAGAAACCAGTCCAGAATATAATGTGTTGCGTGGTTTTATTGCATTGTGTTTGGGTTGTATGGGATTTGGTATGCTGATTCCGGGGGCATCGTTTGGTGGAATGCTGGGGGCTATTGCATCATCTGATTTTTATTCGTTTATGGGAAATTGGCAAATATTGGTTGGTATTTTATCTTTGGTTGGTTTTTTCTGGATGGCTGGTGTTTTATTAAATATAAAGTTAGAATATGTTATCAAGGTTGCTCATCTGGTTTGGAATTCAATACGTTGGGTTTTGTCTGCATTCCGTATTTTGCCAATGCGTGAAGATATAGAGGATGAGGACGAAGAGGAAGAAGAGACCGAAGAAGAAGTTGAAGAAGTAGTAGAAGAAAAACCAAAACCAAAAAGAATAAGAACCGTCAAGAAAAAGGTCGAGGCCGAAGAACTCGAAGAATATGAATACGAATTGCCAGATCCTGCGTTTTTGGAAATGTCTGTATTTGGTAAGGGTGTCGTAACACCAGAATTAAAGAAAAATGCAGAGGCAATGGAATCCCATTTTGCAGAATATAATGTGTTTGGACATATTACTGAAATTCATCCGGGACCAATTGTTACGTTGTATGATTTCTTGCCAGAAAGTGGAACTAAATTGACAGATGTAACCAAAACGGTCAAGGATATGACTCGTGCAATGGCAACCAAAAATATGCGTATTGCACCAATTCCATCAACACAATTGATTGGTGTGGAAATGGCGAATTTAAAACCACAAATGGTAAAGTTTCGTGGTTTGATAGAAAATGATATGTTTATGAATTCTCCATTTAAAATACCGTTGGCATTGGGTGTGGATATTGGTGGTAACCCATTGTATTACGATTTGGCAAAAATGCCACATATGTTGATTGCAGGACATACGGGAACTGGTAAATCTGTATTTGTGCAGTCAATTATTACATCTATTGTTTATCATTTTACACCTGATAAATGTAAGTTGATTATTATCGATCCCAAGGGGGTTGATTTTGGATTCTGGGATGATATTCCACATTTGATTACCCCGATTGTTAAATTGGATCCAGTGCCGGCTGTAAATGCATTAAAATGGGCTGTGCGTGAAATGGAAGATCGTTATAAAAGATTGCAAGTTGTTAATGCCAGAAATATAGAAAGTTATAACGAAATAGTTTCTGCAAAACGTGAAGCAGGCGAGGTTGTAACCAAGCAAGTCGCAGTTGGAACAGATGAAGAAACTGGTGAGTTAATATTTGAAACCCAAGAGGTAGATTTGTCTGATATGCCATACATTGTTATCGTGATTGACGAGGTTGCCGATTTGATGATGGTGGCTCGCAAGGATGTCGAGGCATGTGTACAACGTATCGCACAAAAGGCACGTGCAGCAGGTATCCATTTGATTATGGCGACCCAGCGTCCTGATACGAACACTATTACTGGTGTTATTAAATCGAATTTCCCAATCCGTGTTTCATTCCATGCACGCAGTATTGTTGACTCTATAACTGCCTTGGGTGAAAAGGGTGCAGAACAATTATTGGCATGTGGTGATATGTTGTACAGTGATTCTGGACATGATTTGGTGCGTATACATGGTGCATACATTTCTGACAAGGAATTAAAAAAGATTGGGGATTTCTTGCGTTCACAGGGCGAACCTGAATATGTCCAAGGTGTAGCCGAGGGTGGTGCAGTCGGTGGTGATGATGCCAGTGGTGGATTCTCGATTGGTGAAACATTTAGTTCCAAGGAAGACAAAGATGCCGATATGTATACACGTGCCAAACAAATTGTTATCAAAGATAAAAAACCTACGATTTCTTATTTACAACGCAGGTTAGGTATCGGTTATAACAAGGCGGCCGGCTTTATGGAACGTATGGAACAAGAGGGCATTGTCAGTCCGCCAGACGCTAATAATAAACGTCACATATTATAAATAAAAACTTTTTTATAGGCAAAAAATGTGATATAATTTCCACGAAAGGAGAATTTATTATGAAAATGAAATTGTTAGGTGTGGCCGCTGTTTTGGGCTGTATTACTATGATGGATGCTGGTGCTGGTACAGGCCGCAGCAGTATGTATTCCAGTATAGATATGCGTAACTCTAATGGTGATGTGATTAGGGTGAATCGCGGAATATCTGCGGGTCAATATGGTAATCGTATGGGCCGTTCTGGAATGTATGGTGATATGGGCAGAAATTCTGGGGCAACACATCGTTATCAACGTGTTGAACCTGTACAACAAAATGCGGAACCTGTGGAACAATCTGTTACACAAGAATCTGAATATGCAACAAAACGTACATATACACATGGCGAAACATATACTAAAAAGACAGCCAGACGTAAATATTTCATCGCAAATCCATTTTATCAACCTTTGCAGTTCCAATTTGGTTCTGTGACAACAGGTGAATATATGGAAGGTTCATATAAATTTGTTGATGTGAAAAGAAAATTAACAGAATTATCAATCAAAGAAGATTTAAGTTTCGGTATTACAGATCGTATCGCTGTACAGGCCATGGCAAAATATAATAATGATAAATTGACATGGAAAAATTCTTTGGGTGATACAGATAAATATAAATCTGATGGTTTGAATGTTTATGGTATCGGGTTGCAAGGTCGTATTGTTGATACAAATGAATGGATTGCAACAATATCTGGATATTATGAACACCAAAAACATGGTATCGATTATTATATTGCTGATATCAAGGCCGGATACAAGGTTTCAACCTCTACAATCTATGGTGTGTTACGTGGTTGGATTATAAATATGGAAGGCGATTTGTACGGTGATTATATCGAAAATCATGATACAAATGAATGGGGTATGATGGTTTATGGTGACAACAGCAATTCTTTGTTGATGAAAGAATTGGGTGCTGGTGTTTGGACCGTATTGGATGAAGATTGGACATTGAATGTCGAAGGTATGTACGGTTGGTATGATTGGCATGACCAATTCTCTATCAAGGGTGCATTCGGTTGGCAACCAAACGATTTGTTTGCTTTGAATTTGTATGTAAAAACATCTTTGTATGATACAGCAAATGGCAAAAAATTGTATGTACACAGCGGAACTTTGCCATTAACACAGGCATCATGGAACAGTGGTTTAATGGGTGAAGTAAAACTGTCTAAATACCAAGAATGGTCTGCTGGTTTACAAGTAATGTTCCAATTCTAGAAGAACGATTAATATGAAAAAGTTAATTTGCGGTTTTTTAGGAATATTGGCTATATGTGGCTCGGCGTATTCAATGGATGACGAATTGTTACCAGTGGATACGTCTGATCCATTGTATATGTTGTCGAATGAACATGTGTTATCAACAACATCTGTTGATTATGGTAATGACATTTTGCGTCTGGGCCAGGCATTTTCATATGGTGCAAATGACAGGTTTAATATGGGTGCCAATGTTCATTATCAATTTGACTTTGTTCGTGACCGTAAAGAAACTGGGTTTTCCAGTATTGAATTGTCTGGGGTTTATCGTTCTGGGGCTGCGGAAAGTAATTCTGCGGGTGTATCCAGTGATGTTTTATTTGGTGCAAAGTTTGCGGGAAATCGCAATGTGCGTGAGCCTGACTTTGCAAAGTCCACATATTTTGCTGGATTGCGTTTCGGACG
The DNA here is from genome assembly GCA_946188105.1 of uncultured Alphaproteobacteria bacterium. GTDB lineage: Bacteria > Pseudomonadota > Alphaproteobacteria > Rs-D84 > Rs-D84 > Enterousia. Next base: position 101,254 of record CAMHTQ010000004.1, on the reverse strand, counting down.
TCAATGGGCGGGTGTGTCTTTGTCTGGAACGGTAAAGTCAACATGGATATTTGATAATGCAAATGGAATGGCTTTCTTGGATTTTATACCTGAGGCATATTTCCGTATGGTTGATGGTTGGCGTTTGGGATTTGGTTTAACAGCCCGTGTTGCAACAGATCCTGGATTTGATAGAGAATGGTTAAAGGTAAAAGTTATACATCAATTTGGCAGAACACAATATGGCGCGGTATATTCATACGAATATGAAAGGGAAGATTCTGCGGTTGGTGCGTATGTGAATATTTTATTCTAAAAAATAATGCCAAATTGGCATTATTTTTTTCCGTTTATTTTTTCACGTAAATTGTCCCAATAATCGATACGTTTTTTTATCTCGCGTTCAAAACCGCGTTCGACTGGGGTATATAATCTGGTCCTGGACATTTTTTCTGGGAAACAATTTTGACCAGAAAAGCCAGATGCGGTATCGGGTTCATAAATGTATCCTGCGCCATAGCCCATGTCTTTCATCATTTTTGTTGGTGCATTTAAAATGTTTTTTGGTGGGGGCAGGCTGCCAGTTTTTTTTGCGGTATTATATGAATCGTGTAATGCACGTTCGCATGCGGCACTTTTTGGTGCGGTACCCAAATATACGACCAATTCTGTTAATGCGATGTCGCCTTCGGGACTGCCCATTCTTTCGTATGCCTGCCATGTGGCAATCGCCATTTGTACCGCGTTTGGATCAGCCAGACCGATATCTTCCATTGCAAAGCGTGTTAATCTGCGGAATATATAACGTGCATCTTGGCCGGATGTCATCATACGGGCAACCCAATATAACGCGGCATCAGTGTCGCTGGCACGTAATGATTTATGAACAGCAGATATTAAATTATAGTGTTCATCGCTGGCTTTATCACTCAACGGTGCGCGTTTTTGAATCGCATTATCCAATGCGTCGGAATCTAAATCGTTTTTAAAGTTTGCATTGATTAAATATTCAACGGTGTTTAATAAAAATCTTGCGTCGCCATCAGCCATCTGGGCCAGGTGTATTTTTGCATCCATTGTTAATGGTAATTTTTTATTTAAAAATTTCTCGGCGCGTTCAATTAAAATCATTAAATCATCTGTGCTCAGTGATGTTAAAACACCAATATGACAACGTGATAATAATGCGTTATTTAAATTAAAACTGGGGTTTTCTGTTGTTGCACCCATAAATACCACAGTGCCATCTTCGAGATATGGTAACAAGGTGTCTTGCTGTGTTTTATTAAAACGATGAATTTCATCGATAAATAAAAGGGTGTTACGTCCAATTTCTCGATTCATTCGTGCGGCATCCATTGCCTTTTTTATGTCGCTGGTGCCAGAAAATACCGCAGACATTGGAACAAAGTCCATATCAACCGTATGTGCCAAAGCGCGTGCGATTGTTGTTTTACCACATCCTGGGGGACCCCATAGTATCAAATTTGATAATTTATGGTTTTCTACCATGCGACGAATAAGTCCAGTTTCGCCCAGTAAATTCGTTTGGCCGACAATTTCAGAAATGTCCGAGGGTCGCATTAAATCAGCAAGTGGTCTGGTATCTTTTTCCATTATAATTTGACTTTCAGTTTATTTGTTGTTTATTTGTGGTATAATTGTAGTAAATAAAAGGATTTTTGGCAAATGGTAAATAATATAAAAAATAGTGAGTTTACATTGGCTGTTGCTAATTTGGCTGCTGCGGCTATGGCACACGATCCGTCTTTGTCTATGACTGATGCGGTAAATGCGGCCAGAGCCACATTGCGTGGAACATCTGTTACACCACAACAAATTGCCGATTCGGTACAGCATGATAAAATTCAATGTCTGGAAGATGGAACTTGGCATGTTATGTTACGCAGATATTTAAAAAGACGTTATAATATGACCCCAGAACAATATCGAGCAAAATGGGATTTACCAGATGATTATCCTGTGGTTGCACCTGGATATGCAAAGTTACGTTCAAAAATTGCAAAAAAAACAGGGCTGGGTAAAAAATAAAAAAACGCAGAAACAATGCATATAGAGGTGACGGAATGAAGGTTTTTGTTAATTATAATGATAAGCGTTGGAAAAAATATAATATCAATTTTGAAAAAATTGCAAATGCGGTCGTTGGAATAAAATATAAAAAATCTGAAGTTTCGATTACTTTGGTTGATGATGATGAAATTCATGCATTGAATAAAATGTATCGTGATATGGATAAGCCCACGAATGTTTTATCTTTTGAATTAGGTGATGATATATTGTTGGGTGATATTTATATTTCATTAGATACTGTTGTTCACGAGGCCAAAGATGCTAAAATTTCTGTCGAAGATCATGTTGCGCATATGGTTGTGCATGGCATGTTTCATTTGTTGGGATATGATCATTTAACGGATGCTCAGGCCAAAGTGATGGAATCAAAAGAAATTGCTGTATTGAAAAAATTGAGAATAAAAAATCCATATATGGATGAAAATACAAAAAAATTTGCATGGTGGAAATATCTTTTATGTGCATTGTTTGGTGGGGTTGCGTCATTAGGGTTTGCGCCATTTAATATGTGGTGGGTAACAGTTTTAGCAATTGCAGGTGCATATTGGTTATTGTGTTTAGATAATGAAAAAATCGGTTTTTGGCGGGCTTGGTTACGGGCAATGCCGTTTGGTGCCATGTATTCAATTTCTATGTTTTGGTGGACTGTGCATTCTATTTATGTTGTTCCAGAAATAACAAAACAATTTGCAGTTTGGACCGTGCCAGCGTTAATCGGAATTGGAATTTTTGGTATTATATTCTTTGTTATTCCGTATGTATTTACACAATGTATATACACTAAATCAGGCGTAAAGCCATTTGTGTTCGCATTTGGTTGTACATTTGTTTTATGGTTGCGTGAATGGTTTTTAACTGGATTTCCATGGAATCCAATTTCAAATATAACATTGTCCAGTGGTGTGATTTCTAACTCTATGTCTTTGTTTGGTGCATTGGGGCTGACATTTGTTATAATGGGTATGATTGCGTCGGTTGTACAGATTTTACATAACAGGGCAAACAAAGTAAATTGGGTTTCTTTTGGATTTTTCTTTATTTTATTGTGTGTTGGAATGGGATATGGGTATAACAATATATCTGTATCAAATTTGGGTGAAAATTCGATTGTTGTGCGTATTGTGCAACCAGTTACAACACAAGAGTCCAAGATTGCTTTATCGCGTGCGGATGCATTAAATCGGGCAGAAGCTCGGGTCGAAGAATTGGTAAAAATGGCTGGTGATGTGTCAAATGTAGATGTTGCTTTATATCCTGAAACATCTTATCCATTTGCGTTAATGCCTGATGATTATATGCCGATTGCGAAGCAATTAAAAATACCGGTTTTAATTGGTGCAAATGTTGTTGATTATGACAGAAAGGTTTATAACGCATTGGCTATATCTGATAGTTCTGGAAAAATGATTGAATTTTATGGTAAATCCCATTTGGTTCCGTTTGGTGAATATGGCCCGATTAAGTTTGTGCCGACACCTGCTAATTTAACATCTGGGGGTGGTGCCAGAACAATTGCGTTACAGATAAATAAAGACAAGAAATTCGTTTTTGCACCGGCTGTATGTTATGAAATTATTTTTTCAGATGCGGTTATTAAAGATGAGGTTGCAGATGCAATTATAAATGTGTCAAATGATACTTGGTTTGGTGCGACACCTGGAACATATCAACATATGGATATGGCACGTCGGGGGGCAATTGAATATGGAATGCCTGTAATCAGGGCTAATTATTCTGGTATTAGTGCGTTTATTGGTGCGGATGGTAAAATTATATCCAGTTTACCAATAGGGCAGTCAGGTATTTTAGATGGCACAGTTCGTGGCAGTCATATGACATTATACAGATTATTAGGTCGTGATGCATGGTTTTTAATAATTTTGATGATTAGTGTAATTGGCGGATTTATTGCATATAGAATAGAAAAAAAGAAGTAATTTTTATTTACGAACTGAATTCAATATCCATACACGTATAGCGGATGACAGGTTAGAGTGTGCTGGGCGTGATGAATCTATGTCAGAAATAATGGATGCGACAGATTTTTTGTTTTCGTGCGCTATGCGTTGTAATTCTGCGATAAATTCTGGTTCCAGTGAAATACTGGTTTGGTGTCCTGATAAAGATATAGATATTTTTTTCATTTTATATTTTTCCACCCATTAAACAATCGTACAATGCACGGTATGGATCATCATATGTACGTAATATTGTACCAGTTGTGTTGTTCAACATATAACATTTACCAAACACATCAAATGCAAACCAAAATAAATCGTTTCTAGCAAATAATGTTTTATTGTGTAGGGACGGAATATTACGAATTTCATCGTTTATTTTAACAATATCTGGGATTGGAAAATTTTTCCCGTTTGGTAATTCAGATGGTCCAAAAATATAACCGACACCCAGGTTGATGCCAGCCGTTTTTGTGTATAAATCCAGCATAAACTTTGGCAGCATTGCACATTTCTTTTGTTGTAACAGTGAATTTGCATATTCTATGGCACGAACATTGCAAGGCCCCCAAATAAGTGCACCTTTGGTTTTTATAGTAGATAAAAATTCATCCAAATTCATTTGTACACCTTTATCGCTTTTATTCCAGGGTATTACCAGATAATTGTGCCGCCATTTGTGACAGACGGTCAGATGTTGCGTTACCGCCGGCACCGCCACTGGCCGTATGTGAAGGAACGTATATTGCCTTGGCCGGATTGGGTAACCATATTGTTTCGTTGCCTGACTGTTCGAGAATAAATCTGTCCAGATTTTGTGAGTGTGGAAAAGTGCGGCATAGAAACATATTGTCGATTGACATTTCCCCACCCATTGTGATTGGAATCCGCCATCTGATTGATGTGTTGCGTGGCAGGGCACGACCTGTAATCAGCGCCATAAATTCATTTTGTGATAAATTCATAAATGCGATTTCTGTGGAACATTCTGTCAAAGATTCCATAAATTTATGGCACAATTCACGATATTTAGTGAACCAATTTTCTGGCAGTTTTGTTGGTTTTGGAGTATATTCAACCACCGGCATATCATCCATACCCAGATCAGATATTCTTGCGATTGCAGTGCTTTCTGATATTTTCATTATTTATTTCCCAAATATGTTAATACTGTTTCAATATAGCCAGCAAAAGCATTCATATTGTCAGATTCTTTATCAAACTCGGACTCTGGGGCATTTGGAATATTTGCAATTGCAGACGGTAATTCTTCAATCGTTTTAAGGTCCAAAATTGCATCCACAGAATCTGTGTCTGTTGGGTTTATAATAAACGAATTTATATCAATTTCAATATCTTCTAGGGTTTCTTGGAAAATCTTTTTAAATGACAAAATGATATCTGTCATTTGTTCGTGAGAAATATTTGCAGCCCCCAACCATAATGTTTCATTTGTTCCCAATGCTATCAAAGACAATGGTGTCCCAGAAATAATCTTGGGTGATAATACCTTGTACCCATTTTTGTCAAATGCAGCCCGCATTTCATCCACATACAGCAATTCTGGGTGTTTTGGTTTAGTGGTTACAGATGGTTGTGGATTTGTGTTTGTAACCGGTTGTCTGGGTGGGTTTTGTGGCATTTGTATATGTAAATGTGGTGGCCGTTGCATCACAGGTTTTTGAATGTTTGGTTGTACCGGTTGTGCTGGTGCAATGTTATTTGGTTGCTGAACAGGTTCCGGTTTTTGAATTGGTTGTTGTGTTGGTTGTGGAACAGATGTTGGTTTTGTTGGTTGGTTTAATTCTATTTTCCTGAATTTAGGACGAAATAGGACATATAAACCAGTGATACAAGCAACCACAGCCAATATAATTGCAACATAAAATCCGGAAGCGATATGTTGATTTGTGGCCTGTAAATTAGATACGAATTTCCAATGGTCGCTGGAAAAAATGTTAAAGTTATATGCCGTATTTAACCAAAAATCCAATATCAGCACTATGGCCAATGTCCATAATGTTCCAAGCAATAAAAGATTTACACGTTCTGATAATTTCATTTGTTTTAATTATATCATATTTATGATAAACTAGAAAGTATTATGATAGATATAAAAGAAATTTTTAATGACGAGGACGTTGTAAAAACAATATCATTATGGGTACCAGATGGCAGTGATGGGGCTGATTTGGCTGGGGCGGCCGAATTTATTACCGATATGAAGATTCCTGCAGTATCGGTGGCACCAAATGAGATAAAGGTTGTTTGGCCATGGTTAGAAAAGTTAAATTTAAAATTGATGACCCGTTTTAATGTTGCAAATATCAATGAACATACTATGTCGGAATTGGCGGTTGATATAAAGACAGCATTTAAAAATGGGGCTGATGCTGCACAAATTATTGTTAAATTGTCTGATTTAGAACGATTCGTCGATTCGTTTGTGTCTGTGCGTGCGGATTTGTTTTTTAACAAAGATTTGTGTATAGGTTTGGATATATTTGATGTTTGGCCATTAGATTGGGAACGGGTTTTCGAATCGTTAAAGAAAATACAGGCATCGGCATTGTTACTGATATTAAGCCATGAAGATAAAGAAAAATCTGATTTTACTGGGCGCATTTATGCGGCATTGTCTGGATGGAATGCGAATCCAGATATGGAATTACATGTTTTGTTAAATGAGAGTTATACTAGGGCAGAGCAGGTGTACAGGTTGGCTTGTGCTGGGTGTCCGGATTTAAAGCTAAAATGTTTTGTCAGTTATTGATTGGTTAAAACCAAATATTTTGGGGTGTCCGTTTCGGCCATATTTTTTTCAGCATAACGTGTGTGAATAACAGAAAGTGGCGGAAACGATGCATATAGAGAAGTTTTTTTAACCTCGTTCACAATCCAATCGAAATATTCCCAATGGTCTGTGCCGATAATTATTTGTCCGTTTGTATCCAGAAATGTGCCCAGCAATTTCAAGAAATCAGAATTTAATAACCGACGTTTTTCATGTCTGGCCTTGGGCCAAGGGTCAGGGTGCAGAACCCAAATTTCAGAAAATTTTAATTCCGAATCGTGTAATAATTTACGGACATCGTCCGGCCAAATACGAATATTTTTGTATTCTTGTAAAATTTGATTATCCGATTCGCTTGTTATAGCCGAAAGTAAGGCGGCAACACCGTTCATAAATGGTTCTGCACCGATAATTATCGAATCGGGGTGACGTATTGCCAAATCGCGTACATGTTCACCATTACCAAAACCAATTTCCAGAATTAAATTCCCGGTGTTTTTGATATTTTTTGGCAAAAAGGCCGGCAAAATATTGTCCAACAAAAATTGTTTGCGGGCAGATAATTTTTTGCCATGACGACGACCAAATGTTCTTATTTCTTGTTTTTCCATATAATTAGTATAAAATCATAAAGTTATAAACACAAGGAAAACAAAAATGCGTAATGGATTGAAGCCAGATTTGATTGAACGCGTCTTGGGCGCGAAACCAAAATATACGATTGCAGAATTAGAGGAAAAATTCCCAGCACGGAATTTGCCCGAGGGTGCATATGTTACCCGATTCGCACCAAGCCCAACGGGCTTTATGCATCTTGGTAATTTGTATAGCGCATTGATTGATTTTAAATTGGCTTCTCAATCTGGTGGTGTATTTATGTTGCGTATAGAAGATACAGATACTAAACGCGAGGTTGAAGGTGCAGTTGATATTGTTAAGAATAATATGCGCAGATTCGGTTTTAAGTATAATAATGATGAAAAATATGGCCCGTATTTTCAATCGCAACGTAAAGATATTTATCGTTCTGTTGCGGCTGATTTGTTGGCCAAGGGTTTGGCATATCCTTGCTTTTTAACTGCGACTGAGATGGAAGAAATCCGTGCAAAACAAAATGCAGCAGGTTTTGCCACAGGTATTTATGGTGAATTTGCACGTGATCGTGATATTAGCGAAGAAGAAATAATTAAACATTTGGATAATGGCGAGGTTCCATCGATTCGTTTGTATTCAACTTGTAATCCAGAACAACGTATTTTCTGTAAAGACGCCGTTCGTGGTTCAATTTCTTTTCCAGAAAATAATGAAGATTTGGTTTTGATTAAATCAAATGATGGATTGCCAACATATCATTTTGCACATTTATGTGACGACCATTTTATGCATACTACACACGTTGTTCGTGGTGAAGAATGGTTGCCTTCGTTACCATTACATTATCAGTTGTTTCGTATGATGGGCTGGAATCCGCCGCTTTATATCCATACTGCTACATTGGATAAAATTGATGAAGAAACTGGAAAACAGCGAAAGATGTCTAAACGTAAAGACCCAGAATTAAACGTTGAATTTTTCTTTGCAGCAGGGTGGCCGACGGTTGCGTTGATTGAATATATCGGAAATATTTTGGCATCTGGATATGAAGAAGCAAAATTAAAAGGCCAGGTTAAATCTTTTTGGGAATATGAAATGAAACCTAAAAAGATTCCAATGTCTGGTGGCTTGTTTGATATGAAAAAGTTGGAATGGTGGGCCAAGGAACATATCGCAACTTTACCTGTATCTGAATTGGTTCAAAAAATTGTTGATTGGGTGAATGAATACGGGGATTCCGTGCATAAAGAGCAAATCCGTGACATTGATTATTTGACTGGTGCATTGTCTATTGAACGTGATAATCCAAAACGTATCAGAAAAGATTTTATTACATGGAAACAAACCTTGTCCGAGATTGCATATTTCTGGGATGATTTATTTGTTCCAAATAAAGAATTTGAATTTAATAAAGATGCGTTAAATGAATTCTTGGCAACGTTTGATATTGCCGATGATAAAGATACTTGGTGGAATAAAATTGTTGCGGTTGCAACAAAACTGGGTATTAAAAATGGCGATGTTGCAATGAATTTGCGTGTTGCGGTAACCGGTCGTACAAATACCCCAGATTTATATTCTGTAATGCAGGTTATGGGGGAGCAAAGAGTTAAAGAAAGAGTTAAAAATGCAATTTAAACCAAATTTTGATTTATTATGTTCATGGGATAAAGCGGAAAAAATAGCGAATTTTGTTGATAGTTCTCCGTTTGTTGCTGTGTTTAAATCAAATAATAAAACGTTGGTTTATATGGCTGATGATCATGGTTTAAATATATCATTTGATATGCTGGATCATTGTTTGGGTGATGAATTTGGTATAAAGCCAGATGTGTTTTTAATAGAAATGGAAAATGCTGGATTTGAACACAAATGCAGAGCACGTGGATTCCAGGTAAATACGTTGGCATATGCTGCGGTGCGTGCAGTACAAAAACATATTCCAATTGTTTTTGCTGATTTATCAGAAGAAGAAATGGTTAAAATTGTACAGGGCGGGTTTCCTGATAAAAAAATTGATAGTGATGATGTGCATAGAGCTTTGCGTAATGGTCCTAATCCAAATGGCGGTGTATACAGGGATATGTGGGAATATTTGAAATTAAGACGTGATAAGTTTATGGTGGAAAATATTACAACAGCATTAAACAAATATGATACGGTGTTTGTGATGTTTGGTTCTGGACATTATACAGTTCAACGGTTGTTTTTAGAAGATATGATGGGTAAACCCGAATATATAACACGGTTTAAAAATATGCGTGGTGATTTTTCTGATATAAAAATAGAACCGATAAAATTGTGTGAATTTAAAGATTAAGAGTAGGGGGTAGTATGACAAAATCAAAGCGCGTAATTCGTGCGAAATTAAAACGTGTGCATCAAGATAAACATGCATCACGTTTGTTGCGCGTGTTACAAGCAACTGGACTTTTTCGTTGGGAAAGACCAGTTACACATTCGGAATCTGTATTAAACATTTTAACACATGGAATTGGTATAGGACTTGCGATTGCTGGATTGGCCATGTTGGTTGCGTATGCAGTGTTATATCATAATGTGTGGGCTGTTGTTTCGTGTTCTATATTTGGCGCAACAATGTTCTTTTTATATTTTGGTTCAACAATGTGTCATGCAATGATTGGTGAAAAGAGTGAATGTTTTTTCGAAGTGTGGGACAGTATCGCCATATATGCCCTGATTGCCGGCACATACACTCCATTTTTACTGGTGAATTTAAATCGTTGTCATCATATGGGATTGGGGTGGACCATGTTTGGTATTATGTGGGCGATTGTTATTTTTGGTGCAATAATGAAATTTAAGAATCCTCATAATCAACCAAAATGGGTGGTGTCATTGTATTTAATTATGGGTTGGGCATTATTGTTTGTGTTGCCCGCTATGATAGAAACAATTTCTGCACGTGGAATGTGGTTTGTTTTGGCTGGCGGATTGTCATATTCAATTGGTGTGGTATTTTATTTGTGGCGTCGCATGAAATTTTCACATGCATTATGGCATTTATTTGTGATTGGTGGATCGGTATGTTTCTTTTTTGCCGTATTGTTTGGCAGTATAATCGATTTTCCAAAACCGATATGTTTGATATAAAAAAAAACGGGCAATTATGCCCGTTTTTTTATCTGATACCAACACTAAATTCATCACCAAATGTTGCGACAGTTTGGCCACCAATAGTGCATTTTAAATCTTCGAATCCATTTTCAATTTGGTTCTTTTTAATAATGTTACTGGTGATAACACCGCCAACAGTTCCAAGTACCACACCAGCAATAGAGTCGGAAGCCAAACGTGCGGTATTGAATTTGCCCTCGTCATTTTTCCATACACTGGAAGAACCCTTGGCAAAATATTTATCCAGTTTTAAATCTATATCTGCGAAAATAGAATAGCTGAAACATTTGTGGGATTCAGCATCGCAGAATACCTCGGAATTGAAAGAACTTTGTTCAGGGGTTTTATCAGGTTGTGTTTCGGTTTCACCTTTCTTGGTTTCGTGTTCACAACCGATAAAGGCATCAGTTAAATTGTATGTTTTGTTGTTAAATTTATTTTGGGTGGTGCGTTTCCCATTCAATACAGGTGTGCATTTTTTATCTTTGTATTTTTCTGTGCACCAGTTTAAGCAATAATTTTCTGCTTGTGTTTTTGTATAACATACACCCATAGAGTTTTTGCCAGTTCCTTTATTATCATAGAACCACATGTGGTAATTTGATTTGCATTTTTTTGCGGTACAGCTGAGGACAGGATGACTATTTGTTGTGTTATATTGGCAAACTGCAACGTCACTTCCTGTTGTGGTGCAAGATGCACCTTCTTTGGGAATAAGGTATGTTTTTTTTGTTTGTGTATCATAAATGTATACTTTATTGTTATCGCAATAATTACCTATATTTATACAGTTGGATTTTGAACCATGGGTAGTACATTTTTGAAAATTTTTATAGTAAGGTTCGCAGGTTGCATTACAAAGATCTAAAAAATTACTGTCGCATTTAACTTGTGCCAGGTCACCTTTGCATAAAGGCATTGTGTCATCACGGGTTGTTATGCATGTTTCTGGGTCGGTGCATATTTGTACATCATCGGCACGAACCGTATTGATAAAGGCAATTCCGCAAATAAAAGGAATAATTAACAGAAATTTTTTCATTTTTCATCCTCTCTTATTCCCTATATTTTATCATATATTGGCGGATTTCTGAAATTAAAAATTTCAAGGTTTGACTTTTTCCCAGGATTGTTTTATTATAAGAGTATGTTTTATAAGAAATTTATCTTTACTACTACCACTTGCACAACCCCCGCGGGGGTCTAGGGTGTTTATTGCTTGCACAAAAATGAAGTGCATATTATAATTCAAAACAATTTCAAATTAAATTTAAGAATAAAAAATAAAGGTGTTTATTATGTCTTATCCAATTGAATTGATTCGTCACTCGCTGGCACATGTTATGGCAGCAGCTGTTAAGAAATTGCATCCTGATGTAAAGTTTGCAGGTGGTCCTGCTATTGAAAATGGATTCTATTACGATTTCGATACAGAATACAGATTTTCCGAGGAAGATTTTGCTGCGATAGAAAAAGAAATGCGCGAGCTGATTAAGTCAAATGGTCGATTCGAACAAAAAATTGTTAGTTTAGAAGAAGCAAAACAAATCTTTGCTGATCAACCATATAAAATGGAATGGTTGAATGAATACGATGCAGCAGGCGAAAAGTTATCTATTTATTCTTTCCGTGATTTCACAGATTTGTGTCGTGGCCCACACGTTGAATCATCCAAAGATTTGCCAAGGGATGGTTTTAAAATCAGAACTGTTGCTGGGGCATATTGGAAGGGTGATAGCAAAAACAAAATGTTACAACGTATCTATGTTGATGCATTTGCCAGCAAAGAAGAATTGGATGAATTCTTGAAAATGCAAGAAGAAGCAGCAAAACGCGATAATCGTAAATTGGGCAAAGAGATGGATTTGTTCCATTTTGAACCTGAATATGCACCAGGTGCGGTGTTCTGGCATGACAAGGGATTCAAAATTTATCGTCGCTTGATTGAATATTTGCGTATGCGTCAAGAACGTGCTGGTTATTTTGAAATTTCAACACCATCCATTATGGACAGATGTTTGTGGGAACGCAGTGGCCACTGGGCAAAATATGGTGCACATAATTATTCTGGAACAACCCAAGATGGCAAAGTGTTCTGTGTAAAACCAATGTCTTGTCCGGGCGGTATGTTGGTGTTCGGTCAAGGAATTAAATCTTATAAAGATTTGCCTATGTATTTGGCTGAATTTGGTAAGGTTTGTCGTTACGAGGCCGCAGGTGGTTTGTCTGGGTTGATGCGTGTGCGTGAATTTACCCAAGACGATGCCCACATTTTCTGCACAGAAGAACAGTTAGAAGAAGAAGTTGTAAAAGTATTGCGTTTCATCAAAGATATTTACAACAAATTCGGATTCGACAAAATTATGATGAAATTGGCTACTCGTCCATTGTCTGAATTCCGTATCGGATCAGATGAGGTTTGGGACAAGGCCGAAGGTGCATTAAAGCATGCATTGGATGCCAATGGCATTGAATATGAAATTGCAGAAAATGATGCCGCTTTCTATGGCCCAAAGATTGATAATTACCTGAAAGATTCTATGGGACGCGTATGGCAGTGTGGAACAGTGCAATTGGATATGAATTTGCCAGAAAGATTTGATTTGTCTTATATTGGCGAAGATGGTGAAAAACATCGTCCAATTATGTTGCACAGAGCATTATTGGGTTCTATTGAACGATTCTTTGGTGTGTTATTAGAATCTACGGGTGGTAATTTGCCATTGTGGTTATCACCAGAACCTGTGGTTGTAGTTCCTGTGTCTGAAAAATATCGTGAATATGCGGAAAGCATTGTTGCGGATTTGCGTGACAATGGGGTTTATGCTCGTGCAGATTTGCGTGATGAAAAAGTGAATTACAAGGTTCGTGAATTGTCATTGGCAAAAACACCAATTATCGCAGTCGTCGGTGAAAAAGAACAGGCTGATAAAACGGTTACATTGCGTCGTTTAGGCGTTGAACAACAAGATGTTATGCCGTTGTCAGAATTTTTGGCCCAGATGACAGAATCGGTAAAAATGCCAAAATAAAACTGTTTGCCCCAGTCGTTTGATTGGGGCATAATTTGTTTAAAAGGAAAAAAAGATGAAGAAATTTGTTTTATTCGGATTGTTTGTGGCTGTATTGGGTTGTTTGTCTGGTTGTTGTAATTGCGAGGTTGAACCCATTGTTGAACAAAATCAAAAGTTGATTGTGCCACCTCATTTCGGACAAATGCCAAAATAATATCAAGGTTTATTTGTTTTAGTTCTTTTTTTATGATATAATATCCCCTAGATAAGTGAAAATCTAAGGGAGTTTCTTATGAATACAGAAGACAATACAAATTTGGATTTATTGGATTTGGATGATGATACATCCGATTCTTTGCCAGAGGCCGCTTTTGCAAGCCCACGTCCACGCAGACCTTGGTTGTTGTTGAGTGTCGCATTGATTGTGATTGCGTTGGCCACATATATCATTGTGCGGACCGTTGGCGGTAATTCGTCTTCGTCAGTAGAAATTGATTTGGATGCTGAACCAGAGGTGGTTGTTGATGGTGGTGAAATTCCACAACCAATGCCTCAACCGGTGCCAGATGCAAATCCACAGCCATTACAGGTTCCAGTGAACGAGGTCAAGGTTGAACCACAACAGCCAGCACCACAACCAACAACAGCGGCTCAGCCAACTGAAAACGATAATGTTCGTGTCATAGAAGATAGACGCGAGGTTGTGTTTAATCCTAATAAGGTTGTTAAAGAAACTCAGCCAGTTATGAAAGTAGAATCAAAACCAAAAACAGAATCTAAACCTGTAGCAAAGCCAGAAGCAAAAAAGACAGCACAAAAGGCGACTGCAAAACCTGCTGTGAAAAAGGTGCAAACAACATCTGGGGCAGGTTGGTATGTTCAGTTTGGTTCATATAGTTCCAGAGATGCCGCAGATGCTGCTGGTAAAAAGATGCGTGTAGAACACAGTAGTTTGTTCGCAGGAAAACAATTTGTTGTTTTGGCATCTGTGTTAAAAGATGGCCGTACAACATACAGATTGCGTGTTGCGTTTAGCACTTCGAATGATGCCAATGGTTTTTGTCGTAACGCAAAATCTGATGGTTTAGATTGCTATGTCGCAAAATAAAAAGTAAGGAGCGTATGAAATGTTTGGAAGATTGGGTGCAACTGAAATTCTGGTCATTTTGATTTTGTTGGTGATCGTGTTTGGTCACAGTAAAATCCCAGGAATGATGAAGAATTTGGCAAATGGTGTTAACGTTTTTAAACGTGAGCTGAAAAAATCATCCAAAGAATCAGAAGAAAAATCTGTTAAAGCAGAAAAAACAGAAACAAAAAAAGTAAAGAAAACCAGCAAAAGTCAGAAAAAGAAAAAAGTTGTTAAGAAATAGTGCTTTATTGTGCTTGCATTAAATTTGGAAATTTAGTACTATTATAGGAAAGAGGAAGGTTACATTATGAGATTGAGAGCAGGGATTTCTGGATTTTTGCTTGTTTCTTGTGCATTTTTTATCGTAAATAGTGGGTGTTTTGCTGCTGCTACGCAGTCTACAACGATTGCATCTGTTTCATATGTTGATGGCAGTATTAAAAAGACCAATGGTGCTGTCGAAATTCGAAATGATACTAATAAGACCGTTACTTTGCAGAATAATCCTACAACAACAGCAATTGCTGCAAGCACTAATAAAGAGGTTGCAACGGTTGGTTGGGCTGATACAAACAGAACATCCAAGGTTCGTTCTGGGGGTGCAAACGGAACAACATTGGTGGATGTATGGATTGAATAAAAAAATTCTAAAAAAAACCGGGTTTTTTAACCCGGTTTTTTTATTTGTTTTTCATTTATTGCTTGTTTGCCTCGTATTCTTCTTGTTCTTCGACAGTCATTGTTGCCAAAGGACGAGCCAACATGCGTGAAAGGCCAATTTCTTCATTTGATATAACACTGTAACCAAATGTGCCGTTTTCTAATCTTTCCAATGCCGCATTAACCTTTTTCAATAAATTGCTGTCGCGTTCAGACATACGTAAATTCAAAGTCAAAGCTTGTTCTTGGGATGCGTTGTCTGTATCATCACCAACACCAGCTGTTTCGTTTGCATCCGCATTGCGAACGGTTTTCAACACATCTGAATTGCCCTGGGTAATTTCTTGTTTTTGTGCCATTAAAATCTGATAGAAATATGCCTTTTGTTCTATGCACATATATGGTTCAGATTTTTTAGGAACATATTTCGCTGGTAATTCCAAAGTTTTATAATTTTGTTTTGCCATGTCTTTTCCTTTAGGGTTTAAGCGGATTGTAATTCTTTAATCCATGCGATGACGGTTTCTTCGTCCATCAGTCCTGTGCGTGCCTCGATTAAATTGCCATCACGAAATGCAAGAACACTGGGGATACTGCGAATACCAAATTTGGTTGGCGTTACGCGATTTGTTTCATCAATTTCGAATTTAACAAAATTAACGTCAGGAACCTTTTCAGATACAGTTTCAAAAATTGGTCCGAACATACGACATGGTCCGCACCATACAGCCCAGAAATCTACAAGGGTTAAACCATTCTGAACCATAGTTTGAAAGTTGTCATCTGTTGCATGTTGTAAAGCCATTTTTTTCTCCCTTATTGTTGATATTTGGTTTGAGTGTATTATAATCTAGAAGAAATGCAAGGGTTTTTATATATGAAAGAAATCGTATATATGGATGCGGCGGCAAGCTTTTTGAAACCACAGTCCGTAATTGATGCTGAAACAGATTTTTTGCTTAATCGCTATGCTAATGCGGGGCGTGGGGTGTGTTGTCGTGCCACGGCTGTCGATGACATGATTCACGCGGTCAGAGTGCAGTTGGCGGATTTTATAAATGCAGATGTTTCCCAGGTCGTTTTTACATCTGGGGCAACGGATGGATTAAATCGAATCGTTAATATTATTATAAATCAACCACAGTATAATAATTTGTCAACGTTTGCTGTGTCTGATTTGGAACATCATTCTGCAAGGTTGCCATGGCAAGAATTATTAAAGGCTGGAAAAATTCGCGAAATGCTGAAATGTGAATTGGATGAAAATTTTGATATCAAAATCGATTCGATTCCAAATACAGATGTTTTGGTAATAACTGCGATGTCTAATGTTATTGGACGGCCACAGGATGTAAAAAAAATAATTGCCGCGGCACGCAAAAAAAATCCGGATGTTATAACTATTGTTGATGCATCGCAATACGTGGTACATGAACAAATAGATGTTAAATCTTGGGATTGCGATTTTATGGTGTTTTCTGGACATAAAATTGGTGCGGATACGGGTGTTGGTGTTTTATATATTCGTGATGCTGAAAAATATATGCCTGATAAATTTGGTGGTGGTATGGTATTGAAAGTTTCAGATACAGATTTGGTGTTGAACAATGCACCAGAAAAGTTCGAGGCTGGGACATTACCATTGACCCAAATTTGTGGCTTTGGAATTGCAATTCAAGAGTTGAAAAAAAATAGACCTGATTTGAATCTTGTTAAATATATGTATGATGAATTAAACAAGATTCCAAAAATAAAAATTTTAACATCGCGTGATGCCGCATTATTATCGTTTGTTGTTGATGGTATGCATGTGTTGGATTTTGGAACGTTGGCGGGGGCAAATGGAATTTGTCTGCGTGTTGGAAATATGTGTGCATCGTGGATTCATAAATTATTAGGTATTGATGGTTCAATCAGGGTATCTGTGGGACCATGGAATAGTATGCTGGATGCTGAACAATTTATATCTGTGGTAAAAAATATAGTGAAATAAAATGGCGATAATCAAAGATGATATTATAAATGCATTAAAAACAATTTTTGATCCTGAAATCCCAGTAAACATTTGGGATATGGGGTTGATTTATGATATTGTTATTAAGCGTGAACATGTTGATATTACAATGACGTTCACCAGTCCTACGTGTCCCATGATGGAAGAATTGTTACAGCAAGTTAAAGATGTTGTATCAAAAGTCAAGGGTGTTAAATCGGTTGATGTAAAATTAGTTTGGGAACCTGCATGGGATTTGTCGCGTATGTCGGATGCTGCAAGATTAGAATTAGATTTAACGAATCAGGGATGGTAGTTTTTTATGCAATACGAACAGATGAAAAATATTTTAAATGCGATTGATGATCCTGCTGAAAAATTAGAAATGCTGATGGATTTTGGTGCACATTTGGCACCGGTTCCTGAAAACGCTGTATGCACTGAAATTTCTGGGTGTGCGTCGCATGTTGAAATATGTATATCTGGGAATAAATTTTACGGTGTTGCAGATTCTGGAATTGTTCGTGGTATTGTCGCGGTATTGCTGGCTATGGTTGATGGAAAAACACCACAGCAGATAAAAAATATGGATTTAGGAAAGGAATTTGCTTCTTTGAATTTGGCATTAGGGGCAGGGAGATTATCTGGGTTAAATTCTATGATTAGTTTTTTACAAAATTTATGATAGAATATAATCTTGATAGATAATGGTGATGGATATGAATGAAGCACAAAAGATGTTTAGAATCAGCATGTGGATGTTGGGGATTACTGTGTTTTTAGTAGTCACATTACAGGTGTGTTACAGAATGCAACGCAGATCTTTGAAATGGACACATGAAGAAATTGTGAGAATCCAGAAAGAATATTCTGTGGAACAGGCCAAGTTTGAATCCATGACTAATTCTGAATTTTTAAGAGATAAAGTTTCTATGATAAATCCCCAGGTGGAAATTATCGGATTCCGTAAATATACAGCAATCGAAGATTTACCATTAAGGAAATAAATATATGTTCGAGATAGGAAAGGATATTTATAGATTAGGTGGCAGAGTTGCAAAAAAACGTGATTTGGAAAGATCCAGATTGCGCTGGGTGCATGGTATAATCTTGGTTCTGTTTTTAGTGTTTTTCTTGAAAACTTTATATTACGGCTTTATGGGCACAGGACAATCTGGAAAAAGTGTGAATAACAAAGATTGGGTTGTTACTCGTGCAGATATCGAAGATAGAAATGGTGTAAAGTTAGCACAAAATGTTGCCAGTGGTAGAATACAGTTAAGAGCCAAGGCAGTAAAAAATCCTGATTTGGTTGCTAATGTTATACACCAAGTATTTCCATATAAATATTCTGTGAATCAGGTTCACGAATTGATGAAAAAGCATTCTTATTTCGTATTAAAGGAAGATGCAACCGAAGATGAAATTAAAAATATCAAGGCTGCGGAAAAAGAATATAAAGATGAATTAAGCGGATTGGAAATTGTGCCGAAACAAAGACGTCGTTATCCAAAACATAATTTGTTCGCACATGTGGTTGGGTTCGTCGGTAAAGAAGGTGTCGGATTAGAAGGTGCAGAAAAAGTTTTCGATTCGTATTTGCGTGAAAATACGGATCCGTTACGCTTGTCTTTGGATACCAGAATCCAAGAACAATTCCATGACAGATTGGCCGAAGCAATGCAGATATATCATGCAAAAAGTGCGATGGGTATGTTGATGAATTCCAGAACTGGTGAAATGGTGGCGATGGTATCTTTACCTGATTATGATCCAGAAAATGTGTCTGCATATCCTGTTGAAAATCGCAGATTCAAACAGATACGTGATGTGTTGGAAATGGGATCGGTATTCAAGATATTTAATACTGCGCTGGCATACGAAAATAATATTCATAAAAAATATTTTGTTGGTAAACCATATGTGTTAAGAACCAGAAGTGGAAAATATATTACGACTTTCCATGATGTGACCAAGTTCGAAAAACAATGGATGGATGTTGATGAAATTATGGTGCATTCATGTAATGTCGGAAGTGTTCAAATCGCTTTGGAATTTCCTGCGGGGGTCCAGCCAGAATTTTTCCATAAATTACATTTGGATGAAAAATTAGATTTGGATTTTGGAAAAACAGAAAGTCCTATATTCCCTAAAAAATGGGGAATAACCGATGTCGCGGCTGTGTCTTTTGGACATACGGTTGCGGTAACACCAATGCATTTGTTATTGGGTGTTAATGCTGTAACAAATGGTGGAATTTATATAAATCCAACAATTAAAAAACGTGATTTAGGTCGGATACAGGGAACACGTGTGTTAAGCGAAGAAATTTCTGCAAAGTTGCGTGAAAATATGGTGCGTGTTGTCGAAGAAACCAGTGGAAAATTGACAAGAATTAACGGAATAAGTATTGGTGGTAAAACCGGAACCGCAGAAAAACGTGTGCATGGTATGATTGATAAAAAACGTAATGTAACAACATTTGTAGGAATTTTCCCAGCCGAAGCGCCACAATATATCATTATGATAAATCTGGACGAACCCCAGGCTGTTGCGGAATCTTATGGATGGCGTACTGCGTCATTGAATTCTGTGCCAACAGCCAGAAAAATACTTGATGGAATACTTCCGTTGCTATTTAAATAAATTTCGGTTATAATATACTCGATAATAAAAAAAAGAGTATAGTGTGAAAAGGTTAGTAGAAAAATCCTTGCTTGGACAAGCATGGGTGTTGTCGGATAGTATAGATTTTGGTGCTGGAACGGATTTTAGTGATGATTTGGTCAAAAAAATTTTGGCTGGTCGCGGGTTCGTTACACAACAAGATATAGATAAATTTTTATCCCCAACAATCAAAGAATATATGCCTGACCCGTTCGTTTTACGGGATATGGAGGTGGCTGCAAAAATTATTGCAGATGCGGTTTGTGCTGGTAAAAAAATTGCTGTGTATGGCGATTATGATGTGGATGGAATTACATCTACGGCTGTGATGGTAAAATATTTACAGGCATTAAATGTTGATGTTTTGTGGCATGTTCCAACACGTGATGGCGAAGGTTATGGATTAAATATTGCGGCAATTGATGATATTTTGGCCAATGGTGCACAAGTTTTGATTACCGTTGATTGTGGTATCAGTTGCGTCAAAGAAGTTGAGTATGCTAAACAGCATGGTATGACGGTTGTTGTGACTGATCACCATTCCCCAGATAATGTGTTGCCCAAGGCGGATGCAGTTGTAAATCCAAAACGCAGTGATGATGAATCTGGGTTGAATTATTTGGCCGGTGTTGGTGTTGCGTTTTTGACATTGGTTGCTGTGAACAGGGAATTGCGTCAATGTTTGCAAGGGGACAGGGCTGAATTACAATCTAAAATAAATTTAATGGATTATTTAGATTTGGTTTCGTTGGGAACTGTGTGTGATACTATGCCATTGGTGGGCCTGAATCGTGCATTTGTTACAACAGGATTAAAGGTATTGGATTCACGAAAAAATTTAGGATTGCGTGTGTTAATGGATGTCGCGGGGGTTAAACACGCGTCTGTGTATGTTGAAGGATTTGTGTTGGGACCACGGTTGAATGCTGCAGGGCGATTGGATTCTGCAAAACCAGCATTGGATTTGTTGTTGACGGATAATCCATTGGTTGCACGTGCATTGGCGGAAAAATTAAATGATATGAACAAGGATCGTATTGATATTCAAAATGCGATTATGTTTGGTGCGACTGAGCAAGCGGAACTGTGTTGTAAAAATGGTAAATGCAGTTTGTTTATTTGCGGCTATAATTGGCATGGCGGGGTTATGGGAATTATTGCTGGTCGGTTAAAGGATAAATATAATCGTCCCGCATGTGTTGCGACTAAAATTGACGGTGTTATAAATGGATCGGGTCGATCTGTGGCAAATGTTGATTTAGGAAAAATAATTCACAATGCGTTATCATTAGGTATCGTGTCCGAGGGTGGTGGACATGCGGCGGCAGCAGGATTTTCTTTGCCAGTAGAAAAAGAACAAGAATTTGCAGATTTTCTTGAAAAGTCTGTGATAGAACAGTTGGGAAATAACACGATTGTCCCAGAAATTATTGTTGATGCCGAAATGGATGCCAGTGGTGCCAGTATGAATTTAGTAAATAAATTGTCTGTGTTGGCCCCATTTGGACAGGGGAATCCAGAACCTGAATTAGTGTTAAATAGTGCTGTGTTGAAATATGCGGTAACAATGGGTAATGGTTCGCATTTAAAAGGCAGAATAATGACTTCGTTGGGTGGTCAGGTCGAATTCGTTGGGTTTAATTTGGTCGGAACACCAGTTGGTGATTTTTTACTGGACGATGCTAATACAAATACTACAATATCTATGTTAGGTAAGTTAAAAGATAATGAGTATAATGGACACAGGGGTGTTCAATTTATGCTCGAAGATATTGCAATTGGATAAATATGAAGCAAGAAATAAAAGTTTTTTTAGAAAAAATTGAATCTGCAAAATCGATTTTGTTAACGGTTCATAAAAATCCTGATGGTGATGCATTGTGTACAATGCTGGCTTTGTATCAGTTGATTTGTTTGAATTATGGCAAAGAATGTGTTTGTGTATATGATGGTAATGTGCCCGAGGCATTGCATTATGTTGCTCTGCGTGGTCGCGCACATTATTTTGAACATGTTGATTTATCAAATGCGTTTGATTTGGCGATATTGTTAGATTACGGAACTGTAAATAATATTGGTGGAACACGTCCTGCATTGGATGCTGCGAAATTTTTGGTTGAAATAGATCATCATAAAAATGATAACAAAATTGGTCATTTGTGTTTGGATGATGATACGGCATCTGCTACGGCTTGTTTGTTGTATGACATAATGATCGAGGCCGGTTGGAAATATGATGACAAAGTTTTACAGGTATTGGCATTGGGAATTCTGACAGATACGGGTAATTTCAAATATGCCAGGGATGGTCGTCCTTTGCGTATAATGGCAAATTTAGTAGAGCAGGGTATCGAAATAAACAAGTTGTTAGAGTTGTTGAATAACAAACCACGCAAAACAATTCAAACCGAGGCACGTGTTGTTGCCGATGCTGAATTTTTCTATAAAAATCGTTTGGCGGTTGCGATTGTTGATTCTGATGCGTATAAAAATTTGGATGGTCGTGGTGAAAATGCCTTGTCTTTATTGGGACAGATCAAGGGTGTTGAATATATTGCGTTATTAAAACAACAGAAAAAAAATCAAATTGGTGTATCATTACGCAGCAAGAATTTACCTGTTAATAAAATTGCTGAACAACTGGGTGGTGGCGGACATATGTTTGCTGCTGGGGCGGTTGTGCGTGATAGTTTGGAAAATGTGAAGAAAAATATTATAGATATTTTCAAGGAGGTATAAAGAGATGAAAAAAATTCTGATAGCAATAATGGCCGTATTTATATCTGTTTCTGCGAATGCCGAGGTTGATAAAAAATATGTTCAAAGTGCTGAAAAATATTTGAATTCTGTAACTGGGTTGGCTGGGGATTTTATTCAAACATCTAATGGAAAAATGGCCAAAGGATTATTTGCAATGTTGCGTCCTGGTCGTGTCAGATTGGATTATACAAATTCCAAGGTTCAATTGATTTCTGATGGTAAAGATTTGTATTTCTTTGATAAATCATTGGATCAAATAACAACAGTTCCATTATCCAGTACGCCTGCGGGAATTTTGGTGCGTAAAAAAATAGATTTGCAAAATGCAGATATTGTTGTGTCGGATACTTTTGATACAAAAACTACGTTTGCTTTGACTATGTATATGCGTGATAACAAAGGGTTGGGACGCATGACGGTTGTGTTTGATAAAAATCCTGTGAAATTAAAATCATGGACGGTTGTGGATGCCACAGGAACCAGCACAGACGTCGTTTTTCGTAATTTAAAACCAAAAACAGATTTTGATAAGAATTACTTTCAGATTCAACGTCATAAAACTGTCAGCAATGCCAGTGGTGATTCTTTCTATGATTAAAAATGTTTGGTATTAGTTGGGCTGAATTTTTAGTAATTTTGATTGTCGCAATTTTAGTTGTGCCGGTTAAGTATTGGCCTGATGTTGCACGGTGGTTGGCACGTGTTGTGAATTTTATTCGTAAATTGATTTGGAAAATTACTGATGCATCTGAAAAAATAAAGGATCAAATAGATTTAGAAAAACCAATTGATGATATTATTTGCACAACAACCAATGATGTGTTAGATGATTTTTCTGAACCAATAAAAAAATCCAAAAAGAGTAAAGCAAAATGATGACAAAAAAAATGACTTTGATGGAACATTTTGCTGAATTGCGTAGGCGATTTTTGTGGTGCGTTGTTATATTTTTATGCGCATTTGTTTTTGGATGGTATGTGTCGCCATGGTGTCAGGAATTTTTAACAGCACCGTTATTGAAAATTTGGCACGGACATTTGCTGTATAATGGTTTGACAGATGGGTTGATGATACGGTTGTCTTTGGCGGTTACTGTTGCGATTTTAATATCTTTGCCAGTTGTGTTATGGCATATATGGGCATTTATTGCACCAGGATTACATCAAAAAGAAAAGAATTTTATTTGGCCAATGTTGATTGCGTCACCAGTATTATTTTTGATTGGTGCAGGGTTTGCTTTTTATATTTTATTTCCGTTTGTTTTCGGATTTTTTATCGAGTTAAATCAGGCATCCCCCGTGCCAGCGGTTATTTTACCAGCTGTGCGTGATTATTTAACATTTGCTATTAGGTTGTTAAAAGTTTTTGGAATTGCTTTTCAATTGCCCGTTGTCATGATTTTTTTGAACAGAATAGGTGTGTTAAAACGTTCTGTGGTTGTTAGTTTTAGGCGGTATGCGTTGGTTTTCATTGTTGTTATTGCTGCGGTTTTAACACCGCCTGATGTGGTGTCCCAATTATTGTTGGCTGTGCCAATGTGGGGATTGTTTGAATTAAGTGTTTTATTTATGCGTAAAGACGATTAAACCAATCAAACCATTTATTTGTTGGTAAAAATGTGGTATAATCTTTTGTATGAGAAGTTTTATTTGGGTGTTTGTTTTGGGTATTGTTGTCGTGTTTGGGGGATGTGATTTACAGCCCAAGATTTCTTCTATACCCGATAGTGTGGGTGATTTTATTTCTGAACGATATCCAACATTATTAGCAGAACCAGATAGCGAGATTTATAAAACCGCGGTGGCGGATTATGGTGTATATGCTTCGCCAACTGTGTATGGTAATGGCGATATTACAGAGGCAGATTATGTTTTATATTCGCCTGCGGATGATTATACAATGCCAGATCAAGACGAAAAAGAAGATGTGTCTGATACAACAGAAAATACAGAATCCAGTGTCGATGAAGAAACAACAGAAGAAGATAATGCAGAAGAGGATGAAGAAGAATCTTTGGAACAAGAAAATGAACCTGATTTGATTGTGGATGATTTGAAAATTCCTGATTATGTAAATGGTAAGCCAGTTGAAAAGGCTGTAGATAAAGTAGAAAAAGCACCAGCCGAGGTTAAACAAAAAGCGACAGAACCTAAAAAAACAGAAGCCAAAGTCGAAAAAACACCAGAACCAGTGCGTGCACAGCTGAATGAAATAACTGTTGAAAAAGGCGATACATTGTATTCTTTGTCGCGTAAATATTCTGTGCCAGTTAATGATTTGGCGGTGATGAATAAAATCACACCACCATTTGCGTTGGCGGTTGGACAGAAATTAAAAGTCCCAGATGTTTTATCTGTGCCACAAAATACGACGGTCAGAGCCGCGGTAAAAACCGAACCTAAAAAGATAGAAAAAGTGGCAGAGGCAAAATCTGTTGCAGAAAAATCTGAAAGACAAGGGGTTGCAAAGGTAGAAAAGGTTGAGAAAAAAGCCGAGGTTAAAGAAGTTAAAAAAGATGTAAAACCAGAACCTAAAAAGCCAGAGGTTAAGAAAGCCGAGGTTAAACCGAATGCTGAAAATAAAAAAGTCGAGCCGGTAAAGAATGCAAAAAAAACCGATGCTAAACCACAGGTAAAACCAAAAGCGACAGATAAATCAGCAACCAAACCAAAGGCTGAACAAAAAGCAAAAACAGAACCTAAGGCAAAGCCAAAGGCGGAACAAAAACAAAATACTGCGAAAAAAGTTGAACAGAAAAAGACAGATACAAAACCAAAGACAGAGAAAAAAGATACTAAAAAATCTGTGCAGAAAACTGCAACACCACAAAAACGTGCGGCTAAACAATTGGCGGCCAGATCATCGTCTAAATTCTCGTGGCCGGTGCGTGGCAAGATTTTGTCTGGGTATGGTTCAAAACCAAATGGGTTGTTTAATGACGGAATCAACATAAAAACAACCAAGGGTGCGGTGGTATCAGCATCTGAAAATGGAATTGTTGCATATGCAGGGAATGAAGTAAAAGGAATGGGTAATCTGGTTATAATTCAACATGCAGACGGTTGGATGACGGTGTATGCCCATATGGATTCTATGTGTGTTAAACGTGGCAGCACGGTTGTCGTTGGTCAAAAAATTGGAACGGTTGGTTCATCGGGCAGGGTGGATCAATCCCAGTTGCACTTTGAAATCCGTAAGGGTACACGAGCATACAATCCAATAAATTATTTGAAAAAGTAAATTGTGGTTGATTTTATCAGATTTTATTATATAATTTGGGCTGTTTAGTTTTGGATGCGTAGCTCAGTTGGTAGAGCAACTGACTCTTAATCAGTGGGTCCAGGGTTCGAGTCCCTGCGCGTCCACCACCAATTTTGGTTAATAAAAAATCGCTATGTAGGCGATTTTTTGTTTTAAAAAATGAGTATCGCGCCGCATCTTTGGTTGTGTTGTATTGTGAATTTTATTTTTTATGCTTCGTTTATAAAACAAAAAGGGGGTAGTCATGATTTCGGAATTTGTTGTAAATCAAATATTAGAGAAAAAAAATTAAAAAATGGCGTTAATATTTATAACTATCTGTTGAATAATCGTGATACAAAACCGATTACGGAAAATGAGATTTTTAAAAAGAAATATATCGGGTTTTATGGGCTGAGTCGCGGCTTGTCGGATTCGAATAAAGATAAATATTTCGAAAATATGGAAAAAAACAAACATGAAAATATAAGTTTTAAAAATGATAAAAATTGTAAAGCCAAAGGTGTGTTTTTGGGTATATGTGATATAACAGGACGTTGCGAAATATCATTTGCATCAAAGATGTTGCATCATTTGGATTCGTCTTTTCCTATTTGGGATAGTGTTGTTGCAACCCAGCATTTTAAATTTAAACGTATTAATACGGGTGATTTAAATATGCGTAAAGATGTGATGTGGAATTTATATTTGAAATATATAGATAATTTTTATCGGTATATGCAATCGCCAGATGGTAAAAAAATTATAAAACTATTTGATGATAAATTCTGTGCAGAAATTTCTGATGTTAAAAAAATTGATTTCGTATTATGGCAAGATAAACAAACAAAAATAGAAATACCAGATGAATTTTGTAACCAATTAATTTAAGTGTTTTTACATACTGAAATTTTCGCCCAGGTACACTTTTTTAACACGACTGTCGGCGGTAATTTCTTTGGCGGTACCTTCTTTTAATATTTTCCCATCGTGCAAAACATAACTGCGATCTGTGATTCCCAGTGTTTCACGGACGTTGTGGTCTGTGATAATAACCCCCAATCCACGATCTTTTAATTGTGATACCAATGAACGAATTTCATTTACTGCGATTGGGTCAATTCCAGCAAATGGTTCATCCAATAAAATAAATTTTGGATCATTTGCCAATGCACGTGCAATTTCAACACGTCTGCGTTCACCGCCAGATAATGCGGTTGCTGGGCTGTTGCGTAAACTGGTTATTGAAAATTCATCTAATAATGATTCTAATTTTTGTTGTCTTTTCTTTTTATCTGGTTCTACGACCTCGAGGATTGCCATAATGTTTTGTTCAACGGTTAATCCGCGGAATACACTGTTTTCTTGGGGTAAATATCCGATGTGTAATCTGGCACGTTGATAAAATGGCAGATGAGTTATATCTTGGGAATTAAGAAAAATTTGTCCCGATGTGGCATTTAATTGACCGGTGATGCAATAAAACGCAGTTGTTTTACCAGCACCATTTGGTCCCAACAATCCAACCGATTCGCCCTGGCGGACAATCATCGAAATATCACGAATGACTGTGCGATTGCCATAATTTTTTGATAAATGTTCTATGCGTAATACAGATTGTTTCATAATTTTATCACCATTTCTTTTGTTCTTGCCTTGTCACCGTTACTGGAATCAACACGTACATTTCCTTGCAGTTTCAAAATACGGGTTGTTTGGTTGAATTCTGCGGTATTAGAACGGATGTCATCAGTAATTTTTGTGCCATTTTCTTTACGAACAACGGTCCCATGGACAGTTTCCAGATATATTATATCAGGATTTGTGTATTCTTGACGACCAATTTTTGCATGAATAGAAAAAGGTTCGCCTTGGCGGTCTGTGCCTGCAAAATTTGCGTTTGTCATCTTGAACTGATTGGATGCAACATCAACCATATTTATTGCAGATATTGGTGTCCAAATTAACTGCTTGGTAAAAACGGCCCCAGCAACCAATGCGGCAACCATTACCAATCCCCATCCAGTAAATAAAAATTGCCACAACCGAGTTAAACGGCGGTGTTTTTGAAAAATAATAAAATTTCTGTTGTTCGATGACATATAACCATATTTGCACACGATAAACCAAAAAGCAATTTTTATATTTATTAGTGGCGTTTTTTATGATATAATGTCAGCACAGAGAGATGAAGAAATATTTTGCAATTTTATTATGTGCCTGTGTTTGCATGGTCGGTTTTGCTGCCATGGCTGCTAAGCCTGTGGTGAAAAAAGCATCTTCGGTTAAACAGCAAGAGCAGGCCAGTGGCATAGAGGCGATTACATCGAATTCTTTGTTGCCTGGGGTTATAGGATTAGTATCCAATGTTACAAATATGAAAAACCAGTTAAAGCAGTTAGAGGGCGAATGTAAGCCAACCCAGTCTGAAATTGATTGGGTGAATAAAATGGTTAAAGAATATGCTATGGTTGGACCTGAATCTGTGGAAAAGTTTATGGGATCATGGGATGCATGTGGTCCCGGTAACAGTTATGCCGCCGATGTCGCAGCCAGTTTAGAGGCAAATTTACAGCCATGTGTTGATACCTTTAACAGTTCTACGGATAATGGCAGAATTTGGCAGGGGTATCCAAAGGCTGCGTGGATACAGTATTGTTCAGATGGTGGCGATTTGTGTGCCGATGCGAAAAAGAAAAGTGTATCCAATATATATGAAATCTTTGGAAAAATTCAGTTTAGCGAGTCAGATTATACAGCCGATGAAATAAGCATGTATGTTAAATTGTTGGAAAAGCAAAAAAAGTGTTCGCCAGAAAATATTTCCAAGGCTAATAAAGAAGCATATTCTTCGTTGGTAACAGGAACAATATCCAGTTTGTCTCAATCGATTACCCCGGGTGGCCAGCAGTCAAATGTTGGTGGTATAATGGATGCTGTCAAAGGATTAGGTGGTGGAGCCCAGGGATTAAGCAGTTTTGGTGGTGCGGCATTACAGTTGTTGCAGTAATAAGTGCTTGTTTTTTCCGCTTTACTGAAAGACAAAAAAAGAGTATAATAATTAAAAAGAATTATTTAGAAAGGACGACATAAATGAAAAACAGATTATTTTCACATATTTTAGCGATAACCTCGGTGATTGCATTGGGGGCTTGCGCTGGTTCAAATCGTGGTGATATGGACATGTCAACACCAACAGTTGACTATGTTGAAAAATTGGATGTTTATTCTGCACCACATAAAGATTCTTTCTTGAATCAGTTGGCAATGAATTATCGTTCTTATGCAATTTATAATGCTAGAACATCTGGATACCCAGAAATGGGTGAATTGTTCGCAGGCAAGGCTGTAACCGCATTTTCTGGTGAAACACCATTCCCAGAAACCGTTGGTAATTGGGCTGTGGATGATGAGTCTGAGGCTGCCGAACTGGAAATGGCATATTTTGATATGATCGAAGAATTCAAAAATGATGCTACGGAAACTCGTCCTGATGTTGCAGCCGAGGCACAGGCAAAGTTTGATTGTTGGTTGTCTGCTACATCTACGGGACAACAAGAAACAGCAATGCAATGCCGTGATCGTTTCATAACCGCTATGGATGTGTTGCGTAATTGCAAAAAAGGTGGTTGCAAGGTTGCAAAGAAATCTGCGGCACCTGCATCTATTGAAATTGAAAAATCGGGCGGATTTTATCCAGATACACGTTCTTTGAAAACCGTTGGCGGAACATCATATCCACGTGATGGTATCGTGATTGTTAATAACGTGAGTGTTCCAGGTAATTTGGTTCAAACAATCCCTGTTGAACAGGCATATCAACAAGAAAAGGGTGGTGATGTTAAAACTACAACAACCCAAGGATTTGTTACAACACGTATGGGACAACCTGTACCAATGATTTTCAATCAGAATATTTATGGTGGTGACAAGAGTGTTTCAAACAGTGGAAATACCGTTGCTGTAAATGGCGGCGGATCCAGATGTGATTGTCAAACAGGTCGTCCAATGTTGGTTCAGGTCGAAGGACAAGATCAACCAGAGGCATGTCCTTGTGAAGAAGAAATCCCAACATTGGGTGAAGAAGGGGTTTCTCGTGATGAATTTATCAATATGATGATGGCTATGCGTGCCGAAATCAAGGCGATAAATGACCGTTTGGATGCTTTGAAACCAAATGAAGAAAAGGCGGTTATCAAGGTTCAACAGATTCCTTTGGAACCAACACAGCATGTTATGGAAGAAATATTCGAAGTCCACTTTGACTTTAACAAGGCGGTTATTAAGCCAGAATATGCAGGTTTAATTCGTGAATTGGCAACAGCAACACAGGAAAACAAGAATATCAAGGTTTCTGTGATTGGTCATACAGATACAGCTGGCACAAACAGTTATAACTATGCTTTGGGTGGTCGTCGTGCCGAGGCAGTGCAGAAAATGTTGATACAATATGGTATCCCTGCAAGCCAAATCGTTGCGGTTTCTGCTGGTGAGGAAGATTTAAAGGTTAAAACGGCTGATGGTGTGCCAAATGCCGAAAATCGTCGTGTTCGGGTCGTAAAAGAAACACATTATACAGAACCAGGTAAAATGGTTCCAGTGGCCATGGTAACCGAAGAGGGCGCCGGTTTTGACGATTTGGATGAAGAGTGTTTAGAGTGTGGAGAATAAAACAGGGACAGAATAATAAATACTTGACAAAAAGAATTTATTAGTATAAACTGGGGTTTGCCAGAGAGATGTTAAAGAGGCATTGATATGACAAATGGTATTGATAAAAAGAATTTAAAGTTTGCACAGGGTGCTTTGGGGGTTCGTATGAAACGTGCCGAAGAACAACCTGTTAATTTGGTTGAAATATTCAGCTCTCGCGGGGTTGATTTAACTGGTGCTGATATTTAATGTCGTTCCTGTGTTTTGAAAAGATAATGGGTCGTAACGTGTTTGTTACGGCCTTTTTTCTTACAATTTTATTGTGATTAGATTTAATTTTTCGGTGTTTTATGATAAAATATAGTTTGTAAATAAAGGGTTTTATCATGAAAATTGTGGGTTTGACATCTCAGCAGGTAAAGAAAAGTATCAAATTATTTGGAAAAAATGTTATTCCTGGGGTTAAACGGAAATCAGCATGGCAGTTCTTTTTAGAAATTTTCCAGGACAAAATTAACCTGATTTTATTGTTGATGTTGGTGTTTTTCTTGGTCCTGGCCATATTGGGTTTTGGTGGATATATCGAAGCGGTCGGTATAGGACTGGTTTTGCTGTGTGTTGGGGCTATTGGAACAGTAACTAAATTAAAAGCACAAAAATATTCCATGGATTTGAAAAACAGGACCGCAATTCGATTCGTGATGGTCCTGCGTAATAACAAAATTAAACATATAAAAACCCAAGATGTTGTTGTCGGGGATGTTATTTTCTTGCAATCTGGGGAAACGGTACCTGCGGATGGTTATATTATGGATGGACGTATAACCGTAAATAATTCTGTGTTAAATGGCGAAAGTGAGGAATGCGTCAAAGAACCTGTATCGGGGTTTAAATATAATCGTGATAAGAAATTTACTGGCGAAGATTATGTAAGTAAGAATTTGTTGTTTTGTGGAACCACCGTCCAAAGTGGCGAATGTTATATGAAGGTTGAAAAAATAGGTGTAACCACAGAAAGTGCAAAAACTTTGTTGGCGGTTAGAAATATAGACGAGGTTAAAACTGATTTAGATCTGAAATTAGATAATCTGGCGACCAAAATAGGTTGGTTTGGATATATCGGTGGAACCATTGTTGCGATAGTATTACTTGCCAATGCTGTGTTGGATGCGGGTGGATTACATATGTTTTTATCAAATGGCATAGGTAATGTATTACATCAAATTTTGATGATAATGATTGTTTCTTTGACGATTGTTGTCGCAGCAGTTCCCGAAGGTTTGCCATTTATCATTACAATTATTATATCCCAGAATGCGCGTAATATGATAAAGCATAATGTGTTGGCTAAAAATACTCACAAGATTCCCGAGGCGGGAAATATTCAAATTTTATGTACTGATAAAACGGGAACTTTGACATATGGAAATTTAATTCCTATTACAAATTATTTGGGGGATGGCAGTCAGGTTGGATTTGATTCGGATTTACCTGTCGCGCGGTTTATTGCTGCGGATATATTGTTTAATACGGGGGCGGCATTTGATGAATCTGGCAAGATTATAGGCGGAACCAGTACACAACGTGCGTTGTTGTCGGCATTGAATCCAAAATCCAAATTGGTACGCAGTGTGGTCAGAGAAATAAAGGTTTTGGATAAAATCCCATTTGATAGTGCAAATAAATTTTCTGCGGTGCGTGTGGTCAGAAAGGCAGATGAAAAACAATTCGTTTTGTATACTGGGGCGCCTGAAGTTTTGTTAGAGCATATTACCAAATATATTGATGTAAATGGTGTGTCGCACAAGATAAATAAATCTAAGATTATGGAAATTATACGTGAAAATGCAAAACAGGCAAAACGTTTGGTTGGTTTGGCATACGGTGTGCAAAAAACTTTGAATAACAAAATGCCAGATAATTTAACATTGGTGTCACTGGTCAGTATTCGTGATGATATCAGACGCGAAGTGCCGGGGGCGGTTGCACGTATGAAAAAGGCCGGTATTCACGTTATTATGATGACAGGGGATATTATGGATACGGCACGCGCAATAGGTGTTGAAACTGGTATTATCTCGGACAGGGATGATATTATTTTGACGGCCAAAGAAATAGACGCGATGACGGATGCAGAAATAAAAAAGAAATTGTACAAGATAAAGGTGATTGCTCGTGCAGTTCCCAGAACTAAATTAAGATTGGTAAAGGTCGCCCAAGAAATGAATTTATGTATTGGTATGTGTGGCGATGGAACAAATGATGCACCCGCATTAAAACGTGCGGATGTGGGGTTTGCTATGGGCAGTGGTACAGATGTTTGTAAAGAAGTAGGCGATATAATTATTACTGATGATAACTTTGTATCATTGGCGGATGCGGTGTTGTTTGGCAGAACGTTTTCTCATAACATAACTAAATTTTTAATGTTTCAAATGCCGATAAATTTAATGTTGGTTGTGTTCAGTTTGTTTTATCCGATTGCTTTTGCGGTACCTGCATTTGTCGCCGTTCAAATTTTGGTTATTAATATAGTGATGGATAGTTTGAATTCTTTATCTTTTGGTGGCGAACCTGCAAATCAGGAATATATGCAAGTTCCACCACAAAAAAAGGGTGCATCATTGTTTTCTGGCGGTGTGTCGACAAGAATAATTGCTGGCTGTATCGAATTTGGAATTATTTTTGGGTTGTTATTTGTGCCGGCTGTAAAGGATATATTTGGCACCAGTACAGAGGTTAATTTAACTGTTCGATTTGCTTTGATTATGCTGATTGCTGCATTTAATGGATTTAATGTGCGTGTGGATAATTTAAAGTTATTGTACAAAATAGATAAAAATCCAATGTTTTTGATGATTGCGTTTGGAATTATTATAGGAACGGTATGTATAGTCAATTTTGGTGGCAGTTTGTTCCAAGTTGTTCCATTGTCTTATGAACAATGGGGCGTATTGTTTGGGTTGGCGTTTTTAGTCATACCGCTTGATTTGATAAGAAAGATGATTACAAGGTAATGGATGCTAATGAAAATTATAACATTGTGTGGTAGTTTAAAATATCAAAAACAACTGATGGAAATTGCAGAGAATTTAGCTGTTGATGGGTGGTGTGTTTTAACACCTGTTTGGTCTGTATCAAATAGAAGAGTTGATGCGCATACAATAGAAAATTTTAAACGGGCACATTTGAAAAGGATAGATATGTCGGATGCTGTGTTTATTGCAAATATTGATGGTTATATAGGTGATAGTACCAGAGAGGAATTAGAATATGCAAAAAGTAAGGGAAAACATGTTATGTTTTATATGAATTCGTAAATAAAAAAACAGTCGCAATTTGCGACTGTTTTTTTGATGGTTGTTTTAATCCAAAAATCCCCATGCAGCACGATATCCATTGCCACGTTCAAAGAAAACGGTCGCGCCTTGTAATTGATTGGTGTTGACGTTTTGGATAAAGAATGTTTCTTGCAACATTGGATTCTTTTTATCTTTACGTGTTAAAGGCATTTCCAAAGACATTGTTGTTTCCATACAACATGTATCAGGATTCATGCATTTGGCATCTGTGCATTGATAAATTTTTGTTGTGTAATCTATATCGTTACGCAGTTTATCAACATTGACAACCATTTTTACACCGTCGGCCACATCATAAAATTTAACATAACCGATTTCTGTGGCGTTACCTTGGTTGTTACGTGTGTACATTTTAGAATGTAATTTGTTTCTGTGTTTTTTGTGGTTGTTATGAGACATTTCTTGGTAATTTTTGTCGTGATATTTTTTGTGTTGGTCACATTCGGTTGTGGTTGTGCATCCTGATACGGTTGCAATGACAGCCAATGCAGATATTATTTTAATGATGTTTTTCATATTATTTCTCCTTTTGTTTTTATATGAAACGCATATTTATTGTATATGAAAAATTTTTTAATTCGCTAAGTATGATTGCCTAAAAAATGCCTGATTTTATGCATATACAAAGAATAATATCTTGTTGGTTTGTGTGTGTGAAACGACTATTGTTTTTATGCATACAACAAAAGGAGTCAAATTATGTATGAATTATTACAACATTTAATTGCTTTAAAATATTCATGTAAAATAAATCATTGGTCTACGGATGATTATTCTCGTCATTTGCTGTTTGATAGATTAGAGGAAGATATAGATGATTGGATTGATAAAATTGCAGAACGGCATTTTATGGCAACAGGGGATAAAAGTGTTTTTAAGGCAAATATTTTAAATCCAAAATTTGTTGAGTTGGATATAGTTAAAAAATGTTTGCAGTTGATAGAATATATTGAAAGAGTTGTCGCAGACGAAGAGGTTAATCAAGGTATGGTATCTTTATTAACCGATATTGAATCTGGGTTACTGAATAAATTAGCATTAGCAAGATTATAAAATTGAAACGCATAATATTAAAAACCCCGTTTATACGGGGTTTTTGTGGTATGCTTTTGTTTAATGTGTAATGTTTAGAACATAAATCTGATGCCAACATCTGCACCAAAGTTATGCATTCCAGAATGAACATCAACATAGGTGTATCTGGTTGCAACATCGACGGCAAATTGATCCATATCGAATGTCATACCCATAATACCTGTGGCTGAAAATCCAGCTTTGTTTTGGGTATGTGATTCAATTGTTGCACCGGAACGTTTAACGTCAGAGAATCCGACACCGGCACCAACACCCAAAAATGGACGAACCGTGCTGTATGAACCGATGTTCATAAATGCATTCATCAATAATGTTTGCATTTTGCTTTCGACTTTGATGTCATTCGCTAAACCGAAACTGGATGTATCTTTGGCCTTGCTGTATATAGACCATTCTAATTCAGTACGGTAACATTTGTTCATTTGTAAACCCATAGCTGCACGACCTTGGAGTGTTGCGTCAGATATGGTTTCTTTGTGACCCAGGAACTTGTAGTTCAAGTTTGATGAAGCAATACCGCCACGTAATGCAACGTATGGATCCAATCCCCAAATTTGCCAGGAACTGCCATCACGAGGGTTCCCTGCAAATGCAGGGCATGCAATTAATACAGCAAGTGTAGAAATAGCAAGTTTTTTCATTTTTTTCTCCTTTTTGAGTTTTTGTTTATCTTTGTGCCGATACTGATATGGTATCAAAACTGGGACGGATTTTATACAGGTATGGATGCCTAGGAAAATGTGAATTTTTTCTTTTATTTTTGTGTGCGGTTTATTACCATATTCGGTATGAAAAGAACAAGGATAGCTTTTGGTTTGATGTTGAACTTGGTGTGGCCGGTATGTTGTTTTGCAACAGATTATACCGATACAAGTTTGCCAAGTGGATTCTTGTTTCATGATGGGGATTATTTGGTAAATAATGGTGTTATATCTGATAATTTAATAATTGATAGTGGTACATTAAGAATCACAAATAATAATACCATATCAAATAATATTACGGGTAATGCCGTTGGTTCAAAAGTTTTACAAATAATCAGCAATCCAACACAAATGAATTTAATACCGATTGGGACAAATGTTTCATTAGATATTTTGATAAATAATGGTGGCGATTATTTGTTGGCGGATCTGGATACGATTTCACAAAATGCAAATAGTATAGATATAAATTTTGACCTGTATGGTGGTGGTTCTGTCCCCGGTTTAGTATTGGTTGCGGATACGGGATTTGATGGTCGGTTTACAGGGCATATTATCAAGGAAAGTAATACCCAGATAAAACTGACAGATAATTTTTTGAATTCTGTGTCAATAAATTCTGATGAGATATTAAGATTTGATAATATAGAACACTATATGGGAATTAATGTTCGTGAAGAAGCAGAATCTGGTAATTATGATTATTATTGGGCAACCTGTTCGGACGGAATAGGGGTTTGCGTAAAGAGAAGATATTCAGATTCTTATTTGGCTGCACGCCAGAGTGCACTGCATGCACAAAAGGTTTTGAAATATTCTGTGCAGAAAAATCCGGATATGTTATTACGGCCAATGATGATTGTGAACAGACATGAAATATTAGATTTTTATGAATTTTCAGATGAATTTTTTGTATCTGTGGTGCCAGAATATTACAATGCTAAGGGTTTGCAGGGTACAGGTGTAAAATTAAATTCTGGAACTAAAATTGATGGACGGTTGTCTGTTGGTGTTAGTGCATATATGATTAAATCCGAATTCAAAAATGATGTGAGTAATTTTAAATCTGGTGTATATGGCGGAAATCTGCGGTTTAATTATGATGTGGATGAGTTGTTATTTGTGCGTGGTGTTGGTGGTTTCAGTTTTTCAGATATTGAATGTGATGGTGTTGTCAAAGGTAATACAACAAAAAATGACCCAGATGCGTTTGGTGTATATGGCAAGTTAGATTTTGGTGCCAGGTTTGGATTTGAATCTGGATTATATTTATCACCATTTATAGGGTATGGAATCGATTCGGAATCTGTTGTTGATATACATGAAAATTATTCTTTTGTGAATTTAGGAACAGATGTTGGATTCGGTTATTTTATGGATGGTGTTAAATATAATTATGTTTTGCATACAGGTATAAATTCACATGGTGATTTTGATGCCAGTATTGGATTGGGTGCATGGGCGGTTCCTGATAAAATAGGTGGAACGGTATCTGTTGGAATATTGAATACAGATTTTGGCGTTTCTGGTAAAGTTTCTGCGAATATAAAGTTGGGATTTTAATCAATAATTTTACCGTGCAAGCATGATTTGTTTGCTGATGTAATTTTGATACGTGCCATTGGACTGGGGGTGTTGGACGTCACAATACATGGCTGCATATATGGAGTACGGTAAATTTGATGGGTGCCTGTTTTATCGGGGCCTTCGTACAGACAATCAAATGTTTTATCCACACAAAATAAATTAAATTCACGTTGTCTGTCGTTTAGTATGCTATCCAGTTTTATCAGACGTTCGCTTTTTATATTTTCTGGAATCTGATTTTGCATAATTGCCGCAGCCGTATGTGGACGTGGCGAATATTTAAATGAATATGAATTTATGTAACCAACGCGTTTTGCAATATCGCATGTTTGTTCAAAATCTTCGTTTGATTCCCCAGGAAATCCAACAATGAAATCACTGGATATTTGAATGTCTGGGCAAACGGTTTTGAATTTGTTGATAAGTGCCATATATTCATCAATGTTATATTGACGATTCATTTTCTTTAAAATATTATCAGAACCACTTTGAATTGGCATATTCAAAAATGGCAATAATTTTTTCTCGTGACCAAATAAATTGATTAAATCATCTGTCATTTCGGTTGGGTAACTGGATGTAAATCTGATACGTTTTACCGAATCAATTTTTGCGGTTTCTTGGATTACATCGGATAATTTATATGTTTTTCCAGATTCATCGGTAAATTTATATCCATTTACATTTTGTCCCAGGAAACAAATTTCAATTGCACCAATGTCGGCTGCATGCATTGTTTCCGCCATTATATCAGAAAATGGACGTGATATTTCAGGTCCACGTGTATATGGAACAATGCAATATGTGCAACAATGATTACAACCTTCTTGGACAGGAATATATGCAACCAAAGGCGATGTTGATATAGGTGGTAATTCATCAAATTTTTCAATACCGCCCAAATTTATATCTAATAATTTATTATCTGGATCTGATAATATTTCTGGTAATTTATGATAACTTTGTGGCCCCAGTACGAAATTTAAATCTTTGATTTTTCTAAATGCATCACTGCCAGATTCACGAGCAACGCATCCAATAATTCCATATATTGCATCGGGCTTTTTTGCAAGACGAATACGTCCCAATGCAGAATAAACTTTGTCGGTTGCCTTGGCACGCACTGCACATGTGTTTAACAGAATTATGTCAGCATCGGCAACATTATCTGTTTGTATAAAACCATGATGTTCCAGCATCGCAGCGATGCGTTGTCCATCATATACATTCATTTGGCAACCAAAAGTTTTTATATAGAATTTTTTCATTTTTATTTATTATTTGTGTTTTGTATTTTGTGCACGAACTGCAAGATATCTTCTTTTATTGCGAGCATTATAGTATCTATCTAATCTTCTTTGAATATTATTATTGTATTCAGAAATTTCTACGGTTCCATAGCGAACGCCAGTTATTGGATTGTTTTCGATAATAGTAACAATTTTCATTTCCTTTCCTTTTCAGCTATTTATGGTTTGTTCTGTTAAAAATTCTGTTGTTACGTATGTTGTTTATACTTTTGAAATTGTATAACGATTGTTTTGGATACATATTTTTACGGTGATGAGATTTCTTTGGCAATACCATTGATGCAGCAATGACCTCTGGTATATCAGACATTAAATTTTCCTTTAATTTAAAAATTTGCCCCCGAGTTTCATCCACAATTTTTTCGGCGATATCAGCCAATGTTGCGGTTGGTTTGTTTGGTTCTGTGGCAATTATAATCGACGTATTTTTTGGTTCTGATTGTGTGTCGTATAATACAGGTTCTAAAACGACGGTTGCATTGCGTATATCGTCGGTTGTTGTTATTTTGTGTATACGCATTGATTCTGCGATTTTTTGTAAATCGCAATCTTTGAATTTTGGCGATATAAAAACAATAATGTCAGACATAAATTAACCCAGTTTCTTTTTCAATATCTCGTTAACTGTAGCTGGGTTTGCTTTGCCACCGGTTGCCTTCATCACGGAACCAACAAAGAATCCAAACAATCCAACCTTGCCAGATTTATATTGTTCAACCTGTGATGGATTTGCAGCGATAACATCGTCGATAACCTTTTCAATTGCAGACACATCGGTCATTTGTTTCATACCAAATTTATCAGCGATTTCTTTTGGTGTGCCGGTTTCACCATCCAACATTTTGATAAAGATTTCTTTGGCTTGTTTACCGTTGATTTCGTTTGCAGATATCATATCAACCAATTCAGCCAAGTTTTCTGGTGTGATAATACGTGGTTCGTCAGCAGGACGTTCACGTACCTCGTTTGTGATATCAAAGTTTTCAGGATGTGCAAATAATTCAGAAATCATCCAGTTTGCAATTGCCTTGGCACGTTCTGGTTTGTTTCCAACCGCAGTATCGAACCAACGTGAAATATCAACTGTTTCAGTTAAGCGAGCGGCATCGTATTCTGGTAAACCAAATTTTTCGATATAACGTGTACGTGTGGCCGCAGGTAATTCTGGCATAGTACGACGAACGCGTTCAATTTGTTCATCTGTAATTACCAATGGTAATAAATCTGGATCTGGGAAATAACGATAATCCAATGCATCTTCTTTGCTGCGCAATACAGATGTTGTGCCATCACCTTGGTTATAACGCATTGTGTCTTGGGATACTGTGCCACCGTTTTCCAAGATTTCTATTTGACGACGTGCCTCGTATTCAATAGCGGTTTTAATGAATTTGAAAGACACCATGTTTTTTGTTTCTGTACGTGTGCCAAATGTATTTGAACCAACACGTTTCACAGATACATTGACATCTGCGCGCATGGAACCTTCCTCCATATTGGCCTTGGATACACCCAATGCACGTGCCAATTCACGAATCGCACGCAGGTATCTTTCTGCCTCGTCAGGAGATGTGATGTATGAATTGTTTTCAGGATTTTTTGTATCCAAAAATGTTACGATTTCCAGCAACATAACACCCGAACGGTTCAAATCAACAAAAGATTTTGATGGGTGCATATCGTGTTTGTTTTTCGCAGCATCTTGTTCCATGTGTGCGCGTTCAATTAAAATTTTTTTAGGGTTGCCATCATCGCCTAAAATTTCAATCCAACCGCGACCAACGACAGGTGGTTCTTCGGCAGGTTGTGAAATTTGGTAACCTTGGGGCAGGTCAGGGTAAAAATATTGTTTACGGGCAAAGCGACTGACACGAGAAATTTCTGCATTGATACCCAGACCAAATTTAATTGCCTGGTCAACACAGTATTCATTTAATACAGGTAACATACCAGGCATGGCCGCGTCAACCATGGAAACCTGGGTGTTTGGGGCAACCGATGGGTTATAATTTGCAGATGCACCGCTGAAAATCTTGCTATTTGATAAAACCTCGATATGCGTTTCGAGTCCAATCACTACTTCCCAATCACCTGTTTTGCCTTTTATCGTGTACATTTTTTTACCCTTTATACTTTTGTTTATACCTTATTTTAACACACCTTTTGCAAGATTAAATATATTTTTTCTTGCTTTTTAGAATTTTATACTATATTATGCTTCTCACGGATGGCCAGATAGCTCAGTTGGTAGAGCAAGGGACTGAAAATCCCTGTGTCAGTGGTTCGATTCCACTTCTGGCCACCATTTTTTTATACTCTTTATTTCCCCATTATTATTGTTGGACGATTATCAACACCACTGAATTGTTGGATATGTTTTGCCAGTTGTAATGTACGTAAATCATCAAAACGTTTTCCTACAACTTGCATACCCAATGGTAATTTGTTTTCAGCCAGTCCTGCAGGGGTACTCACCGCTGGGATACCAGCCAAATTCATTGCAACGGTGAATAAATCCAATGCGTAATATTCCAATGGCGTCAGATCAGAATCTAATGGCATTGCGGTTCCTGCACCAGCAGGGCATACAATCAAATCGCATTGTTCGAATGCTTGGTTGAATGCATCTGCGATTAAACGACGAACGCGTGCTGCCTGCATGAAATATACATCGTATGAGGATGAAGATAACACAGCGGTTCCGATAATCATACGACGTTGGACTTCTTCGCCAAAGCCAGCTGCACGTGTCTTTTTATATGTGTCATAAATATCGTTGCCTTCGACACGCAAACCATAACGAACACCGTCATAACGTGCCAGGTTTGATGATGCCTCGGCCGGAGCGATAATGTAATATGCCGCCAATGCATCAAGGATATTTGGAATTGAAACCTCAACAATTTCAGCACCAGCAGATTTTAAATCGTTAACACGTGCATCGAATATTCGTTTCATATCAGCCGAGATTTCAACATCTTTGAATTCTTTGATTATACCAATACGCAATTTTTTTCCATTACCCAAAATTGGTTCTAATTCGCCGTCGACGTGGAAATTTTGATTTGGGCTGCTGGTTGAATCTTTTGGATCATGTCCCGCCATAATTGATAATAACAATGCAGCATCATCAACAGTACGTGCGATTGGACCTGGGGTATCTAAACTGGATGCGAATGCAACACAACCCCAACGAGAACACAAACCATATGTTGGTTTTACACCAACTAATCCAGTAATGGATGCAGGAAAACGAATCGAACCACCAGTATCGGTTCCGGTTCCGCCCATTGCAAGACCGCCCGCCACAGCCGATGTTGTTCCGCCAGATGAACCACCAGCGGTCAAGCGACGTTCACGTTGCCAAGGACTGACAGGAGCACCAAAATAGGAAGTTTTAGAAAACGTGCCCATTGCAAATTCGTCCAAGTTTGCCTTGCCCAACAATACTGTTCCGGCATCAATATATTTTTGTGAAATTGTTGATTCATATTCTGGAACAAAATTTTCCAGCATGCGTGATGCAGCCGTTGTGCGAATTCCACATGTCGCAAATAAATCCTTCATCGCAATTGGAATACCGTCTAAAACTTTTGCTTCGCCAGACGCATAACGAGCATCCGCCGCCGCCGCATCGGATAATGCACGTTCAGGTGTTGTTGTAATATAGCAATTTAATTCAGACCCGAATTTTTCAATACGGGAAAGATGCGCACGTGTCAATTCTGTTGCGGATATTTCGCGTGCTTTTAGTTTTTTCAATGCTTCAACTATTGTTAAATCAATCATTTTTTTTCTTCCTATTTTCCTTGGTTATATTTGTCAGCGAATAATTTTTTGCCAATTAAATCTATCACAATTTCTTCTTGGCATTTACCTGATGCAATTTGTTTTGGACAATGTATTTGTTTATGTATCCCACATTTTTTGCATGTGTTAAGGTTGATTGTTAAATGTTCTGATTTGGATGCCAGTTTGAATATTTTCATATTGCAGAAATATTGTGACAAATCGACAGACATTGATATTATGCAAGATTCAAATGGAATTTTTGCATTTTTGATTTGTTCAATTAAATCATTCATTTCATC
Organism: uncultured Alphaproteobacteria bacterium; assembly: GCA_946188105.1. Taxonomy (GTDB): domain Bacteria; phylum Pseudomonadota; class Alphaproteobacteria; order Rs-D84; family Rs-D84; genus Enterousia. The sequence continues at coordinate 58,429 of CAMHTQ010000004.1, read as the reverse complement.
AGCAGATAAATGACCACATGGCTGCGCACCAGACAATCCATAGATGTGTTCAACTGTTTTTAAGTGTACATTCGACTTTTTTGCCATATTACTTTCCTTTTACATTTGCAGCATTGATGATGGCAGCATGAAATTTCTTTGCAAAATTTTGCCAATGACGTAATTCTGGGTTGCCATATTTACCAAATGATTTGTATGTTGTAATTTTGCTTTGGCAATATTTGTATGTGCTGGCATTCAATAATGTGACACCATAATTTATATACAAATAATAGTGCAGGTTGTGTTCAGCCTGTGCTGGAAACGATAAATCTTCTTGAAATTCGCTGCGTTCAATTTCGAATTTTAGCACAGCGGCTTTTATACTGCCACGCTTTTGCATTTTTTCCAATTTTTTAATTGCAGTATCAGCATGCAAAGGTTTTCCACGACGTGCAATATTGTTTTCAATCAAAAATATTGCGTTGGATTCTGCATTCAATTCATTTAATTTCTTTTTATATTTATTAAATATCTGATGAAATTCCTTGTTGAATTTTTCTTCCTCGGGCGATATAGGTTCACCGTCTTTGCGTGATGGAAAATCATGTTTTATCTGATTCCATTCAGCAATCATTTTATCGGATAATTGGCAATATTTGGTATTCAAATCCAACAGACGTTTGGTGCGTTTTTCTTTGCGTGTTCTTTTTTTTGTAACAGCGCCACACATAACAGTATCACTTACTGTCTTCATTGGATCATGGATTTTGTGTTTCTTTACCATTGAGTTGTTCCTTTAATCGCCATCCATAACTTTGGGAACCGCAAAGTATCCACGTGAAACACCCGCCTTGTCAGGTGAGTTTGCTAAAATTTTATCACGAATATTTCCATCTGTTACAACATCGGCACGCATTGGTAAGTCGTGTTCTGATGGATTTAATAATGGTTCAACACCCTTGGTATCAATTTTTTGTAATTTGTCCAACCAATCAACCACAGAGTCGATATTCATTTGTTCCAGTTTTTCGTCAGAGATTTCAATTTTAATTAAATCTGCGAATTTTCGTAATTGTTGTTTACTAAATGCCATTTTCAATCCTATGTTTTTTCAAGCAGATGAATTATACTATTATTTTGTTTAATTTCAAGGAATTACCTGAAAATAAAACTTTTATCTGGGTTGTCTGCGTTGCAGAGCAATATATTCTTGTAAAAATTTATCATTGATGATATTTCTGAATACAGGAGATGCTGTATATCTGGGGTCGGCAACCAGGTGGGGAATAATATTAACACAACTTCCTATTTGATATGAAAATTTGCCATTGTATTTATTTAATGCACCAATCTCTAAGCCATTACTTGTACGGTACATTTCTATTTGATAATCCACGTATTCGGATGTGTGGTTAATATCCACAGGAACCATACATGTATTGCATGCCGTAATTGAAACTTGTTGTGTGATTGTGTGTTGCATTTTTAGTCCTTTTATACTTGCTAAATGTTAATTGGCATTATATCATTTAAAAAGTAAAGGAATTATACAATGCTTTTGCCTGATTTCAAGGATTTTCCCGTAAAAGGACGGGTTTTAGGGGTCGATTGGGGTGCCAAACGTACAGGAATTGCAATAACTGATGAATCTCGTCAAATGGTGTTTGTGCGTCCGGTTATAAATCCAGAGAAAAATAAAACGATTCCTCAGCAAATTGCTGATTTGGTTAAAAATGAAAAAGTTGTTGGGGTGGTGTTTGGAATACCATTGCATGGTGATGGAACAGAATCAGAGACGGCAACGTTTGTTAGAACTTGTGTTGATGAATTATTAAATATTGTTGATATTCCTGTTTGTTTGTTAGATGAATATTTAACATCCACTGTTGCACAAGAATCAATGGGACGTGTTCGCAGGGATGATATTAAACAAAAGTTAGATTCTGAATCTGCACGTGTTATTTTAGAAAATGCAATTTCAATGATTAAAAGACAATAAAAAATCCGCCAAAATGGCGGATTTAATGCATATAGAATATTTTTTAATCTTCGGTTTTTTCTGGAATTTGTCCATCAGCGGAAAGCAATACTGCAATCCAACGGGTTGAATCAAATTGTGCGGTGATGATAAATATTGCCGCCAAAATTGGTACGCTGAAAAACATACCTGCGATTCCCCACAATAATCCCCAGAATACCAGGTTTATTAAGATTGCTAATGTTGACAGGTTTAATGTTTTTCCCATTAATTTTGGATCTAAAATATTTCCAAATATGATTTCTAAAATAATTAAACCGCCAGCTGTCAAAAGTGGTAAATTCAAAGAATCACCCGAAATCAATGCATATAGAATTGGTAATGCACATGCGACAATTGAACCGATTGTTGGTATGTAATTCATGATAAATACCAAAAATGCCCATACACCAGCAAATTCTAATCCAATAATATTTAACCAAATATATGCGCCGATTCCAGTTGCAGCGGCGATAACTGTTTTAACAAACAGATACTTTTTCATATTCTTGTTGAAACTGTCCAACATAAATTTGAATTTTTTAGTTTTTGATTTTGTCTCGAATAAATTATCCATCTTTTTATGGAATGTACTTTGTTCTACGAATAAGAATAAGATGTATATCAAAATCATACCCAGGGACGTTGCCAAGTTAGCAGCGGAGGTTCCAACCTTTTTCACAATGTCGGTCAAATCTGGGAACATATTTATATCAAATGTTAATCCTAGTTGATGCATTGCATAGGTACTGATGTTTATCAGTTTGGTTTGAATTTCTGGAATGCGTCCAACCAATTCTGAAAACATAGGATTTATTTGTGTCGCAAATGCATAAAATAAATACGTTAAACTGGATGTGGCAAGTAATATAGATATTACATTGAAAAAGCCAGGCCAAAATACAGGGCATGTTTTTTTACAATAATTAAATGGTAATATTTTACGAAAATATGCAGCAATAGCATTTATTAAATACCATAAAAATATTGCAACTAATAATGGAATTAGTATAGAACGACCAAACCATAACAGTATGACCAGTCCTGTAAAAACAATTATTCCGTTCATCATTGTTTCTCTCCTTAGTGCTTTGTATTCATGCATATAGCACGATTTTGTTAATCTGTTATTTTACCTTTATCCAATGTTGTGACAGATGTTGGATTAACCAAATCTGTGAATTTTTTTTGGTGGCTGATAAATATAAATGTTGTGTCACGCATCTGTTTAATTGTATCGGCAATTTGTTGTTGTGTTTGTGCATCTGCACCGGAATCTGGTTCGTCCAATATTGCAAGTTTTGGTTTAGTCATAACCAGTTGCAACAACATTAAACGTTTGCGTTCACCACCAGAAAAACCGACATTTATACTGCGGTTTAACCAATCTTTTGGAATATTCAAATTTGTTCGTGCAGATTCTAAAGATTCTAAAAATTCTGCCATGGATAATTCACGACCTGTATCAAAATGCGTGTGGGCAGCAATAGAATGTTTCAAAAAACTTAAAACAGATAAACCCGGAATTTCGGGTACATTTTGTGAACCTAAAAATATTCCCAGTAATGCACGACGTGTTACGGATTCGTTTGTTATGTCATTGTTATCAAAAATAATTGTACCAGATTTTACTTGGTATTCTGGGTTGCCTGCAATTGTTTGAACCAATGTTGATTTGCCAGAACCATTATGACCTGATAATAAATGACGCGCACCGCGTTTAACAGATAAACTGATATTGTCTAGCAAGATTTTGTCATTGATTGATACAGATAAATCTTTTATTTCCAGCATTTTTATTATTCCTTGTTTATTGCCATTTGAATCAGTTGTTTCGATTCTACCAAGAATTCCATCGGTAATCTAGATATAATTGGATTTGCTGTTGCGCCGATGATTAATGCAATTGCTTGGTCGGTGTCAATTCCAGATTGTTCTAAAAAGAATAGGGTGGCAGAATCTATGGCACCTGTTTTTGCCTCGTGCGATTGTTTGTTTGTATCGTTTGTATGTATGATTGTTGGTATTGTATTTGCCGATGCGGTTTTGCCGATTATTGTTGTGTCGCACTTTGAATTGTTAATACAATTTTTACCGGTGAAATTTACCATACTGCGAAATGTTTGATTTGATTTACCCAATGCAATACCGTATGACAAAATATTTGATACAGTATTATTGCCAATGTGTATCATTTTTGTACCGGTGTCTGATTGTTGAACGCCACGTGTTATTGTTAATGAGTAAAAGTCGCTATGTGCATTGTTTCCGGCTAAAATTGTAGATGGGTATTTCCATGTTTTTGCAGAACCAATTTCAATTTGTGTCCAATCAAGTGTCGCATTATTTTCACATTTTCCACGTTTGGTTACAAAGTTTAAAATGCCACCCACAGATTTGTCACCAGATGTTTTCCCAGCATACCAATTTTGCACAGTTGAATATTTTACATGTGCATTATCCAATACAACAATTTCAACAACCCCACTGTGTAATTGGTGATTTGGACGACGGGGTGCACTGCATCCCTCCATATATTGTAATTCGGAACCGCAATCTGCGATAATCAGTGTGCGTTCAAATTGTCCTATTTTTGCAGTTTCTATTCTGAAATAGCTGGCCAAATCAATAGGACATTTTGTGTTTTTCGGAATATACACAAATGTTCCGTCTGAAAATACCGCAGAATTTAATGCAGCGAAAAAGTTGTCGTTTGTTGGTACAACCGTTCCCAGATATTTTTTTACCAAATCGGGATATTGGATAACCGCCTGGGAAAATGGTAAAAATATAATTCCCAGTTTTGATAATTCGTCAGTATATGATGTGTGAACAGATTTGCTGTCTATGACGGTGTCAGTTGCCATGCCCAGCAGTGCACGTTGTTCGGGTTCTGGCAACCCCATTTTTTTGTATGTGTCAGCCAGTTCAGAATTATCAATTTCTTTTTGAGATGCGTAATAATCAAAAGAATCATAATCAATTGGTTCATAATCTATTTCAGCCCAATGTGGTTCTTTCATTTTTTTCCATTCGTTAAATGCGGCCAGACGCCAATCAGTTAACCATTTTGGTTCTTGGCGGGTGGCGGATATTTCACGAATGAGTTTGGGATTTAGTTTCAAATTTAATCACCGTTTTCTGCTAATTGTTGTGCCTGACTGAAAAATGTTAAGGATTGTCCCAAAAGTCCGTCTGTAAATGTCGATGTCAATATTCCATCAGGTTCTGTGGTTGTTAAATACTGTAATAATCTGTTTGCACGTGTGATGTAATTATTGACGTTTTGTGCAATGTTGTTATCCAGTTTTATACTGCGGCGGAGTTTTTCCAAAGTAAATGGGTTTTTGGCATATTCATCCATAATTCCACCCAATGCACGCCATAATGGATGCTCGGTCGTGTTGCGTGGCATAGTGTCAATCGCAGCCATAATTGGAATCAAATTTTGCAATAAATCTGAATAGACAATTTCTGCGTGTTCGGCAACAGCGTTTGTGGCATCTTTACTTTTTAACACAGATTGGATTTTCATAATCATATTGTATTGAAAGGTTAATGTGTTGCTGATATTTGCAATTTTTGTGTTTTGATTGTGGATTATCACAAATGTTGCAACGGCAACTATGAAAATTAATGCGGTCAAAGATAAAATAATTATGGTTTCCATGTTAAAACTCCTGTGTTTGTCAATGTAAGTATAGCATACATTTTTGCGATTCGTATGTTTTTATAGAAAGAAAATAAAAACAATAAAATATGTGTTTTTTAGTCTTGCACAGATTCGGTCAAATTGTTATAATATAGGTATCTAGATTGAAAGAAAGGACATTTAAATGTTTCGTAAGTTTTTGATTTTTGCAATGTTTGCAACGGCTGCTGGCTATTGTTTTGCCGGCGAATATTTACCCCAGGTTACAACTTCTGAGGTTTTTACTAAACAAACCCAGGTAGAGAACAAGGATCAGGTTACTGTGGAAACTGCGGCTTATGCTAATGTTCCTGCGTGGCCAATCGCGGGCTCTGATGCCGATGTTACCGTAAAATGTGATGACAAAGACAAGGTCAATAACGGGGATTCAATCCGTATCGTTTCTAAAATCGGGGATGATATGATTGTTGATAACAGTTTTGATTTTGATGGAACTGGATGGACGGGTGGTGCCAATATGTTGCACGGTAATCAAATTCCAATGGGATTTGATGATGAATGCGAAAATGGTGCTGAAATGCCTTTGTTACGTCGCGAGGTTTTAGAAGATGATGGCGGTAATGTTTTGGCTGTTTCTCGCAGTGGTCGTAAAAATTGCACAAAACGTAATGGTGCCATGGATGCCGCATTTATGGAAATGGATTCAGAAAAAGATATGGCTGAAATTGCTGTGAAATCTGATTCTGATGCCGAGGCACCAAAGGGCGCCACAGATCAAGTGCGTTCTTGGGTTGTTGCAAACGGTCAAACCCTGCGCGAGGTTTTGCAAAGTTGGTGTGATAAAGAAGGTTGGGATTTGGTTTGGGCAACATCCCGTGAATATCCAATCGAGGCAAGTGCCGTGTTCAAAGGTCGCTTTACCGATGTTGCATCTGCGCTGGTTCGTAATTTTGGACGCGCAACACCTGTGCCATATGCAAAGTTCTATAAAGGAAATTTGGTTTTGGTGATTTCTACTAATGAAGAATAATTAAACTGTGTCCACAGTTAGGAGAGTGAATATGAGATTATTAACAAAGATATTAATGATTGTCTGTTTGTGTACATTGGTGTCGGGCTGTGCACGTGAACAATCGGCAAAGGTTGCATCGACTGTGGATCAGGATTTTGTTAATGCATATGATGCTTTTGAAATGGCCAAAAATCCACGTGCCAAGGTTGCAAGTGGGGATACGGTTTCTATGTCCGAGGGTGTTTGGTTGGGTAATAAATCAATCTCTTTGGAACATAAAAATAATTTGCCAGCCCAGTTTGAAACAGATACTGGAATTACAATTGTAATGGATGAACCTGTAACTTTGCAGGTTTTGGCAAATAACATAAACAATGTAACCAGAATTCCGGTTAAAATTGATAAGCAAATTAATAGTGAAAAGTTAAAGAAAACAATTAATGTCGCCTATACTGGCAAGTTATCTGGTTTGTTGTCTCAGGTTGCGACTGATTTAGATTTGTTATGGTATTATGATAAAAATGCCATTGTGTTCTATGAAACAGAAACAAGAACATTTACATTGTATGCGTTGGGAACAGATATTTCTTATCAAACAGCTGTCCAGGCAGATAACTCTGGCCAGGTTGTGTTGGAATCCACAATGAAGGAATGGGACGAGGTTGAAAAGGCATTGACCGCAATCGTAGGCAAGGCTGAAAATTCTGGATTTACCGTTTCTCGCAGTTTGGGAACAATTACCGCAACGGCACCTCCATCTGTGTTGGCTCGTATCAGTGATTATGTAGAAAAGCAAAATAAACGTTTGTCTCAATTGGTAACAATTGATGTTAAGGTGTTGCAGGTTTCTATATCTAATGATTCTGCTTTCGGTTTGAATTTGGCTGCGGCTATTAATTCTACATCGGGTTTGAATATCGTTGCAAATCCAAAGAATAACTTGGCTGCGGCAGGTGCCAGTTCGATGAATATCGCGGTGTTGTCAAATGCATTGTCTGCGACAACGGGTGCGACACATACAGAAAATGGCAGTGTGGTTAATGGTGCATATACCAATGATCAAATTATGAACGGCTCGTTGGCACGTGGTGCTGGCAGTGCTGGATTGATTGAGGCATTGGCAAAGCAGGGTAAGGTGTCATTGGTTACAAACGTTGGTGTGACAACCCGTAATAATCGTGTTGCCCCAGTTAGCAATATGACATCAACTGGATATATTAAACGTTTTGAATCACGTAACTTTACAACTGTGGAATCCAGTACCGTTGACCAGGCGGATTTGCAGACAGGTTTTTCAATGCAGTTGTTACCAAATGTTTTGGAAAATGGCAAAATCTTGCTGTTGTTCAGAATGTCTGTTCGTGAATTGATCAAGATGTCAACCCAGACAATTGGCGAGGTTACATTACAGTTACCCGAAGTGGAAGAACGTAGCTTTATGCAAGAAGTGATTATGGAATCTGGTCAAATGTTGGTTGTGTCTGGATTTGAAAAGCAAAAGAATAATGACACACGTTATGGTTTAGGCGATCCTGATTTCATGGCATTGTCAGGTTCTCGTTCAACATCGTCAGGACGTGATGTGTTGGTTGTTATATTGACACCACAAGTTTTAATCAGTCCATTGGATGCAGAACGCAGTATCCAACAAAATTGGGGGGCTCCATTAAATTAAACAGTTTTTATGGAAAATGAGAATCCGGGTGTTATGCCCGGATTTTTTTATTGGAATATAAGTATTGACAATATAAAATATTTGTCTATAATATATTGTGTAATTAATCAAGGAGGCCGATATGAGTTTATTCGCTAAGAAAGATGTTAAAGGTAATGCTGTTGAAAATGTTCAACCAAAAAGAACATTTGGGCCAACACATAAAAAGAAAAATACATATGTTGTTAAGTTAAACAATATTATGGCAGATTTATCTTTGTTTTCAGAGTGTCCTTGTACACCGATATCTGTTATAACATTAAATGGTGCGCCACAACAAAAAGAGGGCGATTGGATGCGTGGAACAACATTTCCTAATCCTGGGGCAACACAAATGGTATATGCATTTGATAAATTGAAACCAGTTATGAGTGAAAAGTTAAGATCTACAATCGTTGAATATTTAGATAAAGCCACTGGCGAACCTGTATTAACATTGTTCCCACAAAATCATATGCATTTTCATAAACTGAATAAATTTGCAGTTGCTCATATTGAAAATGTAGATGAAGGTAAATGTTTGTTTATGTCAAACCTGAATGAAGCTGATTTAAGTGAAGTATCCAGATTAAATCATGCATCCAGACAAGATTTGTTTGCTCAGGTTGAAATGCGTCAAAATTGTATAAAACAATATAAGCAACAATGTATAAGTAAGTAAAAGTAGTAATAAAAAATTCGGGAAATGTTCCCGAGTTTTTTATTTCGAACCTAGTGATTTCAGGTATGTAATTATTTTTTTGTTTCCTGTTTCTTTAGCAAACCCAAAAGGTGTTATGCCATTTTTATCTTGGGCATTTATATCAGCACCATTTTTTACTAATAATTTTATAACATCCAAATTTTCATCCATGCATGCATGATGCAGTGGTGTTTGTTTTAGTTTGTTTTTTGCGTTTACATCAGCTTTATTTTTAATTAATACCATTGCCATTTGTTTATCGGCATGATGTAATGGTGTGTCATCACCAATTGTTTTTTCATTTACATTGGCACCATTATTAATCAATATTTGTGCAACCTGGGGGTTGTATGTCCAATATAATGGTGTTGCATTAAATTTATTTTTTATATTAACATTTGCACCATTATCAATTAGTAATTGGGCGATTCTGGGTGATGTTGTGTTATGTAATGGTGTATTTCTTTCTGGTGTATCTTGGGCATTAACATTTGCACCATGTTCAATCAGTAATTTTACAATATCGTAATTTTCATCGTGTATTGCTTTTTTATGTAATACTGTGGATCCATATTCATCGATAATGTTAATGTTTGCACCATTATCAAGCAGTGTTTTTGCAACATCAGTGTTTGTTGCCCAAAATAATGCGGATTCGCCAGTTTTAGCAATAGCATTAACATCAGCACCATTATCGATAAGTATTTGTGCACATTCTGGGGATTTTGCTATGAATAATGGTGTCATGTTTGCTTCGTTTTTTACTTTTGCATCAGCACCATTATCGATTAAAAACTTTATGGTTTTTGCAGATCCTGCATAAAATAGCGGTGTGCAACTATTTTCATCGCGGGCATTAATATTTGCACCCATGTCTAAAAGTGTTTGAAGTATTTTGATTGGTTGATTTTTTATAACACAAAAGAATAATTCTTCATCTAAATCCGTCATTGTTTATATCCTTTGATATCTATATAGCATAAAATGGTGGATTCCTCAAGAGTATATATATAAAAAAAATACTCGCAAAAAATTGCGAGTAATTTTTTAATCTGGTTTTGGTTAAGCAATCTTGGCAGCTTTTTTTGCCAAACGTGAAACCTTGCGGGCAGCACGTTTTTTTGGCATAACTTTGCCAGCTGCTTTCATAATTTTGCTTTCAGCAGAACGTACAGCAGCAGTTGCAACGGCCTTGTCACCAGTTGCGATAGCAGCCAATGCTTTTTTTGTTTCTGTTTTAACAGCACTGCGACGAGCGGTGTTAATTGCATTCTTTTTGATTGTAACCAAAATTCTTTTTTTAGATGACTTATGATTTGCCACTTTATTTTCCTTTTATTTTTTATGTGTTTATGTTATTTTATATAAAACAAATAGAAAATCAAGGAAAATTTCAAAATGTTGTACTTTTTTATCGTTTTGGTTGCATATATGCTTGGAAGTGTCCCTATGGGATTGATTTTTACCAAGTTAATGGGACGTGGTGATTTGCGTAAAGTCGGCAGTGGAAATATTGGTGCGACTAATGTTATGCGTGTCGGTGGATTGCGTATGGCTGGTATTGTTTGGATATTGGATATGTTAAAGGCCATTATCGCGGTGTATCTGGGATGTTGGATTGCTGGCATTGGATTTGGTGCTTGGTGTGGATTTTTTGCGATTGTGGGACATTGTTTCCCTGTATGGTTAAAATTCCATGGGGGCAAAGGGATTTCATCTTTGTTTGGTGTTTTATTAGCAGTTAATCCTATTTTATTTGTTGTATGTGGAATTGAATGGTTAATTGTTGCATTGACATCTGGAAAATCTTCTTTGGGGGCGGTTGTTGTATTTTGTTTGCTGCCCATATTTGGGTTCGTTATGTCGTGGAATATTGGTTTGGCATTTTTGGCAATATCTGTATTATGTTGCATCAGACACAAAGATAATATAGTTCGTTTATTAAATGGAACAGAATCAAAAATCGAATGGAAATGGAAAAAATAGCCCGTTTGTTTTAATGGGTGAGTATGAATTCTCTTGGTTTTTATCCCGTTTTGTGATATAATGCAAGGCATGAAATAGTGGAGTTATTATGAAGAGAGTTTTCATTTTTTTCGTGGTATCTTTATTTGTTTTTCCTGCTTTTTGTGCTGGTCGTATGGGAAATTCTGGTGCTGCCAGAGTCGGTGTCGTTGCAACACATGTTGGTGCAACGTCGGCCAGAAGCAATGTTGGTGGTGTAAATAAAACTGGTGCTGCGAAAGTTGCGGTGGTTGATGATAATCCTGATACTGCGACATTGGTAAATCGTGATAAAGAAAAAACAGCTTGTTTAAGTAATAATATTGGTATGAATAATACATTTGTTTGGGCTGCCAAAGATAGTAATACATCAAATTATGCTTCGATGATCGAAGATGTCGAACATCCTGAAAATAATGTTTGTTTTGTGTTGGTTGAAATGCGTTCTGATGATAATCGTATAAATGTGTCTGATATTCAAAAACAATATTTTGAGTGGGGTCAGGCAATTACTTGTGGCAGTTGGGTTGATAAAGATAAAATGAAAAAACGTATTTTAGAGGCTAAAAAAACTGCACGTACATTAGGAACAATAGCGGGTGCGGTTGGTGGTGCCGGAATTGGTGTTGGTGCAATGGAATGGTTTGGTAACAAGGCATTGTCTAATATCGATGGTTTGGGCGGTTTGCAAGGACAAAAACAATATGCTGAATATTCTGTTGAATGGTACCAAGCCAAAGGAAACGAATTGAAAGAAAAAGATAAAACAGAATATGATGCTTTTGTTGCGGATGTTGCTGATTTGAAAAAGTTTTGTGAAAATACAAATGCACAAGAATGCAACGAAGATAAATATAAAAATTTAATAAGTGCATTTTAATCGCATTTTGTTAAATGTGTTTTTTAAAGTCCCTTAAATTTTAGGGACTTTTTTTATGGTTGAAAAGAATTTTTAGGTATTGTATTTTGCAAATAAAAGTATGGATAAAAGATGTCTGAATTGATTGATAAATTGTTGATTTTGCGTTCGCCTGGAGTTGGGCCGGTTGGTTATGAAAAATTGATTCGGCAATTTGGTTCTGTGGAATCTGCTGCAGATAGTTTGCGTCATGATGTTTCTTTGATGGATTCTGTGTTGCGTGAAATAGATACGGCAAATAAATTAGGAATTCATTTTGTATGTGATGATTCGGATTTATATCCAGTCAGTTTGAAAAATATCAAAGGGCATCCACCAATTATATCTGTTCGTGGAAATTTAGATGTGTTATCACATTCTTGTGTTGGAATTGTTGGAACGCGTCATGCAACCGCGGTTGGTATGAAATTAGTCAGTGATATCGCAGAAACATTTGCAAAACATTCTGTGGCGGTTGTATCTGGAATGGCGATTGGAACGGATACTGCGGCACACAAAGGTGCATTACGTGCAAATGGAAATGTTCAAACAATTGCGGTGTTGGGCGGTGGTGTTGATTATATATGGCCTGTGGAAAACGAATCGTTATATTGGGAAATTATTGAACGTGGTGCGGTGGTCAGCGAAATGCCAATCGGATTTATCCCCAGGGCTGCAAATTTTGTTCAAAGAAATCGTTGGATTGCTGGAATTTCACAAAAAATAATTTTAAGCGAGGCAGATTTAAAATCTGGCAGTATGAGAACGGCTCAATTTGCATTGGATTTTAGCCGAGAATTGTGGGCAATTCCCAGTCATCCGTCGGATGCACGTTCGGCTGGACCAAACAGTTTAATCGCAAAAGGTGTTGCAAAATTATGTTCTGGGGCAGGGGATTTTTTTGAAGTGGTTGATAACACTGGAAAAAATAAATTGGCAACAGATAAAAATACTGAAAGTGAAAATTTGTTGTTGGATGCATTGGGTTCAGTTCCGGTTTCTGAATCTGTATTGGCACAGGTTGTCAAAAAAACGATTTCGGAAATCAAACGCGATTTGGTTGTTTTAGAATTACGCGGTTTAGTGCGAAAAACAAATAATGGTTATGTGCGTGTGTGATTAAAATCTTGTATATACAGTGTCTATACACAAGGCACAAATCTGGGGTAAAAACCGAATCGTTGTCAAAAAATAAAAGATTAAAAAATTGTTAAGATTTTGTTGAAAAGCATAATTTATATTCTAAATTGTGTTGTGTAAAAACGATAGAGAAACAAAAACCAAAGACGAGAGAGTAAATATAAAAAGTAGGTGGGCATAAAAGTTAAATGTTGTTCGCAAATGTGGATAATGTTTAATGCGTATATGCAGGTGGTTTTTATACTCTCGGGCGGGCAGGAAACTCTTTTGAAGGAAGGAAAGGAGAAACGGCATGCAGGCAGTATCAGTAAAACAAAACACAAGCATCGCGACAATCAAAGATATGATTGCAGAGCGGATGGATTGTGCGGCCTTTACTTCTTGGATTGCCCCATTAAAGTTTGAAATTTCTGATAAAGTATTAGTATTAACTGCTGAAAATCAATTTTCTTTGGATTACATTTCTGGTGTTTATGGAACATTGTTAAAAGATGTTGCTGCGGAATTCGGTTTGGAATTAGTAATAGTTCGTGGTAATGCGGTGACATCTATTGCAAATGATAATAATGTTCAATCATATGCACCTGCAATAAATGATGTTTGTGAATCTGTTGCATTTGATGCATTCATACCATCTGAAGAAAATGCATTTGTTTTATCGGCAGCGAAAAAGATTGCTTCGGCTGCCGTTTCTTTTTCTCCATTGTTTATCTATGGTCCTGCGGGTTGTGGAAAAACATTGTTGGCAAATTGCATTAAATCCGAATCGAAAAATGTGGTTATGATGACAGGTGGCCAATTTGTTTCTGAATTGATTCGTAATTTGCAAAAGCATACCATTTTCGCTTTCAAAGATTATTGTCGTAATTGTGATACATTTATTTTAGATGATGTTCAGGCATTGGCAGGTAAACGTGTTGTTATGGATGAATTTTTACAGTTGGTTATAGAATTACGTAATGCCGGTAAAAACATTGTTTTGACATCCAGTGCGGCACCAAATAATTTAACAGGTTTTGATCGTCATGCTCAATCATTGTTGGCATCTGGTTTGGTCGCAGATATTACAGCACCAAATGCAATGGTAAAACGTACAATGTTGATTCGTGCTGGGGTTAAATCTGATGTTGCTGATGCTTTGGCGAATCGTATTGCATGTGATGGACATATGGTTGCTGGGGTTGCAAACAAAATCAAAACATATACAGAATTGATGGGTTGCAATGTCACATTAGATACAGCAGAACATTTGTTATCAGATACATTGGAAAAATTCAAAACACCAATTGCAATGGTAAAATCTATTTGTGAAAAATTAGGTGTCGCATACGATGCAATCTGTGGCAGTGGTCGTGCACGTGCATTGGTGTTGGCTCGTCAAATCATTATGGTTGTTTTGAAAAATTCAACACGTTTGTCTTTGTCAGAAATCGGTCAATATGTTGGCAATCGTGATCATGCAACAGTTATGTATTCAATTAAACAAATTGAAAAATTAAAAGAAACAGATTTGGTTTTATCTGCACAAATTAGTCAATTGATTGCAGAATGTAAATAATCAAGGTTGAAAAAAATGCCCGATGGGCATTTTTTTATAAAGATTTTTTACACAAATAAATCTTTTACGAATTGGGCGTGTTCGGTAATAAACTTGAAACGGAACTCGGGCTTTTTACCCATCAATTCGGTTACGATTGTGCGTGTTTTTTCTGTATCCTCGGCACCTTCGTCTGTTTTTGGTGGTAATTCAATCCTGATTAAACGACGTGTCTTGGGTGACATCGTAGTTTCTTTTAACTGATTCGGCATCATTTCACCCAAACCTTTGAATCGTGAGATTTCTACTTTTTTATTTTTGTATTTGTCGTTCTTTAATTCTTCTAATTCTTCATCAGAATCAACATAGAACGATTCTGTGCCACATGTGAATTTATACAATGGTGGGCATGATAAATACAAATGTCCGCCATAAATCAATTGTGGCATATACTGATAGAAAAATGCCATCAGTAATGATGCGATATGACTGCCGTCGACGTCAGCATCGGTCATGACAATAATTTTTTCATAACGCAGTTTGTCTTCGTTCCAATCTTTTGCAGTGCCCGCACCAATAATATCAATCAAATCATTTAATTCACGATTCGCACTGAAACGTTCATCTGAATTTGATAACACGTTTAACACTTTACCACGCAAGGGCATAATTGCCTGGGTTGCACGATCGCGTGCCTGTTTTGCGGTTCCACCAGCAGATTCCCCCTCGACAATAAATAACTCGGTTCCTTCGACACCATGCTTGGAACAGTCAGCCAATTTTGCAGGCATACGAATTCTTTTCGTAGGTGTTTTGCGTGCGATATCTTTGACCTGTTTTGTTTTAATACGTGCGTTTGCCAAATTGATTATGAATGACAATAACGCATTTGATGTTTTTGGATCAGATGCCAAAAACATTTCCCATGGGTCGCGTAAAACATTTTCAACATAACGTGCAATTTCAGGGTTGGATAATTTTTCCTTGGTCTGACCCAAGAATTGTGGTGTTTTGTAAAATACAGAAACAATTGCGGCAACCGAATCGAAAACGTCATCACTGACGATTGTGGCGGCCGCTTTGTTATTTGTTTTTTCACCATATGCCTTGATTCCACGTGTGATTGCAGATTTAAATCCACTTTCATGTGTGCCACCGTCAACGGTTGCAATGGTATTACAATATGATGCGAAAAATCCATCGTCAGATGCCGCACCATTTTCATCAGTTAAAAATGTCAATGCCCATTCAACACGACCAGAATCATCTGGGAAATCTAAAGAGCCAGAAAACATGCGTGGCAAAATACGTGGTTTGGAATCTGTTTTTTCAGCCAAGAAATCAGACACACCGTTTGGATAATAGAATGTTGTTTGTGCCGGGATGTTCATATCCTCGGTCAAAATTTGAGGATTGCAAATCCAATCGATTTTTATGCCACGTGATAAAAATGATTTTGCACGTGCCATACGATAAATTTTAATTGGTTTGAATACAGCATTTTCACCAAAAATTTCGTCATCTAATGTGAAACGGATTTTTGTCCCATGATTTTTTGTAGCCACACCACGTTCGATTGGGGATGTTACCTTGCCACGTGAAAATGTTTGGTGCCATTCATATCCGTCACGCGATACAGTTACAATCATTTCAGATGACAGTGCGTTCACAACCGCAGAACCCACACCATGCAAACCACCAGATGTTTTATAAACATTATTATTAAATTTACCGCCAGAGTGCAGAGTGGTTAAAATAACCTCTAGTGCGGATTTACCCGGATATTTTGGGTGTTCGTCCACAGGAATTCCACGACCGTCATCGGTAATTTCAATTGTTTTAGAATTTATTAAATTTACAGTGATTTTTTTGGCGAAACCAGCGACGGCCTCGTCAATAGAGTTATCCATAATTTCAACAGGTAAGTGGTGCCATGCCTTTTCGTCTGTACCGCCAATATACATGCCGGGACGCAGGCGAACAGGTTCAAGCCCCTCTAAAACCTGGATGGTGGATGCATCATAAGATGTGTTTTTTTCTGCCATAGTACCCTTATTATTAGAACATTTTGTTTTTTTTCGCAAGTCAGATTTTTTGTTTAATAACCACTTGAATTTTTTGATGAAAATACTATATCAAAGAACAGATAAATAATATAGGCCTGTAAAAATGAGTAAAAATCCTTATGAAGTTTTGGGTGTCGCTCGTGACGCGTCTGATTCAGATATAAAAAAGGCGTATCACAAGTTGGTTATGAAATATCACCCGGATAAAAATCCTGGGGACAAAGATGCCGAAGAAAAATTCAAAGAAGTTAATAATGCTTTTGATATATTAAAAGACCCACAAAAACGTGCTGCGTATGACCGGTTTGGGGATGCTGCATTTGCGGGTGGTAACGCATCGGGTGCGGGTAATCCATTTGGCGCTGGGTTTAATGGATTTGCCGGGGGTGCCGGAATGGATGATATATTGCGCGAGGCGATGCGTGGTTTCGGATTCGATGGTTTTGGTGGATTCGGTGGTGGACGTGGTACAGCAGCCCAACAACGTGGTCGTGATTTGCTGGATAATGTTACGATTTCATTAAAAGATGCTTATTTTGGAACAACCCATACCGTTAAATTTTCCAGTAATGTAACATGTGATAAATGTAATGGTAATGGAACTGATGATGGAAAACCTGCACCAGTTTGTCCACGTTGTGGGGGCAGTGGTATGGTGCAAACCCGTCAGGGATTTTTTGCGGTGGAACACCCATGTCCAGAATGTAATGGCTTGGGACGTAAAATCGATAAAAAATGTTCTAAATGTGATGGTACGGGTGCGGTTCATAAACAACGCACATTGGATGTAAAAATACCAGCAGGTGTCGAAGATGGTGCCAGATTGCGTTTAGCAGGTCAGGGCGAGGCAGGTCAAAATGGTGCGCCGGCTGGGGACTTTTATTTAGATATCACTGTAAAACCAGATGATAAATTTGTGCGCGATGGTAATGATTTGATTTTAAAAACAGATATTCCATTTACGATACTTGCGCTGGGGGGTGAAATAGAGGTTCAAACGATTGATGATAAAGAATTGACGGTTAAAATTGCGGCTGGAACACAAATTGGTTCTCGGTTGCGTGTAAAGGGACACGGAATGCCAAATCCACATAGATCTGGTTCATTTGGGGATTTGTACATAGAGGTTGCAATGACGGTGCCAACAAAATTAACCGAAAAGCAAAAGAAAGCATTGGAAGAATATGCCGGGGCAAAGCCAGGTAAAAAATCAGGTTGGTTTTAAAGAAATCTCCCAAATGGGAGATTTTTTTATTTTTGCAGTTGTTGTTTTTCGGCATATGCCTTGCGAATTGGGTCGCGTTCTTGGACCCAATCATATAAGTCAGACAATATGCCAAACATATATTTTGGAACGTTTGTATTTGAATATGTTTGGGCACCTGGTGAATTTAATTCGTATGTGTATTTATATTTATCATCGCCCAGAATTGGATGTATGCAATAACATGTTTGGGTTACAGATGTTTTAATGTTTTTTGAATTATCAGATATTATTATGCTGAGTGTTATTTGATATCGTTGGGTTGTTTTTTTGAAAATTGTTTTTTTAACTGTGATTTTATTGTTGTTGCCATCGTGTGTAACATACCAATCTTTATCAGATAAAAAATTTAATGCGGTACCAAAAATTACCTTGGAACTTTGTTGGTCCAATGGTTCCAAGGTACTGATAATTTGTTCAAGTGTTTGCATTTTTATTTTAAGTGTTCTAATTCTTGTTTTATGCGTTCCAGTATTGCAGATACCTTTGGGTCGTTCAGTGATAATGTTTGATTACCACGACGGAACTGAATTGTTTGGTTATTTTGTCTGACCATGTGGATTGGTTGTTTTGATTCCACAGGTTTTGTTGGTGTAATATCAGGTGTGTTTTTTAATGTTTCAAAACCACTGGTATTAGATTTGGTTGGATTTGTTTTTTTGTTAACCAAATCAAAAGAACATTTTATAAGGTCGCCAACTGTACGGATATGTTCTATGGATATATCATCAATGTGTATTTCGAAATGTTTTTCCATTTTCATAATCAGTTCAATCTGGTGTAAAGAATCAAATCCAAATTCATCAAAATTATCAGTTTCTGATGTCGGTGCTGTTAATTTGCGTTGTCTGGCAAAAGCGTTGATTACTTCAAAAGCTTCCTTTTTTACTTCTTCGTATGTCATAGATATATCCTTTTTTGTTCATATCATTGGTTATAGTAGCACGAAAACCGACATTGTCAATGTGGAACAGAAAATACAAAAAACCCACCAATTTGCATTGGTGGGTTGTATTGTTTTATATCTCTTTATTTTATCTTTTTCAATTTGCCCAAGAATGTGATTGTGTATTGTGTTGCAGACCACAGGGACGCAACCAATGCAGACCATAAAAAGATAATTCCCAGTTGAGATAATAAATTTAATACTTTTAACAAAGTTGCTGAAACAGTATTCGGGGTTACCAATGTGCTGACAGCGAACAACAACAAGAACAACAAAATTGAAACTAATTGTAATGTTGTTTTGATTTTGCCCATTGAAAAACGTGCTTTTGGAACAGGCATTTCAATTTTTTGTGTGCCTAAAAATTCACGTAATCCACTGATGTATAATTCACGAGCAATCATAATGATAATTGGAATTATAATAAATGGGAAACGCATCATCAAAGCCAACAAGATGAAACTGATTACGACCAATAATTTATCGCCAATGTGGTCTAATACACCACCCAGTTTTGTACATACGTTGAATTTGCGTGCCAGATAACCGTCCAGCCAATCACTGATTGCACCGAATGCAAACAGGACGACAGATACCCAGTACCATTGCAATATTAATGTTGGAATCAACGCAAAAGCGATGCAAATGCGTGAGATTGATAAAAAGTTTACAAAAAATTTCATGGTTAAATCTCCTTTTATTTCTTAGCCGTTGTTTATTATAGCAACTCTGAATGAAAATATGCAAAGATTTTTTTTGCTGCGGCTTTTCCCAATGTTGGAACCTGTTCCAGTTGTTGTAATGTCGCGTCCATAATGGAACGAACCGAACCAAAATGTTGAATCAATGCATGTTTACGTGTTGGACCAATACCGTCTATTTCATCTAATACGGATGCAGTCATTTGTTTCGCACGTGTTTCACGATGATATGTAATTACAAAACGGTGCGCCTCGTCACGAACAGCACGCAACATTAAAAACAATTTAGAATCTTTTGGTAAATCTGTATAAATACTGCCGTCGGGCATAATAAAGTGTTCATCCCCGTTACGAACCTCGCCCTTGGTAACACCAAAAATTGGAATGTTTGGTGCAACCTGTTTTGCGATATTCCATTGTGCCATACCACCATCCACAATTATTAAATCTAGCTTTGGTCCGTTGCTAACTGCACGAGATATAAACTCTGCCATCATGCCAATATCGTTGCCGGCATTTTGACGATTTTGTAATTTAAAGTGTCTGTAATCTGTTTTTGTAAATCCATTGTGTCCAAAGCAAATCATTGCACCTACAGAATTTTTTCCAAATAAATGCGAGTTATCAAATACCCCAGCACGTTCGATTTTTATTCCAATCAGTTTTTCCAGTTCTGATACATTTTCATCCCAATTAATATTTTTGTCGTGGGTAAAATTACGTTTTTTTCCACGATTAGCAGTTTGGGTTAATGCAATAATTTTATCACGAATAACAGCCGCTTGTTCGAAATCCATATTTTCAGAATGTTTTTTCATTTCAGCAGATAATTCTGAAATTATTGGTTCGCTGTCACCGGTTAAAATGCGACGAGCCAATGCGACATTTTCTTTGTAATCGGGTTGGGGTAAACAACATGGCGCACTGCATCGGCCAATTTGGTATAACAGGCAAGGGCGGGTACGGTTATGCATAAATGTGTCGGTACAGGTTCGCAAACGACAAACTTTCTGAATCATTTTAATTGTGTCGTTCAATGCGGTAACAGATGGGTATGGGCCAAACACATCTTTGCGTTGAGAAATTTTGCCACGAAATTTTAAAATTCTGGGATATTCGCTGGCGGTTAATGCCAACATTGGATACATTTTGTCGTCTGTCAGCATTATGTTGTATTTAGGTTTCAGAGTTTTTATTAACTCTTGTTCGCGTATCAGGGCATCGGCCTCGGTTGGACTGATTTCCCATTCAATACGAGTTACCAAACTGCGCATAACCTGTTTGTGTGGTTCCAGTTTTGAAATGTCTGAATATTGGCGTAAACGATTCGCTAGATTTTTAGCTTTACCGACGTATAATAGGGTATGATCGCTGGCATACATCCGGTATGTTCCAGGTGCATCAGGAGCGTTTGCAATTAAATCTGTAAATTGAATATTCATAACAATTATGATAGAATATAAAAATGAAAAAGCAAATAGAGGTGAAAAAATGAGATATGAATCTGGACGTTCTATGATCGAAATGTTGGGTGTTTTGGCAATTATGGGTGTTATTACCTATGGTGCGATTAAAATGATTGGCTATGCTATGCGTATGCAAAAGCAAAGTACAGTTAATGACGAAGTGTATCAAATCGTGGTCGGTGTTCGTCAATTGCTGGGCGAATATGACGATTTTACCAGAATTGATAACTCTACGATATTTACTGCGTTGGCCATGTCTAATAAAAATCCATATGGTGGAAATTATACCGTCAGTGTAAATCCTGCTAATTTCCGTCAATTTGTTGTTACGATTGATGGCTTGTCTGATTCCGAGTGCAAGGCATTAGTGACGAAAAAATGGACTGATTCTGTGGATGGCGCAACGGGTAATTGTGTAAGTATGGCCAAAGATAATTCTGTGTCCATTTTGTATGGGGAATAAATGGCTGATGTTGTAACGGTTTCTTTGGTAGAAGATGGAACAAAATTAATGCGCTGGTTTATGCGGAAATTTCCGGCGATGCCTGTGCGTGATTTTTATAAATTGTGTCGTGGTGGACAAATCAGAGTTAATTCAGCACGTGTTGATTCTAATCGGGTTTTGCGTTCTGGGGATGCGGTCAGAATTCCGCCGACAATTGCTATGTATGCTAAACGCGAAAATGTTAAAAAGACAGAAACCGGTAATGCTTTTTCAATGTCTGATTTAGAGAATTTAAGGAAAACAATCGTATATAACGATGACGATATTGTGGTGTTTAATAAACCAGCAGGTTTGGCGGTCCAGGGTGGAACAGGTATCAGAAAATCCATAGATAAAATGGCGGCGGCATTATTTCCGTATGACAAAATATCTTTGGTTCATAGATTGGATAGAGATACCAGTGGGTTGCTGGTTGTTGCAAAAAATCAAAAGGCGGCACAAAATTTAGCAAGTGCGTTCCAATCAAAGACTGCACACAAAGAATATTTGGCGTTGTTAAATGGCAGCGTTTCGCCAAAGCAAGGGGTTATTGATAATTATATTGTCAAAGGTATGGTTTTTAATACACCTGAACGTGTGAATGATGGTGCCGGACAAAAACCACAACGTGCAATTACAGAATACAGGGTGTTGTCTGGTGCTGGCGATAGTGTATCGTGGGTATTATTTTCTCCAAAAACAGGACGCACACATCAATTAAGAATACACAGTGCATATAGCTTGAATGCACCAATTGTTGGGGATGATTTATATGGACGTGATAAAAAAATAGATTCTGGGTTGGCAACAATATTGGCAACAAATAAATTGTTTTTGTTTGCATACAGAATTACTTTTTATCATCCTCGTACGAATAAGTTAATAACTCTGCGTGCTGATGTGCCAGAATTTATGAAATCTGTGATGCACTTTTTAGAGTTTCAATTACCGGAATAAAAATGACAAGACGTAGAAGAATAATGTTTTTATTGCGATTAATCAGCCTGTTTTTTTTGGGTTTGGGTGTTGCTGTTATTATCGCTTTGTCTCAGGTAAATTTGGAAAGTTTGCGTGGTAGTGTTTTATCAACTCTGCAAAATGCCACAGGATATCCTGTTCAAATTGATGGTGTCGTGTCATGGAAATTTTCTTTACGACCACGTATAGAATTAAATCAGGTTCGTGTTGTAAATGCTGACTGGGCCAAGGAAAAATATGGATTTTCAGCGGAACGTATGGATGTAACATTGGATTTAATTTCTTTGTTACGCAATCGCCCGACAATTCGCAGTGTAAAATTATATGATACTGCGGTGCATATAGAGGAAAATGAAAATGGTGAATCTTCGTTGCAACCAATGCAACAACCAGATGCCGATGCAAAAAAAGAAGATGATAATAAATCTATAGAAAAATTTCCGTTGCCAGACAGCTCTGTGGGAAAAGTAGAATTTGAAAATTTACTGTTTAACAACGGAACACGAAAATTTTTTATGGCTGGGGCCCAATTAAAATATGTTCAACACAAAAATCAGCGTGAATATAATGGTTGGATAAAACCACGTGATGATGTGTTTCCGTTTATAATTGTTTTGGATGAATATAATGAGAAACGAAAAATTTATCCGGTCAAAATTGCTTTGTCAACTGGTGGCAATGCTTTGATTGCAAATATTGCGTTAGAGGCAAAAAGTAAAGTGCCAATCGATTTTATTATCAAAGGCGACATTGTTGATTTGGGTGCTGTGAAAGATTTGTTTGATATTGATTTAACCAATATGCCTAAATTGTCGGTAAATATCGCTGGGGGATTGGTTGATAAAAATAAATTAGTTATACGAAAATCTACATTGGGTATGCGCGGAACAGATTTGAATGTGTCTGGGTTTTATTATTGGGGTGGCAAGATTCCAGAAGTAAAAGTAAATGTGTCTTCTAAAAATGTGAATTTATTAAAATTGGCCCCTGAAATGTATTCTGGGTGGGTGCGTCCAAATCGTGAATTAAATGTGTTCCATGATATAAATTTACATGGTGCTGATATCAGAAAGTTTGATTTAGATGTAAATGTTGATTTTAAAAATTTAATTGTGTATCGCGATATGAATCTGAAAAATACCAAGATAAATATACAATATAAAAATCAGCAAGGTCGCATTGATGTATCAACAAATATTGCTGGTGGTCCAATGGTTGTTGGTGGCGATTTTATTATAAATCAAGAAGGTCGTATATATATCAAAACAGGTGTCAAAGCATCTGGTTTGATGATTGGTAAATTGATGGAAGAAATCAGAATACGTGATTTCATTGTTGGATTACCTTTAGAGTTGTATGGATATTTTGAAGCAAATGGCAGAAATATGTCCGAGGTAATGAAAACAATAACGGGACCTGTGGTTGCTTATTCTGTGGGTAATGGTTATGCATATCCAAAATTGGTTGAAAATATTTATGGAACAGATGTGCTGACATCACTGCGTCATAATGTTCAAGATTTATTCCGTGAAGATAAAAAACATGACAAGGCAAAAATATCTGGGGTGGCTGTAAATTTAAAAGTGCGTGATGGTGATATAGAAACCAGAAATGGTGTTGCAATTGAAACAAGTTCTATAAATGCACGATTGGCGGGCGATTTGAATTTGGGTAAAGAAACAATAGATTTGGCATTAACAACCGTTCCATCGCGTGGATTAAAATTATCTTTGACGGGTAATGTTGTTAATACTGTGGAAATTGTTGGTAATTTGGCAGAGCCAGATATAAAAATAAATGGTGCTGCAATGGCGGGCAAGGTTGTGTCTGCAACAGGATTAGGATTATTATTGGTTCCGTTCACAGGTGGTGCCAGTTTTGTTGCAGGATTATTGGCTGGGGGAATATTAGAAAATTGGTTGGCAGATAGCGAACCTTGTAAAACTGCATTGGAAAAGGGTGCACCAAGACAAGACGAGGATCCAGCATGGATGGATGTTCCTGTGCAAGAATTGGTGAAACCTATGTTATCGGTTACAGATTCAAAAAAATAAAATCATAAAAGGAGAATATTATGCATGTGTCTGAAATTATTCAGTTGGCTATAATTGTTGTATTGGTTTTTTATTTTTATAAAAGATTGATTCAAAATACGGCATCTGAAAAATTGGTGCGTGGTATTTTGGGACTGGTGTTGTTATGGGTATTCAGTTTTGTTTGTACAATGGTGCATTTTGATTTGTTAGGTGCGTTTTTACATTGGACTGCATTGTTTTTATCCATCAGTTTGATTGTTGTGTTTCAACCAGAATTGCGTAAATTTATGGCATTGATGGGCAGTGTGCAGGGGTGGAGAAAATTATTTTTTGGATCCGAAGATAAAGAATTACATTCACGTGATACATCTGGATTGGATGCAATTGTCAGTGCGGTTGAATATATGTCTGCAAAACATACAGGTGCATTGATTGTTTTTCCAACAATGTTGGATGAATCTGTGATAGAACGCAAAGGTGTTTTGGTGGATGCGAAAATTACCAGTGAATTATTACTGACAATATTCTTTAATAAAACACCATTGCATGATGGTGCGGTGATTATTGAAAATAATCGTGTCGCGTATGCTGGTGCAATATTGCCGTTGTCCCAAAATAATTTGAATTGGAAATATGGAACACGTCATCGTGCGGCATTGGGGTTGAGTGAGGCATCGTCTGCGACCGTTTTGGTTGTGTCCGAAGAAAGCGGTGATATTTCAATTGCCGAGAAAGGAAAAATAACAAAATACGATGATTTAAAGAAATTGCGCTCTAAATTAGAAAAAATAATGAAAAAGTAATGATTTTACGATAAAAATACCCCCAAAAATTGTTTTGGGGGTGTTTTTTTGTTTTGTGGGCTTTTACTCTTGCACCGAATCGGTGTTTTTTGATAGAATATGTGCTGAGAATGTAGGAAATTAAAAGACAAGAAAGATAAGTTAGGAGTTTTATTATGGAATTTTCTGTTTTTCGTCAGGTTTTAATCCGCGCATTAGGACATATGCAGTCCATCGTTGAAAAACGTGCAACATTGCCAATTTTGATGAATGTTAAGTTAGAGGTTTCTGACAGTTTGGTTTTGTCTGCGACTAATGTGGATTTGGAATTGGTTGAACATGTGGCTGCGGATATCACTTTGGCTGGTAAAATTACTGTGCCTGTTCAAATGTTGTATGATATTGTTCGTAAATTACCTGATGATGCTGAAATTTCTTTTAAACAGGTTGGTGATAAATTGGTTGTTTCCAGTGGTCGTGCGGTATTCCATTTGCCAACATTACCAGCAGAAAATTTCCCAGCAATGGCGGGCAGCAATTTGACGACAAAATTCCAAATGACAACTGGCGATTTGGCTCATTTGATAAACCAGACGAAATTTGCAATTCCAACAGATGATGTTCGTTATCATTTGGGCGGAATTTATTTCCATATTTCTGAAGAGGGCAAGTCCAAGATGTTGACTGCGGTTGCAACTGATGCACAACGTTTGGCTTTGTGTGCAATGCCAGCCCCAGTTGACAGTACAGAGATGCCATCTGTGATTTTGCCACGTCGTGTTATTGGCGAATTGTCTAAATTATTAGAAGATGCAAATGTTGATGATGTGATGGTTGAATTGTCTGATACCAAGGCACGTTTCACAATTGGTTCTGCAATTTTGACAAGCAAATTAGTTGACGCACAATATCCAAATTATCGCGTTGTTATTCCAAAGGGTAATGACAAGATTGCCGTTATGAACAGAAAACAATTTGTAAATGCGGTTGACTTGGTTTCTGTTGCATCTGTGGATAAAACAAAATCTGTTCAATTGACATTTTCAACAAATAAATTGGTTATAAATGCATCCAGTCCAGATGCTGGAACCGCAACCCAAGAATTAGATATTGAATACAATGGCGACAGTTCATTTACAGTTGTATTTAATGTAAAGTTCTTGTTGGATGTTGCAGGTCAGGTCGAGGGCGAAAAATTCCAAATGGAAATGCAAGATCCGTTGTCTCCAACGACTATCAAGTCAACAGATAAAAAGACGGATGCATTGTTCGTGTTAATGCCAATGCGTATGTAAACTGAAAAATATAACGGGCATCTACTTGTTATTTGTTCGTTCATGTAACCATGTGTACACTACACTTACAAATAACGGCGTATCTGCGCCGTTATATTTTTTAGTTATAAGATTGGTACACTGCAAAACAAAAATCGCTTCCAATAAATTTCATAAATTTTGATTTTATTAAAATTTGATAACGGTGTATCTGCACCGTTATATTTTTTGTTTAGTTGGTTTTTTCAATTTATTGTTGATTTTAAGATTAAAAAAATTATAATTTGCCGGTATTATTTATAAATAAAAGGATTGAAAATGGCGTCTTATATTGCAAATGATATGCGTGTGGGTTGGGTTATTTCTCACAATGGAAAACGTTATTCTGTCACATCTATTACCAAGGTTAAACCAGGTAAGGGTGGTGCTTTTGTTCAGGCAGATTTGCGTGATATTGATTCAGGAAACAAAGGTGGCGATCGTTGGCGTGCCGAAGATAAAGTTGAAAAATTGATGGTCGAAGATTTGGAATGCCAATATTTGTATTCTGATGGTACGGACGCATATTTTATGAATTTGTCTGATTATGAACAATTTACAATGCCGGTTGATTCTTTGGGCGATCAAATGAAATTCTTGGCACCTGAAATGACTGTGCGTGCAAATTTTGTCGAAGGTCATCCAGTATCCATTACTTTGCCAAAGACCGTTGTTGCAACCGTTGTTGAAACAGAACCTGCATTAAAGGGACAAACGGCTACGGGCTCTGGTGGAAAACCTGCTATTTTGGATAATGGTGTTCGTGTTCAGGTTCCTGTGTTTATTGAACAAGATGAAAAGATTGTCGTTAATACAGAAACATTGGAATATGTGGAACGTGCAAAATAAAAAAATATGATTCAAAAAAAAGTTGGTGAAAAAATTTCACCAATTTTTTTTATATCTTGTTATATGATTTAAATATTTCACGAATTAAAAATATACAATAATCTTGGACGGTGTCGCGTGCCGCAGACAGATATTCTCGTGGATTAAATATTGCAGGATTTGTTGCCAAATATTTGCGAATGGCCGCAGTTGTCCCCAGACGTAAATCACTGTCTATATTTATTTTACATATATTGGTTTGGGTCGCGGCAAAATTTAATTGTTCCAGATCAATACCCATACTGTCTTGGATATTGCCACCGAATTTGTTTATGTCGTCGACAAAATCTTGGGGAATGGATGATGCACCATGTAATACCAAAGGTGTATACGGTATTTGTTCTTGGATTTCTGTTAATATATCAAAACGCAATTTGTCGTCGGCGGATTTGCGTTTGTATGCACCATGACTGGTGCCGATTGCAACAGCCAAAGAATCTGTGTGTGTTTTGCGGACAAAATCCGCAACAATTTTTGGATCGGTATAGCAAGAATTTTCATTGTGGGTATTTTCATCCTCGATACCGGATAATTCGCCCAGTTCAGATTCCACTGTGACATCGCGTGCGTGTGCATAAAGTGCGATTTCATTTGTTGCGGCAATGTTTTCGTCCAATGAACGTTTACTGAAATCCAACATTACGCTGGAAAATCCGATATCTATGGCCTGCATGCATGATCGAACAGATGAACCATGATCCAGATGCAAGGCGATTCGTTCCGATGGTGATATTTTTGCGCCGGAAATCAAACCGATTAACATATTTTGACCCATATATTTCAATGCTGATTCCGAAATTGCCAGTATCACAGGACTGTGTGTCAGTCTGGCGGCAGATATAACCGCGGTCAAAGTTTCCATGTTATAAACATTAAAAGCCGGAACGGCAAATTTGTTGCGCAGGGCAGATTTCATGGTTTCTGATGTGCTGATCAGTCCCAAATCGGTGTATTTCATGGGTCTCTCTCTTGTTGTGTGTTAATTATAGCAATATCTTGTTGGGTTTGGCTAGGTTTTTTTTGTGTCGTTGCTTGACTATGGAATATTTTGTGTCATAATTAAAGAGAAATGGGTGATAAAAATCACTTTGTAAAACCAATTATAAAGGATAAAAAATGAAAAAATTTTTAGCATTTGTCGCAGTTTTAGTTTTGGCTGCTTGTTCTCGTTCTTATGATTATTATCAGGGTAATGTTCGCTATGTCCAAGATGGTAATGATTGTATTTATTCCAGTGGCGAAATTGCAAATAATTACTCTTCAGAAGTAGATACAGCAGATTTGGCTAAACAAATTGTTTATCGTAATACAAGCTGTGCTGAATTGTATGCTCGTGATATGGAAGGTCAAGAAGTTCGTCAAGAACGTCGCGTTTTGACCCCAGCTGCAACAGAAACTTATGATTTTGAACCAGTTGCAGAACCACGCAAAATCGTAAAACCAATGCCTGTTAAAAAAAGCTGCAAATGTTGCGCTAAAAAAACAACAAAAAAATACGTTGTTGTTTCAGGTATGTAATCGTTTAGGTTAAACCGGATTTAAAAAGGCACTGTTTGATAAAAACAGTGCTTTTTTGTTTGAAAACGTGTGTCTTTTGTGGTAAAATTGCATTGATAAATAAAGGAGATTTTTATGAAAAAGTATACAAAAGTTTTGGTTTTTGCTGCGATAGTTGCGTTGTTTGTGGGTGTTGCCCAGGCTGCGCCTGCGGTAAAGGAAAGTGGCATATGTGCATTGATCGGCAAAATGCAGGGAATTTTTAAAACATTACGTATTTTAGCATTCGTGGGTGCTGGATTTTATATGGCAGGTTGGGCATGGACATATATTTCCAAGGGTGAAGCTAAAATGGATGATATCAAAGGTAAAGGTATCGGTTTATTGGTTGGATTTACATTATTGTTCGCAATCGGTGTTATCTTGTCGTTCTTGCTGAATGCAGCAGGCGAAAATGGATCGTTGGAGTGTGATAATTTGTTTGATGGTTGGGGTAATAAATAAACTAATAATGAAATTGAAAACAGGTGGCAAAATGCCACCTGTTTTTTTATTGTTTATTTTCCTCGATATTAGCCAAAGAATATAAAACAGATGATATTAACGATTGGTATGGAACATGTTGTGTGTCGGCAAGTTCTTTTATTTTATCCAATATTGCCTTTGGAATACGCATGTTTATAACGCAATCTGATTTATGAAATGCACGATATGCGGCATATTCTTTTAACAGTGCTTCGATGTTCATAACGAACAACTGTTGCATGACGTTTGGCATAATACAAACTCCTATACAATAACCAACACAAGTGTCTTTACGATTGACTATATCATTGTATTTACACTTGTCAATACATTTGTGAATACCGCTGTAATTACGGTTGTCAGCACTTTTGTGTTGCTTTATGTATAGTTGAAATAAATTTGATTTTTGGTTTTTTAATTACTAGAATTACAACGCGTAATTATATGTATAGAGGGAAAGGATTTATCATGTTTAAAAAATTACTTTTTGGATTGGTATTTGTTTTTGGATTTGTCTTTTCAGGGCATGCCGAGTTAAAGGTTGATATTGTCGCTGGAAATGTCAGTCCAATATCTGTGGCTGTACAAAATGTTGAAACCGTTGGCAAGGTGGCCAAATCTGATGCTGAAATGATAAGATCGGTTGTTGTGAATGATTTAAAATCAACTGGGCTGTTTCGTATGGTGGATAAAAAAGCATATCCTGAATTTGTAAAATTTAATGATATGCCTGATTTTAATTTGTGGCATGCAATAAAAACCCAGGTTTTAGTTCAATCTAAAATGAGTCGCCAATCTAATGGTATGTATAAATTGGAATTTTATGTTTGGGATTTAAATGGCAAAGAACAAATCGAAGCACAAAGTTTGGCGGCATCAAAAAAATCTATTCGCAGGATGGCTCATTTAATGGCTGATGCTATATATGAAAGATTGACAGGCGAGGTTGGTTATTTCGATACCCAAATAGTATTTATTGCCGAAACAGGTGATGTGGCTAATCGTGTAAAACGTATGGCAATAATGGATCAAGACGGTTTTGGAATGCGTTATCTGTCTGATAAAAATACATTTGTTATGTCGCCCAGATTTTCTCCAAATATGAGAACGATTATATTCTTGTCTTATCGTGATGATAAACCAATGATTTGGACATTGGATTTGGATACAGGGGCGCAAAAACGGTTGGGTGAATTTGGCGGAATGAATTTTGCCCCACGTTTTTCCCCAGACGGTGTTCGTGTCGCCATGTCTTTGGTCCAGGGTGGTGATACACATTTGTTTGAATATAATACCGAAACAAAAGAATTGCGTCAGTTGACATTTGGTCATTCTTTGAATACCAGTCCATCATATTCTCCGGACGGAACCCAAATTGCATTTAATTCTGATAAAACTGGCAGTCAGCAAATTCATGTTATGAATCTGAAAACAGGGGATGAAGAAAGAATTACTTTTGGGGCAGGGCGTTATGCAACACCGGCTTGGTCTCCGGACGGACAATTTATTGCCTTTACCAAAATTGCAGATGATACCTTTTATATTGGTATTATGGGTACAGACGGTAAACGCGAAAAGATTTTAGCGGGTGGTTGGTATATGGAGGCACCATCATGGGCACCAGGTTCTAGACGTTTGGTATATTATGAAACAGAAAAGTCAGATGATGGCCAAGATAGAATGAGCCATTTGCGTAGTGTCGATATCACAGGTCAAAATGTTTATGATATTGAACTGCCGGACGGGGTAAATGGTGTTGAGCCAACTTGGTCACCAAAATTACAATAATATGTTGCGGATAAAAACAATTTTTATTGCGGCGGTATGTTTGGTTGCTGGTGGAAACGCGTTTGCGGTTCCGGCAATAGTCAGATATATCGTTGATGGTGATACTTTTTCAGCCGGTGTAAAGTTAGAAGATGATACGATTATTTCTGTTCGTGTCAGATTGCGTAATGTGGATACACCTGAATTGCATGGTCAATGTATCGATGAAATTGTTAAGGCAAATGTTGCCAGGACCAGATTGTCAGAATTGATACCAGTTGATTCTGTGGTTGAATTGCAAAATATCAAAGACGATAAATATCTGGGGCGCATAGATGCAAATGTTTTGGATGCCCAGGGACGTGATGTCGGCAAAATCTTGGTCGATGAAGGGCTGGGACGTTCGTATGGTGGCGGAAAACGTTCTGGGTGGTGTGAAATACCGCAATAAATAAATTTCTAAGCGCTGTGCTGGTTGATTGCAGCAGAAATTTCTTTTAAATCAGCCGTTGATGGCAACAGATTTTCAAAATATACATTTGCGGTGCCACTGTGCATTACACCACGTTTTGGCCAATATAGGCCGCTGTCTGTGCCAACAGGCAGAATTGGTAATTTTAATTCATGTGCCAAGAATAGCAAACCTTTGCGTAATGGTTGTTTTGTTCCTGGTTTTACACGGGTTCCTTCGGGGAATATAATCAATGTTTGACCGTTTAATATTTTTTTTGCGACATTATTACTTAATTTACGCATATTGGTTGTGCCACGTTTGCGGTTTACAGGTTGAAATCCAGCCCTGGCAAATACCCAACCATAAAAAGGTATCCACATTAATTCTCGTTTTAAAATGAAAAATGAATTTGGAACATGCAGGAATAAAATCGCAACCTCTAGGATAGACATGTGTTTTGCAGCGATTATTGCCTTGCCATCAAGGCGTTTGTTTGCATTTGGTTTTGTTGGAATTCCGTTTTCTTCGGTTACAGGATAATGAATTTTGTATTTTATGTTTGTAATTATGCGTGCCAGATATAAAACACCGGCTGTTTCTGTCCTCATTGCAATAAGGGTCAGACGTTTGGAAATCAAACTGATAAACAGTAATGGACACCATGCGATAAAATAAATTCCTAGAATAAATTTGAAAATAATAGTTCTGAACATTTTAACCTTCTTTGATACCAAACAATGTAACAATGTATTTTATGTATTCAATAGTCCAACGTTGCACCCGTTGTGATGGTGGCATACCAATCAATGGTGCAGAACATGAAATGATTTCTGTTTTTGGATTTTCATGATGAATCAAGTGCATTGCACGTTTCATGTGTTCTTCGGTTGTAACGACAACAATACGATCAAGTTTCTTTTGTTTTACAATCTTTTTAATTGCCAATGCGTTTTGATATGTCGATTTAGATTGTCTTTCCATCGCAACATGATTGTTTTGGATATTGAACTTGTGACTGCCGACACCGATTATATGAATTTTTGCGGCAGGATAAGATTCTGTTTGTTTTAATGCAAATGGAATACGGCGGGCATCCCCAGTTAAAACAAAAATATTATCGTTTGGTAATATTGGGCCGCAACTTAACGGTGATGTTAATTTAAATATCATTCCGCCCAGTACAAAAAATCCCAATATTAAAAAAGATGGTGTGAATATTTTCATTTAACTGTTTTGAAGAATTTTCTTGGTTGTATGTTTTGTTATATATGTTGCGAAAATTGTGATAAATATCGGTAATATAACCAATAATATCCATCCAAATTTATTTAAATCCAACATTGCCATCAATCCAATGCGTGCAGAATGTGCAGCATTCATTATCAATAATAAAAATGGTATCGCGATTAAAAATCCATACAGGGTTGCGCGCATACAGATTCTGGCGACAATTATTTGCATCTGATGTGCGACAAACGAATCGCTGGCACCGATTTGATTCAAAATTTCCAATTCGCGTTTATGCAATACGGCGGTGTTGTGTGCAATGTATGAAACGCATATTGTTATTGAACCCAACGCCACTGCTAAAACCAAGGTTGCAATTGCGATTAAATACCATCCAGCACGAATCGGAGTTTCGAGTGCTGTTTTATGAGTTAAAAATTTTGCATATGGGGTAATTTGTGCCTGAACAGATTTCAAATCTTTTTGGTTCGAGAATTTAACCTCCCACATTTGTGGCATATATTTTTGTAATGCGGATCCCCCAGATACCCATGGAGACATTAAATTCATCATTTGTTCGCGGCTTATTTCCGATGATGATTGAATCGCATTTTTGTTTTTAGCCAAAATTTCACGAATTTTTGGTGCGTCATTAACATCGGCCGTTTGAATTGTTGCGTATAAATTCCATTGGTTGTTCATCCGAATCGCACCAGTGCCAATCATCAATGCAATTCCCAAAGCCAAGACAGACAAAAATGTCAAAACAGACATAATCGCGGTCATAAACGCACTTTGTTCTTTTATCAAAGAAAAAACAACCGGTCTTTTTTTCATTTACATTTTCCCAATATCATCAAATTGTTTCGAAAGTTCGTTTAAAGAATTTTTTGGTGCGGGACCCTTCCATACCTTTTTACCTGTGGTGTCGGATGCAGCCTTTGATGTAATAAAATTCACATGATGATTTTCAATGTTAATCACAGGGAATTTATATGTATCTATTAATCTTTTACTGTGTGTAGCCAAAATTATTGTTGTGCCAAACATTTTGTTCATCTGTATAAATAAATCCATCAGACGTGATGCATTGTCGTCATCCAAATTGCCCGTTGGTTCGTCGGCAAGTAATATTGATGGTTGAATAATGATTGCACGTGCAACCGATATTCTTTGTTGTTGGCCACCACTTAAAGCCAATGGTTTTTCATCGGCAAATTTGCTGAGTCCAACCCAATCTAATACCTTGGGCACCAAGGCCTTGATTTTAGATTCTGGGATATTACGGACACGTAATGGCAGGGCGATGTTATCAAATACTGATAAATGGGATAATAATGAATATTCTTGGAACACAATCGCCATTTTTTTACGGATTTCGGTGATTTCATCCCTGGTCATATCATTTGTAAGTTTACCAAACAGTTTTATTTGGCCGGTACGTGGTTTGTGCAGTTGATAAATCAATCGTAATAATGTCGTTTTACCAGCACCAGATGCCCCAGTTAAAAAATAAATGGCACCCCCTGTTATATTAAATGATACATCGGTTATAACATCAGCACCATTGTCGTATGATGCCGCCACATTTGTTAAAGATATAGATGATACTTTTTCTTCCATTTCAGGAATTATGTTAAAAAAAAATAACAGATTGGTCAAATGATAAAATAAATTTTCAAAAACCGCTTTTATGATTTGGAAAAAGATTAAAAATATGATAAAATTGTAAAAAAGAATGGTAGGAAAATGTCTCTGAAAAAATTGTGTTTATTCATAATGGGGGCTGGTTTTGCGCCGGCTGTTGCGTTTGGCAGTATGGCATATGTGCCAACACATCCGTGCAGTTATTATCCTGGTTGTGTTCAGGCAACACAAAAACAACAGGCTCAAAATCAACAACAGATGGATTATTCCAGAAATTATTCTAGGAAATATGATTTTAGTAAAAGAACAACCTCGTTCGATGGTCAACAGAGGCAAAGTGTATCCAATTCCAATACATCCAAAGATATGTATGTTGCCGCCAATATAATGGCCAGTTTTTGGTCTTGGACAAATGAGTACAAGTCAGATTATACAGGCGATATGTTGGTATTCAGCAAGGATGAATATTCGTTTGAAAACGTTTTTGGCGGATCGGTTGCTTTGGGAATGTATTTTACACCAAAAATACGAGGGGATGTTGAATTAGGAATTACAACTGAATTTTCTGACAAAGAAGATTTAGCAAAATATACTATGTCGGCCCCATATTTGTCTGCGAACGTTTATTATGATTTTGAACATGGTTTTTATGTCGGTGGTGGATTGGGATTGGCAAGACCAACAACCACAATAGGTGGGGCTTTGTTCGCTGGCAATACAGTTGAAAAGAGTTCTATTACTCCAAAGTTTAGTGCGATGGTTGGTTATTCAACAAATGTTGCAGACGATATTTATGTTGATTTGCGTTACCGTTTGTCTGGATTTAATGGAACCAAGATGTCGCAATACTTTGTTTATGAAACAGAGCAGGGCAATTTGCAAGTAGAGGGCAGTTTCATAATGGAAAACACGGTTTCTGCGGGAATACGGTATAAATTTTAACAAGTGGTTAGAGCTATGAAAAGAAGTACTGGTTTTTATTCATTTATTTTGACAAGCATCGCATGTATGCTGACGATGTCTGCGAATGCTGCATCTTCGGTGCGTATGTTAGGTACGAATGGAAAAACTGTCGTTGGTGCAAATTCCACGAATAGTTCTGGGGTGAAAACATCTGCAGTTGGACAAACTGCACGTGCTTCGTCATTGCGTTTTACACCAAAATCTGTAAGTGTTGGTAATATTAAATCTGCATCGGGTGGTGCTGCAAAACCAAGTGGTGGCAGTGTTGTTCTGGATTCTTCTCCATCTGGTGCACGTTTGTCTATTGGTCAATATTTTTCTAATAAAAACATTGTGTCTGGGGGAACAACTGGGACTGGTCAAACATCAGGTGGCAGCAGTGTTGCGGGTGGTGCCGCCAGCAGTGCTGCAGTAAGTGCAGATTTGGCTGCGTTGTCTGAACAATTACAAGGTTTACAAAACGAAATTAATGATTTAAAAAATAATCCTCAGGGTTCTATGGCATTAGAGGGTGGTCAATATATTGATATTAGTGGTGATGGTAACAATGTAGTTTCAATTGATATCGCGGCATTGCAAGAAGATTTGCGTACTGCATTAAGTACGGAAAAACCAATTATGACCCGTATTGACAGTGATTATAAATTGTCTTGGTGTTATTCTGATGCAGAAAAGACCGCCTGTACCAGTGACGAAAATCCATTGATTGATTTAGGTCAGGTGTTGGATGATTACGATTTAGCAAGTAATAATTCGTCTTTGCAATCTTTGAAAGATGCGTTAGATGGCAAGCAAGGTATGTTGAGTGAGGCCGATAACGGTTTTATCACAATTAACAAACAGGTGGGTACAATCGGTGTTAATTTTAATGAGTTGCAAGAAGCATTAGGTATTTCTGAGAAAAAGACATCTGAAATTCGCTTTACCGAGGATGGTAAATTGCAATGGCGTTATATGGATGATTATGAAGATGATGAAGTTACCAAGAAATGGCAAACTGCGGACATCAATGGTTTGTTGCAACAAAGTTTAGATAATTATGTTCAAAAGGCAACATTGGATAATTATGTGCAAACATCTGCATTGGCGGATTTGCAGGGTGTATTGACGACTGATGCAAATGGATATTTAAAGATAGAAAACAACCAAATTAACGTAAAATTCAGCGAATTGAAAAATGCGTTGAATATTCCTGATAAAATCGAAATGGAAATTGCATCAGATGGCAAGTTGCAATGGCGTTATATGGATGATTTTGAACAAGATGGTGTTACGAAAAAATGGACAAAAACATCACAAAATATCAATGATTTGATTGATAATAAATTGGTGGATTTTGTTCCTAATACTAAATTGTCTGAATTGCAGGGAAAGTTGACCACTGATGAAGATGGTTATGTGACATTGGATAACAATAAAATCAATTTGAAATTGACTGAATTGCGTGCTGCATTGCAAATCCCAGAGGCGACCGTTGAAATGGAGATTACTGAAAATGGAAATTTACAATGGCGTTATACTGATGAGGTTGGTGCAAATGGTGCAGAGATTTGGCATGATGCAGGTAGCATCAAAAACTTGGTCGATGGAAAATTGGCAAGTTATGTCAGCAATGAATCTTTGAACGAAAGATTACAAAGTTATATTACAGGTACTGATTTGTCATCTGAATTGGCAACTTCATTACAAGATTATGCTGATAAAACATATTTGAATGAGCAATTGGAAAACAAACAGGTTAAATTGACCGAGGCTGATAATGGCTTTATCGCAATTACACCTATGGATGGCAGCGACAAAATCGGGTTGAAATTCAATGACTTGAAAGATGCATTGGGTATAGACAGATTGAAAACATCTGAAATGCGCGTTGATAATGGTGTGTTGCAATGGCGTTACAAGGATGAATATTTAACAGACGGCAGTGGCCAAGTTATCAAAGATTCAAATGGTAATGATGTTAAAAAGTGGACAAATGTTTATAATTTAACATCTTTGTTGGATGGCTATGCCAAAGAAGCAGATGTTATGGATGTGGTGTTAAGAATTGATTCTGATTTGGCTGGCAAACAGGTAAAGTTAACACCAGCAGAAGATGGTTATATCGTATTGAATGAAGAAACTGGTGAAATCGGTGTCAATATGGCTGATTTAAAAGCCCAGTTGGATGAAAAATTGGTTGGATTAAAAACGTCTGAAATGCGTGTCGATAACAAGAATTTACAATGGCGTTATACTGACGAGGATGAATGGCATACATTGGATTTAACCTCTATTGAATTGCCATATGTGAAATCGTCATATTTAACCAACAATTATTATGACAAGACATATATTAACTTGTTGGCCAACAGCATTGAAACCAAAATCAATACTTCATTGCAGAATATATCAACATTTGTTGATATTCCAGAAAGCACTGGTTTGTATTTGTTAAGTGTTGCAAACGATGGTGGTGAAAAGGCGTCAGTTTGGCAATCTGTTCACATCATTGATGGTGAAGGAAACGTTCATTAAACAAAGTTTTTGTGTGTGGGAAAGGGGAACGAAAGTTCCCCTTTATTTATTTTGTAAAAATGGAAAAGATTTCCCAATGGTTTGATCCAACAAATTGATCCACAGGAATTATTTCCTGAATAGAATATCCACCTCGTAATAAAACATTTTTGTCGCGTGTCCATGTTGCAGGATTACAAGAAATATACACGACCAACGGAACGTTTGATTTTGCTAATTCTTTACTGACGGCAAAAGCACCTGCACGTGGTGGATCCATAATTACGGCATCATATTGATTTAATTGTGATACAGACAGTGGTTTTTTAAACAAATCGCGATTTATTCCAATGCCAAAAATATCAAATCCAGTTGCGTTGGTTGCATAGGTAAAATTTCCTAAACCACAAAATAAATCTGCGATATGTTTTGAATTTGCGGTTGCATTGACAACCAATTCTCGCAAAGATTTTTCTGTTGTGGCGGTTGGTTGTAAAAACGCATTATCTGGGAAAGAAACTGTTTTATCATCAAATTTGATTTCTGGTTCAATATATGCACGCACCACAGTTGAATTCCAAGTGAACCGAATTATTTGTGCAGGTAATTTTTGAACCGCGGTTCTGAATTCTGGATTAAAATATGGCACATCGCTGGTTACATTTATAACAATGCCGTTTTCACATACGGTTACCAAAACAGATGCGGTGCAACCCCATGGCAAATTCGCCAAGTTTGGTAAAATATCATTTATTTCGGGCATTAAATTTGGGCAATTTGTTATATTTATAATATCGCGAGTTCCTGTTTTATAAAATCCGAAATGATTTGGTGATGCCGCGAAATCAGCCCGACGACGACACCCCGGTTCGCCCCAAATTGGTGTAGATAAATTATCGATTTTTGGTAATTCTGATAATTTTTTTTCATGATAATCAGGGGCAGTAAAATCATATTTGCAACCACCACACAAACCGAAAAAAGGGCATTTAGTCATTTTATTATCCTTGGCTTATTTTTACAGTCTAGCATAATTTCTGTTGATTCCAAGTTGTTTTCTGGGTACCATATAAAATATGAAAAAAAATACAGATAAAAAAATAGCTTTATTTGCCGGTGCATTGTCTTTACCGTTTTTCACACGTGATGCGTTGCGTAAAAATGGCTGGGACGTGTATGTTGTTGGGTTAAAGAATTTTTATGATCCGGCATTAAAACCTGATTTGGTTATCCGTTTAGGCGGGGCGGGGCGTGCGGCACGCGAATGTCGAAAACGTGGTATTCATAAATTAGTGTTTGTTGGGGCATTGGGGCATGTAAATTTATCTGACATTCGGCCTGATTTTTGGTCTTTGGGTGTATTATTCAGTGTATTAAAACATCAACGGGGGTATGATTCCATGGCGGTTGCATTTAACAAGGCATTAGAAAAACGCGGATATGAAATTTTGGCGGCCCAAGATATCGCCCCAGAATTGACTTTTGAAAAATCTGGGATACAAACGCGGGTGAAACCAACGCGTGCGGATATGGCGGATTTGGAACGTGCCATTGATGTATCGCATACAATCGGGACCCAGGATATTGGTGCATCGGTTGTGGTTGATAAACAGGTTGTCGCGGTCGAGGCGGCCGAGGGAACCGCGCGCATGCTGGAACGGGTGGTGGAAATGCGTAGGAATAAAAGGAAATCCAGCGGTGTATTTGCGAAAATGACAAAACCCGGCCAAGATTTACGAATTGATATACCTGCGATTGGTGTTGATACGGTTCGTGCGGTTGCTGCGGCGCATTTGCGTGGTATTGTTGTAAATGCCAAGACATGTTTTGTTATTGATAAACCAGCCGTAATTGCCGAGGCGAACAAACATAAAATTTTTATCAAATCGGTATAAAAACATCAGGTATATTTTATAGGATAAAAATCGATAAAATCGGAACCGATTGGTGCCGAATTTTTTCTTAAAAAAAGATAAAATTTTTTTCATTTTTTTTATTTTTGAAATTGGCGTGCAGATAATAAAATATCATAAATCCCGCATAAATTCGGGGTTTTTTGATAGAATTAAATTTGGTGGAACAAATTTTTTTGCCCTTGTTCACGCACCCCAAAATATGATATAATGTATTTAGAATTTGGAGGGGGATTTTTTCGTAATATATGTAAAAAAACCTTTCAAAACAAACAAACAAACGATAACAAAGACAAAGGGGTCTGGAAATGAAAATGAAAAACATCGCATTTTTTGGTGTGATGGCATCAATATTGAGTGTTGCTGGGGCATACGCAGTAGACTCGACACCAACAACTATCATCGCAACAAAAAGTTACGTTGATACCAAAGACGCAACAAAACAAGATACAATTACTGACTTATCAACAATCCGTTCTGGTGCATCAGCTGGTGCTACCGCTGTTCAACCTGGCGATTTAGCAACAGTTGCAACCAGTGGTAGCTATACTGATTTGACAAACAAACCATCAATTCCAACCAGTTCGAATTTCGTAACAAATGGCACCAATGCTTTGACTTTGTCTGATGATGCGACCAAGGCGCCATCGGTTACCGCGGTCAAGGGTATAAAAACAACAACACAACGTACCGCAACAACGGGAACAGATGCCGCTACTAATGACAAAGTTCCAACAGAATTGGCTGTTGCAACCGCATTGGCAGCAAAACAAAATACAATCTCTGATTTGCAGACAATCCGTTCCAATGCAAGTGCTGGTGCGGGCGCTGCCACAACAATTGCTGGTTATGGTAATATCGTAACACACAATACATCTGAATTTGATGCATCTGGTGCTGCTGCAACTGCTAAAACTGAAGCAATTGCCGCTGCTGCAACCGGTGCATATAATGCATCAGGCACATATAGTGATAATACAATCGGTAAAGCATTACAGGGAAAACAAGCCACAATTTCTGATTTGTCAACAATCCGTTCAAATGCAACTGCTGGTAAGGGTGCCGCTGATACAATCGCAACATATGGTAATATCGTAACACACAGTACATCTGAATTTGCAACAAGTACCCAAGGTGGTAAGGCGGATACTGCTGTTCAAACAATTAAGAAAAATGGTACAGCGGTTACAAAGACAGATGGGGTTGTGGATATTTCGGTTCCAACAAAAGTATCTCAATTGACAAATGATAGCAGTTTTGCGACAACAACCCAGGTTTCAACGGCTAAATCTGAAGCGATTGCTGGTGCTGCGGGTGGTACATATTCTGCAACAGGTACATATAGTGATGGCACAATCGGTAAAGCATTGCAGGGAAAACAAGCTGCATTGACTACTGCACAACAAAATGCTGTAGATTCTGGTATCACTGCTGCTAAAGTTTCAACATATGA
This sequence comes from uncultured Alphaproteobacteria bacterium, assembly GCA_946188105.1. Taxonomy (GTDB): domain Bacteria; phylum Pseudomonadota; class Alphaproteobacteria; order Rs-D84; family Rs-D84; genus Enterousia. The sequence goes on along the minus strand of CAMHTQ010000004.1, from coordinate 16,925 downwards.
TGGTTATGCAACAACTATCTCTGGCAAAGTAACTGCAAATACAGCTATCACTGCTAAAACTGGAAACAACCTTGTTTCATATGATGCAAAAGGTTTGGTAACTGGTGGTACCACAGCTGGTGCTTTGGCAACCAAGAGCACAATCGCAGACGCGGATGTTGCAACTAATGCTGCAATTGTATATACCAAAATGAAGGCACCAACAGCCACTATTAACGGTGGAACCGCTGCATGTTCTACATCTGCACCATGTGTGTTGTCATATGACGGTAGTTCATACAGCTGGACAACATTCGCATATTAATATGTGTTAATGGTTGAAAATAAATACCCCCCTGGGACCCCTGGGGGTATTTTTTTGCAAAAAAAAATCGCCGTTGCCGGCGGTTTTTTCGAATGCCCAGAAAGGAAGGAAAGGAGAAAAAGAAACGGGCATTCTAAACTGTAAAAAAAGGGGTGGGGTCCAAGGTCCAGAGGAGAGAGAATGTAGGAGGGAGTCTGAATCCCTGGGCCCCAATTCGATTGCATAACAATCGAAATCAAATGGATTAATCCCTTTGACGAATCGTAATGTAATACAATTTTTTACATTTGTCAAGTGTTTTTGTCAAAAAAAATTTTTGTATTTATCGGGGTGGGGTAAAAATTATGGAAAAAGGGCGGAAATCCTGGGAAATCGTCCTGATTGCGTGGTGTTTCAATGTGGCATAAAATTTTACTGTGGTATGGCAACCAATGGGAGATTTTTATGACACACGAAGAAGTATGGCAAGCAATAGAGAAATTTGCGGTTGAACATGGGATGTCTTGTTCGGGGTTGGCAAAGTGCAGCGGACTGGATGCGACCACATTTAATAAAAGCAAGCGGTGGTCGAAATGCGGTCAGCCACGTTGGCCGTCCAGCAACAGTATAGCCAAAATTTTAAGTGCCACCGACACAGACTTACACGACTTTACGAAACACATTGAACATTAAATAATGCCATGGTGTCTCCTTCTTTATGAAAGAAGGAGTACCCGGTAAAGCGACAGCGGTACCGGGGGAGGTAGTTGTGAAAAATAAATAGGAAAGATTAAATGGTGGCATAAATGCCACTGGGCACAATTACCCCGTCATCCTGCGGATGCCACCCCTTCTTTCATAAAGAAGGGGACAGGGATTTTATGTATGTTTCGATTGCGTATAATGCTTTATCTATATTAAACGTTATATCTGAATTGTCGATATGTAAAACATGCAATCCCAGATTTTTCAAGAAAACATCTCGGTCTGTATCGTATTGATATTTATTGTCGTGTGAACTGCCATCGACCTCGATAACCAAATGTAGTTTTGGACAATAAAAATCGACAATATAATTACCAATATTTTTCTGTCGGTGGAAATTATAACCAAATGCGTTTTTGTTTTTCAAATATCGCCATAGTACTGCCTCGGCCATTGTGCCGTTATTCCGCAGAGATTTTGTTAAACCATGTAAAGATTTATTAGTTGGCAATTTCATAAACAACAAAGTATCAAAATAAATATTGAAAGTTAATATAAAAATATTGCAGGTATGGGTGTCTCCTTCTTTATGAAAGAAGGAGTACCCGGTAAAGCGACAGCGGTACCGGGGGAGGTAGTTGTGAAAAATAAATAGGAAAGATTAAATGGTGGCATAAATGCCACCGGGCACAATTACCCCGTCTTGTTCGTTTCACTCACAATCCACCCCTTCTTTCATAAAGAAGGGGACACCAATGCTTAAATTTTTTCATTCTTTCATAAAGAAGGGGACAGGGGAGGGGATGAAAAATACCCCTGAAAGATTCAGGGGTAAGGGGTCTTTAATTTTTTGTTAAATCAACACTCTCTTATTAATTACCAGCTGTATCATTAGCCAATGTCAGAGGTGTTGCGGCATAGTTACCTGATGCATTATAGGTCAGGATACATGTTCTGCCAGTTGGACAATCAGATTTTGACAAATTCAATTTGCTTGGGGCGATATTAGCAGAACCATCTACGTTTGCGTCAGCAATCAATGTTGATGCGACAGCAGTTACGACACCGTCTGTAGTTGTAACACCAGTAACAACTTTGTTATCTGTTGCACTTACACTTCCATCCAAACCAGCGATTTGAGTACCAACATATGTTTCTGTTGCATAACCAGTCAAGTCAGTACTTGTTAAAGCACCCTCGACTAATGAAGCTGATAACTTGTGATCCGCATCAATTGTATTTTGTTTAGTAGCTAAACCATCTGTCAATGCTGTTTGTGTTGCATATGTGCTAGATGCATGTGATTGTGTTTCATATGTTGAAGAAGCAGTAGAGCTATCTAATTTAGCAGCCAAAGCATCACTAACAGCTTTTTCGTTTGGTGCTGTTGATGTGCTTGTTGTACTGATTGTTGCAGCAGATGAAACTTTTGCATTAGCTTTTGTAGTCGCATCAGCAGCAGCTGTGGCTTCTGCAGCGGCTTGAGCAGCATTAGCTTTTGCAGTCGCATCAGCAGCAGCTGTGGCTTCTGCAGCGGCTTGAGCGTCACTTGCAGCATTGTCGGCATAATCTTTTGTAGCATAGTCATCCAAGTCACTGTTTTGCAAAGCGGTAGCACCAGCGGCAGCACCAGAACGGATTGTTTCCAAGTCAGAGATTGTGGCTTGTTTTCCCTGTAATGCTTTACCGATTGTATTATCACTATATGTGCCTGATGCATTATATGCACCGGTTGCTGCGGATGCAACAGCGTCTTGAACAGCAGCATTTTTTACTGCAGTATCACGTGTGTCAACGTATCCCTTGGTGGTCAAGTAATCTGTTGCTGGTATTGATGAATCAGTAGCATTGGCACTGGCAACACTTAAAATAGCGCCCATTACACCAAAAAAGGCCAAATTTTTTAATTTCATTTTTTATTCCTTTGTTTTGTTTGTTGTTTGTTATGAGAGCCTATGAAATTTAAAAAATTCGTGTGGGCAAAATTTTTCGAAAATTTCTCTCTCCCCCGTCAATGTATATTGTATCATACAAATCAAGTTTTTCATAAACCCGACGTCAAATTTTTTTTTGCGTTTTTTTCGCGTTTTAAAAATATCTTGCAAAATCCCAGAAAACTGGGATTTTTTTAATGTCTGATTTTTTTGTTTTTGGGGTGTTCGCAAAAAAAATTTTTTCATTTTTTTTGCCGAAAAACCGATTCGAAACCGTCAGTTACGATTTTTTTGACATAAAAAAATAGGGTGTTTTCGATTCGTTTTTGCCCGATTCGATTCGGTTTTATGGGGGAAATGATTATTCATTGGTGTCTCATTCTTTATGAAAGAGGGAGACATAGTTGAATTATTTCAATTTTTTCCCCTTCTTTATGAAAGAAGGGGTGGATTGTGAGTGAAACGAACAAGACGGGGTAATTGTGATATTTATTTTGAATTATTTATTTTTTCACAATTACCTCCCCCGGTATCGCTGTCGCTTTACCGGGTACTCCTTCTTTCATAAAGAAGGAGAAATGGTTGAATTATAAATTTTTTAACAGTTCGTCGATGCGGTTGGCACGCTCGATCGTGTCATCGTATTTAAAACTGATTGTGGGGGTGTATTTCTGATCTATGCGCGATGCCAATTCGTAACGTATCATCTTGGTCGCGTCGTCTAACCTTTTTTGGACGTTTTTCGGGTCCAAGTGTGTGTGATAGTATAAACGCGTGAATGCCAAGCCCCCATGCGATTCCGAACCAACCAATGATACAGTTGATAAAATGGGATCTTCGCTGAATTTGTCGCGCAGGATTTCTGCAACGATGGTTTGAACCTTGGACGCGATGCGGTTGCCACGTGGTGTTTGACGAGGTTGTGTTTTCATTTGTTTACCTTTTGCGGTTAGTATAGCACGCATTTGGGTGTGGTCAAGGGTATAAGTGGAAGGATTGACACAATTACCCCGTCATCCTGCGGATGCCACCCCTTGTTTCGCTCGGACGGTGTCCTATGCGGCATTCGTTAGCACTCAAACTTCGCTTTGCTCGTTTTCGCTTACTCAGAGTCATAAAGAAGGGGACAATATAGGACAAATGGACTTGCCTTTTGTCAGGGGGATTTATAATATGTATGTATAATATGTAAAAAGAGAGAAAAATGAAGTTTGGCGAGTTTATGCTGAAAAAAGCCGATACAACCATTTATACTTGGTTCGTGTTTTTAATGACTGTGTGCGAGTCGGTGTTCTTGTTCGTTCCGCCTGAGGTTTTTATGACTCCGCCAATTATCGCAAATAAAAAAAGAACTTTGCCGACAATCGCTGCGGCAGCCGTCGGGTCGGTCGTTGGTGGTATTATCGCATATGCCATTGGATTGTGGCTGTTCGATTCGGTCGGGGTTTGGCTGATTGATAATTTCGCTTCGATGGAAAAATTCGAAATGGCAAAACAGCTGTTTATCAAACATGGCGTGTTCATTATCGTTATTACCGCAGTGACCCCGGTGCCGTATAAATTGATGGCTATTTGTGCCGGATTTATGGGATTTCCGGCTTTGCTGTTTTTGGGGGTGTCTGCGATTTTCAGAACAGGGCGATTCGCAATCGTGGGATTGTTGCTGTGGAAATTCCAAGAGAGAGCAAATGCCATTGTTAAAAAATATTTTTGGCAGTTGACCGTTGCCGCAGTTCTGTTCGCGGGGTTGGGCATTTTGCTGATGTTTGCTTTATAAGAATAATAATTATCACAATTACCCCGTCCGCTGTGCGTTTACCCCATTGTTTTGTAAATAAGGGGATATGTTGAAATTTTGCGGTTGCAAATGCGAATATACCAGTGTATCATTGCCGCATAAGGAACAGGGTTGGTAATGAATCAAAAGTTTATAAGAAATTTCTCTATTGTTGCCCATATTGATCATGGTAAATCTACGTTGTCGGATCGTCTGATTGAATTTACAGGCGGATTGCAATCCAGGGAAATGAAGGCCCAGGTGCTGGATTCTATGGATATCGAACGTGAACGCGGTATCACTATCAAAGCACAAACTGTCAGATTGAAATACAAGGCCAAAGACGGTAATGAATATCAGCTGAATTTGATGGATACCCCAGGCCATGTCGATTTTTCTTACGAGGTTTCTCGGTCGCTGGCCGCGTGCGAGGGGGCAATTATTTTGGTCGATGCAACCCAAGGGGTTCAGGCGCAAACTTTGGCTAATGCTTATTTGGCATTGGATAATAATTTGGAAATGCTGCCGGTGCTGAATAAAATCGATTTGCCCTCAAGCGATGTTAGTGGAACGCGTGAACAAATCGCGGATGCAATCGGGTTGGATGCATCAAATGCAATTTGCGTTTCTGGAAAAACAGGGGCAGGTGTGCCAGAGTTATTAGAAGAAATTGTGAATAAATTGCCAGCACCACATGGCGATGATACGGCACCAACACGTGCATTGTTGGTCGATTCTTGGTATGATTCTTATTTGGGTGTGGTCGTTTTGGTGCGCGTGGTTGATGGTAAGTTGAAAAATGGCCAAAAGATTAAGTTCGTCGCAACGGGCGCAGAATATACTGTCGAAAAAATTGGATATTTTACTCCGAAAATGGTCGATGTTTCTGAATTGGATACGGGCGAAATCGGATTCATTATTACGGGAATGAAAACAATTCACGATTGCAAGGTCGGTGATACAATCGTCGATGCAAAATTCGGTGGCGATGCGTTGCCAGGGTTTAAACCGTCGGTGCCGGTCGTGTTTTCTTCGTTCTTTCCAATGGCGGCAGATGATTATCCCGATCTGCGCGAGGGTGCGGAAAAGTTGGCTTTGAACGACGCGTCGTTTGTGTTTACAGTTGAAAAATCGTCTGCGCTGGGGTTTGGATTGCGGTGCGGATTTTTGGGACTGTTGCATATGGAAATTATCAGTGAACGGTTGGCACGTGAATTTGATTTGTCGCTGATAAATACGGTGCCAAGTGTGCTGTATAAAATTCATTTGCGTGACGGTAATGTTATGGATTTGGAAAATCCTGCGGATATGCCAGATCCAACACGAATCGATTATATCGAAGAACCATGGGTGTTGGCGACAATTATGATGCCAGATAAATATCTGGGCGGAATTATGGAATTGTGTGCGTCTCGTCGTGGGGTGCAGGATAATATTTCTTATGTTGGTAATCGTGCGGTGTTGACATATCGGTTGCCGTTGGCGGAAATCGTTTTTGATTTCTATGATCGGGTGAAGTCGATTTCATCAGGGTATGCATCGTTCGATTATTCTGTGTGCGGATATCAACAATCTGATTTGGTAAAGGTGTCAATCTTGGTCAATGATGAAAATGTCGAACCTTTGTCGTTTATGTGTCATCGGTCGTCGGCTGAATCGCGTGGTCGCCAAATCGTTGAAAAGTTAAAAGACCTGATTCCACGTCATCAGTTCAAGATTCCTTTGCAGGCGGCAATCGGTGGAAAAATTATCGCACGCGAGACTATTGCTGCGTATCGCAAGGACGTTACAGCAAAGTGCTATGGCGGTGATATTACTAGAAAACGTAAGTTGCTGGAAAAACAAAAAGAAGGTAAAAAGAGATTAAGAACTTTTGGTAATGTGGAAATCCCACAATCTGCGTTTATAAATGCGTTAAAGGTTGGTAAATAAAGGAGGTCAAAATGAAGTTTATCGAAAAATTAAAAATTCGTAAGCAATTATGGAAAGAATACAGAATATGTCATAAAAATGTTCAACGTGCTTTCCGCGAATTTGATAAAGCCGAAGATGCAATTTTTACTTCTGTTACTTTTGAAACAGAGGTGAAAGAATATGATTGGCCTGCAGATGCACCTTGCAAAAGAAAAATTTATAACGATTTTAATGGCCCGGTTGATGCTGAAAATCCGCCTTTGCCATGTAATTTGTTCGAATATGTCGATAATTGCAGTAATTTTCCTTCTTGCCATAATACAGAATGCAAACACTATGCGAATTTGTGGAAGTATATTGATGCAAAAGGAAAATTAAATTTGGCTGAACAAAAATTGAAAAAAGCCAAAGAAGCTTTGCGAGCAAAAATAAAATAGGGTAGAAAAATGAATAAGAAAAAAATTCAAAAATATCGTGATGCTGTGAATACGGTTCGTTCTTTGAAGGCCAAGTTTAAACAGCAAGAGGCGAATTTCCAGTGTGTCAAAAATCGTAATTTGGTTTGTGCTGGGGATCCTTGCGAGAGTAATGGAAACGAATTAAAACGTTGTGATAAATATGATATCAATATGCATTGTCCTTATTTGGGATGTCCGCATTATGATTGGAATACAACCCATTACAGAACATACATCGATTTGTGTAATGCAAAAATGAATCGGTTTTTGGCTTTTGTGAATTTGTTCAAAAGATCTAAATAAAAGGATGGCATTATGGCTCACCAATTTTTCTTTAACCCATATATTCTTGATAATTTGCCAACACCGGCAACTGGGTTTGATGTAGTTCAGGATATTTCTGAGCCATTATTGCGTATGTATATAACCAGTCGTGGTGCAAAAACTTTCTTTGTTCGTAAACGTGTGCGTGGACGGGATAAACGTATAATCATCGGTTCGTATCCAGATATGGATATTGAAACCGCACGTGGTATGGTTGCAAAAGTGTTGGCGGATTCTGTGAAAAAAATTCCGGTAAGACGTAAAAAAATGTCTTTTAAAGAAATTTGGTATTTATATTTGAAAAATCAGGTTCGCAGATCCGAAGATTCAGAAGTAAAATTGGTGCGTGCTGTAAATTTACATTTGTCTGGGTTGTTTGATAAAAATATTGATGATGTGTCCAAAGATGATATCGAATATGTTATAGGACAAATAAAAGGCAATGCCGTCGCTGCCAGAATGCAAGAAGTGATGACCAGTGTGTTAAAGTATGCGGCTGACCAAGGGTATATCAAGAAAAATCCTGCGGTTGGTATGCACAAGATTGTTCAAAGTAAGCGGGTTAGTCCATTAAATGAAAATAATTTTCCACGGTTATTACAAGCAATTCAAGCCCAAGAGTCCGAGGTAATGCGTAATGCATTTTTGATGTTGATATATTCTTTCTTGCCAAAGAATAAAGTGTTGTCTATGCGCTGGGACGAATTGGATTTTAATCATTATTTGTGGCGTAATTGGCCATTGTCAGATGTTGCGATTGTTTTGTTGGAAACTATGCCCCAAGATGGTGATTGGGTATTTGTCGGTCGTTGCAAAAATCATTTGACTGATCCCAGAACTGCGTGGCGTAATGTTACACGTGCTGCCAAGATACCAAATTTGCGTATGGATGATGTGTATAAATTTTTTATGCGTCAGCTGGTTTGGGCATCTGACCGCGAAGATGTGCGTGCAAATATGAATTCTTTGTTGGAAAAATTTGGTATATAGAAAAATTTGTATTTGTCAAGGTTTTGTTATATTTGGTTATAATGTCTTGACACGCAGGTTATAAAATGATACATTTGTGATTAATTAATGCCCGTGGTATAGGGGCAAGAAGGTTAACAAAAATAAAGGATTTAAAATGTCAACTTTTGAACAAGTTAAAAAGATTGTAGTTGAAAAATTGGGTGTAAAACCAGAGGATGTTACCGAAGACGCAACATTTGTGAACGATTTGGGTGCTGATTCTTTGGACGTTGTTGAATTCGTTATGGAAGTAGAAAAAGAATTCAATATCACAATCCCAGATAAAGATGCTGCAAAATTGGAAAGAGTTGGTGATGCAGTTAAATACATTGATGAACACAGAAAATAATAAGTGTTTCGATGTTTAATATTATCCGCCATATATGTGGCGGATTTTTTTTCTGTATATTTTTATTTAAATATATTATGATGTGTTGACTTTAAATAAAGGATATATAGTTATGAAAAGAGTTGTTGTAACAGGTATGGGTATTGTTTCTCCGGTTGGAACTGGGGTTGAATATGCGTGGAAAAATATTTTAAATGGTGTGTCTGGAATTCGCCAAATTGATACTTTTGATACAACTGAATATGCATCCAAGATTGCTGGTATTCCTGTGCGTGGTGAAAATGCCGGGGATTTTAATCCTGATAGTGTGATTGAACCACGTGAACAACGCAAAATGGATCGGGCAATGTTGTATGGTGTTGTTGCTGCAGACGAGGCCATGCGTGATGCTAATTTAATTGATTATGATGGTGATAAAGAACGTTTTGGCGTGTCAATCGGCAGTGGTATCGGTGGTGTTCAATCTATATATGATACATGTGTTGAATTAACAAAATCAGGTCCGCGTTTTATAAGTCCTTTCTTTGTTCCAAAGGCAATTATCAATATGACTGCTGGTCAGGTTTCTATTAAATACGGATTAAAAGGTCCAAATATTTCTGTGGCAACGGCATGTGCGACAGGGTCTCATTCTATTGCCGAGGCGGTCAATTTTATTCGTGCAGGTCAGGCCGATTTAATGTTAGCAGGTGGAACCGAGGCCGCAGTTACACAATTGGGATTAGGTGGATTTTCTGCGTTAAAGGCATTATCAACACGTAATGATGAACCAACACGTGCGTCTCGTCCATGGGATGCGGATCGTGATGGATTCGTTCTGGGCGAGGGTGCCGGTGTATTGGTTTTGGAAGAATATGAACATGCTGTGAAACGCGGTGCAAAAATTTATGCCGAAGTTGCAGGGTATGGTATGACGGCTGATGCACATCATATTACCGCCCCAGCACCAAATGGCGAGGGTGGATTGCGTGCAATGAAGGTGGCATTACAAGATGCAGATTTAAAACCATCTGATGTTGACTATATCAATGCACATGGAACATCAACAGGTTTGGGTGATGTTGGTGAATTGGCTGCGGTTCGTGAATTGTTTGGTGATAATTCTGCTTGTATGTCATCAACAAAATCTATGACTGGACATTTGTTGGGTGCGGCTGGTGCGATTGAGGCAATATTCAGTGTGTTAAGTATTCGTGATAACATTGTTCCACCAACAATAAATTTAGAAAATCCTATACCTGAGGTTGGTGATTTCAACCTGGTTCCAAATGTTGCACAAAAACGTGATGTAAATGTTGCATTAAGTAATTCGTTTGGATTTGGCGGAACAAATGCGTCTGTTGTATTTAAACGCGTAAAATAAATTTAATTGTATTTTGGTTTAATACTGATAATATTGCAACGATATGCGGGGCATAGCTCAGTCTGGTAGAGCGCTACGTTCGGGACGTAGAGGTCGCAGGTTCGAATCTTGTTGCCCCGACCATGTTTTTGTTATTTGTATAAGGTTTGGTTATGGAAACGGAAAATGGTGTTATTAAAACTGGTGTTCGGGTTTGGTTGTTTAATCCAAAAAATCAGGTTTTGATGGGGTTGCGTTTATCCAAGCAAGGTTTTCATATGTGGAGTGTGCCGGGTGGAAAGCCCGAAAACAATGAGTCGTTGGTTGATGCGGCGATTCGTGAAACATGGGAAGAAACCGGAATTCATATCACTCCGCGGATGTTGGAATATATTCAAAATACAGATGATTTTGCAAATGGTTTGCATTATATAAATGCTCATTATATGGTCCGAGATGTAAAAATGATGCCATCGGTGATAGAAAAAAAATCATGTGCAGGGTGGTGTTGGTTTGATATGGATAAATTGCCCAGAAAGTTATTTTGGCCCGTTAAGAATTTATTGAACCAGAAAGTTTTTGGTGCATGAATTAGTATTTATCTTTGTTTAGATTTTGCATATTGTTCGCGGGCGCGTTGGTTGATTTTTTCTTTGTTTTTTTCATAATATTCTTTTACGCGTTGTTTTACTTTTTCTTTATTTTTTGCGTAATATTCTCTGTCTTTGGCGTTGCGTTGTTCACGGTGTGATTCGTAATATTTTTTATCTTTTGCACGGCGATGTTCAGGGTGTGCTTTGTTATATTCGTTTGCACGTTGGTTGATTTGTTCTTTGTGTGTTTGTTTGTATTGTTTGTCGTAGTTTGCAATTTGTTCACGATGGGTTTCGCGATATTTTTTCTTGGCTTGTTTTACATTGTTGCGATGTTGTGTGTTGTGTTGGTTTATTAAATCTTGGATTTTTGCAACAATGTTTTGTGGTGCATTTATTAAATACGCATTTGGAACTGTATTTTGAATTGCATTGTTTATACGTTTTAATTTTGGTGCAGATATCACAAATGGTAATTTTTCATATACATATACTATCAAAATTTCGTCTAGATATGCTTTGCCACACATTAAATCCATAAATTCGGTTTCGGTAAAGATGTCATCGATTTTTTCGGTTTTTAAAAAAGTTTTTATATTTTTTTCTTGGTCAGAGTTGAATAAATACCATTCTAAAAATAATTCAGAAAATGTTGTTATGCGGTTGGCAACAGAATCTTTGAAATGAGTATTAACAATGTGCATATCTGGATTTTTGGAATTTAGGTTATAAATAACCTCGGAAATTCCTGTGGTTTCGTATTCAGTAAAAATGTCAGATATTTTATTGTTCATTTTAATATGCCTTGGACATTAATGATCGTAATACTTCTTTTAATGGACGGTTTTTAATTGGTTCGCGATATGTGTAATTCAATGTTGCCGAATCGTTGTTGTCAATTTGTAAACAATTAAATCCATCGTTACCATTTGGATTAGTTGTGGCTGTAAATGTTTTGGTTTGTTTTGCGCGTCCCAGATTATATATTGGTGTGTTGTAATCGTTATACATATATGTGCCAATCTGTGAGTTAGGTGCACAAATCATCCAGTCGCCTGCGATTGTTGGTTCGATTGTAAATTTCATAGTTTGTAATTCTTGTTGTACAGAATGTAATGCTGTTTTTGAAGCGTCTGTATTAAATCCAACAAGGCAAATTCTTATTGCATAACAAAAATCCATATTTGTTAATGTGTTTGAAATTATCTTTACAACACCGCTGATATTATTATGAAATTCATCCACAGAAATATCCAATGTAACTAATTTACCATATTTGTATGCACGGTTAGAAATATCAGATAAAATTTTGATACGCAATCTGTCGTTATTACCCCATGTGCCGTTTGTTTTTATTGTTGGAATATATCCGGTGGAGTAAATTAAGTCCAATGCTGTTGGAATGTATCTTGGGTTGTTCAGCATGTATGGTGCCATTGCTTCGCCGCCACCAATGGTTAATAATTGGTCAGGATGAATGTCAAAAGTTGTAGATTCTGATAAATACTTATCCAATTTTTCCAAAGGCATAAAATTTGGGTTGTTGTGCTTATTGCTGCGTTCACAACAATGGGCGCAATGCAAATCGCACCAATTTGTAATTTTAAAACTGAGGACTAATCCCGAATTCATATTTTTTCCTGTGGTTTTGTATAATTGTTATTATAATACAAATATAATGTTTGTCAATATATTGTAAATGAAATAACTCTTGTGTTTTGTGTGGGGGGTATTATAGTGGTTCTGTAATTCAAGGAAATAAAATGTCTGAAAATAAAATTGTTCGTGTTGGTGTTGGGTGTTGGGTTCAAGATCCAAATGGGCAGACTTTATTTGGACATCGTTTGTCCAAACATGGATGGGGTACATGGGCACCACCGGGGGGACATTTGGAATTTGGTGAAACCCCAGAACAATGTGCTGCACGTGAATTGATTGAAGAAACGAATATTTATTTAAAACCAAATGATTTTCGTATTGTTGGTGTAACAAATGATATATTTTCCGATGATAAACATTATGTAACGATACATTGTTATGCAAAATTACCTGTTTTTCGCACAGCATATGTTATGGAGCCAGATAAATGTTCTGGCTGGTATTGGATGAATGCGGATTATATGTTGAAAAAGCATAAAGAAGATTTATTTTTACCTGCGAAAAATTTTATCGATCAAATGCAAAAGCAAAAAATTGGATAGTTTTTTTACTTTGTCTTTTTGACAATGCAAATTTTTTTTGTGATAATTTGAAAGCTATGTTCAGGCAAGTGAGAAAATTTTTCAAACGTTTGTTAAAAAAACATACCGGCCTTGTTATTGCAGTGGCTGTATTGTTGGGCTTGGGATTCACTTGGTTTGGTTATTCAACACGTAAACCTGTGTTGGTTACGGTGGCACCGGGTGCAACCGTCAGTGATGTTGCGAATACTTTGAAAAAATATGATTTAATCGATTCGGCTTCTTCATTTAAATTGGCTGTGCGCGCCCAAGGGGGCAAGATTCGTGTTGGACAATATGAAATCCCACGTGGTGCATCATCTTGGCGAATTGCCAGAAAGTTGGTAAATGGCGATGTTGCAAAAACTAAAATTTTAATTCCCGAAGGGCTAACAATTAAACAGATAAAGATATTGTTGGCAAATGATTCGACTTTATCGGGGGCTGTGGATTGTAATCCTGGAAATACTGCATTGGTTTGTAATGTCAGGGATGGTGATATTTTCCCAGATACATATACGGTGGGACGCGGAACACCACGGTTGGCAGTGTTGGATTTGGCGCGTCGCAAAATGGAATCGGTAAAAGCGAATTTTGAATCCAGATCAATGCCACGTCCGTTAAAGAATTGGAACGAGGTTGTAACATTGGCATCGATTGTGCAAAAAGAAACACCAAAAACTTCGGAAATGCCAATTGTGGCCAGTGTGTATTTGAACAGATTGCGGTCGGGAATGCGGTTACAGGCCGATCCAACCGTTGTTTATGTTTTAACAGATGGTTTGGGTGATATGCAGGGCGAACCATTACTGACCGGACATTTGAAATTGGAAAATCCATATAATACATATCGTAATGCAGGGTTGCCACCAGGACCAATTGCGAATGTTGGGGCGGCTGCGTTAAAGGCGGTGTTAAAGCCAGCAGATACAAATTACCTGTTTTTTGTGGCAGACGGGCAGGGTGGACATCGGTTTTCAAATAGTTATGAGGAGCATTTAAAAAATCATGCTGACTGGCGAGAGATAAAAAAAATAAAAAAATAATATCGTTGATTCCGTCATAGAGATTTTTATAAAAAAATATAATCATTAAAATATTTAATAAAAAACCTAGGTTTCCCTAGGTTTTTTTGGAGTTAAAAAAATAACTAAAAATTCGGCGGGCATTATAACACATAATTTATGATTTTACAAATAATCTTTTTTTTGACATTAGGAATATGAGCATACTAAAATGATAGTAACAGGAAACAAAACCTGTTTCGATTAACAAAAAGGAAAGGATATAAAATGAAAAAATTAGCTTTATCTTCTTTAATCGCTGTTTTTGCAGTTTCAGGTGCACACGCTGCAAATGTTATTGACGGAAATCCATTATATATGCCAAAGGCAGGTCACTTTTACAGTGTAACATCTTTGGGTTCTCATTCTGAAGCAACAGAAGATTGGGCATTGGGTGAAGAATTTGGTTATGGTGTTACAGATCAATTGGCTGTAACAGTCAGAACATCTTTGGCTGAAATGGAATCTTTTGATGACTATGCATGGCAAGATTTGGGCTTGAAAGCAACATTCCGTGCTTTGGATATGAAGGGCTGGAAAGTTGATGCATATGGCGAATATGCTGTTGATGGTTATATGTTTGCTCATTCAAAAGTATTGGATGACAATTTCTGGTTTGATAAAGATTTGATTGGTTATAAATGGACAGCTGGTGTTCGTGGTGGTTTTGTAACTCCTGTATTCACACTTGCTGGTCACGTTGAATATGTTTATGGCAATACAGAATCTTTCAACTGGGGTGATGATCTTACCAGCGTACACGCATGGAAAGTTGGTGTAGATGGCCAATATGTATTGTGCGACAAGTTGAGTTTGCTTGCTGGTGCTGAATATACAGGTATCACAGATGATGGCGCTAAAAATGCTGGGGTATGGAGTGGCACACTTGGTGTAAACTATAACATCGATGCAACAAAGTATGTTGGTGCATATATCAAGGGTGATATTGATCATCGTGGCGGTGCTGCTGCTGACGAATGGCAATGGAGAGACGGTTTTGCATTTGGTGCTAAATTCGGTATCGACTTCTAATCGTCAATCACCATATAAATATACAAATCCCGACCGTTTGGCCGGGATTTTGCTTTGATTTAGGAATATGTGTGTGGTAAAATGTGATTAGAGTGAAACATTTAAAGAAAGGATTATTCATGAAAAAATTAGCTTTATCTTCTTTGGTTGCTGTATTTGCGGTTTCAGGGGCAAACGCTGCGAATTTTATTGATGGCAATCCATTATATATGCCCAGACAAAATCATTTTTACAGTGTAACTGATTTGGGTTCCAGAACAAAGCATGTGGACAGCTGGGCTTTGAATGAAGAATTTGGATATGGTTTTACCGACAGATTTGATTTGTCTGTATCTACGACTGTTCGTGACAGACGTTCTTTTGATAAATGGTCTTGGGATGATTTGTCATTGGGTGCGAATTATCGCGCGGTAACCAGACGTAATTGGAATATGGATTTGGTTGGTGGTTATGCTGTGAACCCAATTTGGGGATATCACAAAGATTTTTTGAAAATGGGTAATAATGCTGCAGGTACTGGAACCGAATATACTTGGACGGCTGGTGTTCGTGGTGGCTATATAACATCCAATTTTACATTTGCAATGCATGCTTTGTTAAAATATTGGAATACCAGATCATTTAACTGGGACGAAACATCAATATGGTGGCGTGGTCGTCATTTTGCTGTTTTGGGAATGGATGGTCAATTTGTGTTCAATAAACATTGGAATTTGGTCGCGGGTGCCGAATACACAGGATGTTTAGATGATACATATCGTGGTCGTGGTCATCATGGTGTAAAAACACATAATGCAGGTGCATGGACTGGAAAAATTGGTTTGAATTATAACATAAAACCAACAAAGTATGTTGGTGCGTATCTGGGTGGAGATATCAGACATCGTAAAAATGGTGAATGGGTATTCCAAGATGGTGTAGTGTTTGGTGCTAAATTCGGTGCCGAATTTTAATCCGGTTATAAAAAGTAATATATCAGACCCGACGATTGTCGGGTCTGATTTTTTTTGTGTAATTATTTGTTTTTGGGAATAAATTTTTTTATCTGGCTGTGGGTGTGGCGGATTTCTGGATATCAGTTTGTTGACAACCGTAAAATCTGCGGTTTTTCACAGAATATTTCTTGACAATTTTAAAGTTCGAGTTTATACTGGGTCTGCTTTCCGTGTAAATAAGGAAAGTAGGAAAAACACAGAAAACCGCACTTTTTGCGGATTTATAAGCAAGTGCAATGCATTTGGTATAAGTCCGATTGGGTGGTTTTATGTAAACAAAAAGTAAAGTAAAAACAAAGAGATTTTGAATGCCAACAGTAAATCAACTGATTCGGAAACCTCGTAAAAGAAAAGTGGTAAAAAGTACCGCTCCTGATATGATGGAAAGTCCACAAAAACGTGGTGTTTGCACACGTGTGTATACCACAACACCTAAGAAACCTAACTCTGCTCAACGTAAAGTTGCCCGTGTGAAATTGGCAAATGGTCGTGAGGTTACTGCATATATTCCTGGCGAAGGACACAATTTGCAGGAACACAGCGTGGTTATGATTCGTGGTGGTCGTGTAAAGGACTTGCCTGGTGTTAAATACCATATCATTCGTGGTGTTTTGGATACCAAGGGTGTCGAATCTAGAAAACAAGGTCGCTCTTTATATGGGGCAAAAGCAAAGAAATAAACATCTGTAATTATTATAGGTGAGTAATCCGCAAGGGTGAAGAAATAAAAGGATAAAAAATATGTCAAGACGTAAAGCTGCAACAAAGCGCGAAATTTTGCCAGATTCAAAATATAACAATCTGGTTGTTGCAAAATGTATCAATGTCGTTATGTGGGACGGTAAAAAAGAAGTTGCCGAAAACATTGTTTATGGTGCATTGGATAAATTAAAAACATTGGCCAAAGATGGTAAAGATGAATTGG
>CAMHTQ010000003.1 GCA_946188105.1 uncultured Alphaproteobacteria bacterium | reverse complement strand
CGTGTATTATAAAATTTGGTTAATATTTGTTTATTCATAAGATATCCTTTCGGTCATATTATACCATAAAAACAATAAAATATTATAAATTATCACTATTTCTATGATATAATTGCTACAAAGGGGTATCGATATGGATTTTGAAACATTAAGAAATAAAAAAATTAAAGTTGGTGGGTTTGTGTTGATGATGGTGCCTGCAACTATGGAATATGCCAAAGAAATTTTTAAAATTGTATCACAAGACCCTAAGAATATGATTTTTTGGATGCCTGACGGTTTGTTTGAATCCCCAGAACATGTATTGATTAGTTATTACCAACGTAATCATTCTAATCGTTCACTGATGTTTGGTATATTCAAAGATAATAAATTACTGGGCGAAATCGGTTTTTCAGGCATTATGCAAAAATCTGGCAAAGTTGAAATTGGTTATTGGTTAAGAAAATCCGAGAGAGGCAAAGGAATAATAAATAAATTGCTGCCTAGAATTGAAAAAATGGCATTTGAACAAGATTGGTGTCATAAGATACAACTTCATTGTGATGCTAAAAACATTGCTTCTAAAACCATCGCAGAACAAAATGGTTATACTTTGGAAGGTGTTATTCGTCAAGATGCTAAATGGCCTAATGGCTCAATACGAGATAAATTATATTTTGGTAAATTGAAATCTGAATAAAGTAAAAAACGCTTTAACTTCTTTACCGAATTGCAACAATTCTTTGATTTCATCGGTTCGTGAATTGCTTAAGTGATCCTGTTCCATTTTACCGATTAAAAAGAAAAAGGTTAGAAATCTAACCTTTTTCATGGTTTGTATTTGTTGTGGGTATTTGAATTATTTTTCCAATATTTTTTCAAGTAAATATTCATGATGCCATTCTCCATTTATGAATGCAGTATCATGAAAAATACCTACAATTTCGTATCCTTGTTTTAATAAGTTTCCCAAAGACCGAACATTTTTGTGTCTGACACCACTTTGTAGCACATGTACATTATTTTCGCGAGCCCATTTTTCGACAATTTGTTTAAACTTTGTTCCTAAACCGTTCGATGTATATTGTTCCAGCATGGTTGTTGCTGTGCTAGCCACACGACCAGAATAAGGATGATTTGCTTGTTTTTTACTTATGTCCGCCATACCTATAAGGTTCTTTCCATCCCATGCACCGATGAACAGATTATTTGGACTTTCATATACTTGTATAGATTTTTCTTTATCTTTTTTAGGTTGTCCGGGATATTGCCAAGTCCATTTTGCACCAGGTCCGCGTGTAAATTTTTCAAAATATTTCATTACATCATCATAATCTGTTCCACGAATACGACGGATAGTAACGACTTTACCATTTTTTAATTTGAATTTTATGCTATGGTTCATGATATTTCCTTTTTTATCATTCATGGATAATTATATCACAAATTCTGCAAAAATGTTTTTATATCTTTTCCAAACCGCAACAATTCACGAATAAAATCAACTCGTGAATTGCGCAACTAGCCCTGCCAAAATAAAACCGCAAATTTGCGGTTTTTTATTTTATTTTTTATATTCACTGGCCAGTTTAGAAAACCATAAATGATCCATAAATGTACCATCTGGCATTTGATTGGCTTGTCTATCTCTGCCATCCAGATGATATCCGCTGGATTCAATCGATTTTTTAGATTCCAGATTTCCATCCATGGTTTGTCTGCATATGCGGTTAGCATGCAAACCATTGAATGCCAAATCTTCTAATTTATTATGAACTTCTTTATTAAACCCATTACCCCAAGCAGATTTAATAAACCACACACTGGCACATTGCAATGTTTTAGAATCAGCCCAATAATGTATACGCATATATCCTATGAATTTGTTTTCATAAAATATGTAATATGCACATCCATTTTTAGATTCATAATCTAATTTCATTCTTTCTTGGGTTTCTTCGACAGATTCCGTAAGGTGTGATTTATGTGTTACTGAATACCACATATATTTAAAATCTTCTGGTTTTTCTTTTTTTAATACATCCCACACAATCTTGGCATTTTCCATTGTTGGTTCCAAAATTCGTAATTCCAAACGTTCTGTTTTCAGGTCCAGTTTAAACAATTCAAAGAATTTTTCCATATGTGTCATTTAATATCCTTTTGAATACTTGGTAATTATTATACCACAAAATTCATATAATATATGTGTAAAATTTATGATTTTTTTGATATAATATCTCATATAAGTCATGCAAAGTAAAAATTCATTTTTGTTAATGTTTTGGTTGGGTATATTTATACCCGTTGTTGGATATGGCGAAAGTTTGTTGAAAGCGGCTTCGTTTCCAAAAACTTTTGAAGATGTCAGTTTTTCCGATCAAATAAAAATCAAAGCCGAGGGATACGAGCCATTTGCTGATTTGCCTGTTTTTGATGTTTTAACAATTATAAATACCGATGCTGGTATAGCAGAAGAAATTGCTGCAAACGAAGCCGATACTGCGAATTCTGTGGGTGCCTCTCAATCTGATACATACATATCGACATCAAATGTGTCGGATTATGCCCCAGACCCCAGTGGATATTGTGCAACAAGAAATTCTGCAATTCCTGCAAATCAAACAATTCCTGTTGGAAAGCCTGTTTTTGACTCAGATTATAAATTTTGTTCCAGATATGGCTATCGCAAAATATACGGCAAAAATGACCCACATTATGGGTTTGATATAGGGTGTACAGAGGCAAATTTTGGAAATCCTGTTTTCGCAACGGCTGGTGGTACTGTTGAAAAAGTTAGTAATTGTTCCAAAGGAAGTTCTGCGGGTAATTACATTTTGATTAACCACCAAAACGGATTTAAAACATATTATATGCATTTGGAAAAAATCCTTGTGTCCCAAGGACAACAGGTAACCGCAGGGTGTCAAATCGGTGTGTTAGGGTATACCGGTGGTGCAAAAGCAAATAAAGCGGCCTTTGCCAACGAGGCATGCCCAAAAATGCGTAAAAGCATTTCTCATGTGCATTATGAAATTCATTATATAGGTCATCAAACATCGGTTGTTGCAAACGGAAAAAATATCCCAATCAAACATGGATATCCAACACATAAATCCATAGACCCATCATATTTCATGGATGTTCCACAACATATGCAGTAATGAACTGGCATTGTTTGTAAAACTTACATAGATTTTTCTGATAATTTAGATATTACGGCTTTTCTCATAATATCATTTGAAATATCACGAATTCTTTGTTTGGGCAAGCGGGTGAAGAAATCATGTAACTCGGCCCAATTTTCTGGATTTTCACGAGTTTCACGACTGGTCCAATATACTGACTCGATATAATCAGAATTTGGCGACATATCAACATAGGCACATGCTAATCTATTGCAATATTGTGGTAAATAGTTTCTAAATATGCATTTACGACAATTACCACCCGCCAAACCAGTTGGAACTGGAATTAAATTATGTTTGAACCAATTTTTTGGATATTTATATTCAGTTTGTTTCTTTGCCATTTTTTATTTTTACTATAAAAACCACCCAAACGGGTGGTTGTTTTTATTTTTGTTTATCTTTCTTGTGTGCTTTTAACAATTCGGCACGTCTTTGTTCGCATGCACGGGCAAATTTTTTATAATCTTTGGCTTTCAAATAAAACATATGTAATTCTTCGTCATTTGCCTCGATTGAACGAACATCATAAAAACCTGAATACACTACTCGATCACCCACGGTCCATTTTACAGAACGAGAAAGAACCACGCCTTCTTCTTTTAATTCATCAACTTGTTTTAATACATGTGATTCAGGAATTAAATCCATCAAATCTTGCACTTGTAATTTATATTTTTCTTCCCATCTCTTCTCAATTAACAAGTCATCCGATGACTTGTATGGATCTTTCTGTACTTTTTTTGCCATTTTTAACCCTTTTTATGTAATCGGTATTATATGATAGACAGAAATTATGTCCTGTCAAGAAATATTGATTTTTTATGCGTTTTATGATATAATATGCCCAACAATTCAGACGGCTTTTTGCCGTCTTTTTTTATAAATAAAAGGATTTTTAAATGCGTATCAGTAATAATGGTATAAATGTGTTAAAACGGCTCGAGGGATGCGTTAAACAAAATGGACGACATGTTGTGTATGATGATGTAACTGGTCGTCCTGTGGGCAAAAAATCGAATTTGCCACGTGGTGCAACAATCGGGTAGGGTCATCTGGTAAAACATGGCGAAAATTTTGCAGACGGTATTTCAAAAAATCAGGCAACTGAATTATTGACCACAGATATCAGTATCGCAGAACATGCGCTGCAAGATAATATCAGGGTTTATCTATCTCAAAATCAATATGATGCACTGGTTATATTTGCATACAATATTGGAGAGGCAAATTTTGCGAAATCAACGGTGGTAAAATACATAAATAATCCAAATTTTTACAGTTCAAAATACCCAGATTTAAAATCTGCATGGTATGCGTGGAATAAAATAAATGGCCAGGAAAATGCTGGATTAACAAACCGCAGACAAACCGAATGGAATTTATTTACGGAAAAACCTTGATTTTGCAGTAATTTATAATAAAATATACCGTGTAATCTAACAAAAGGACAAAAACCGATGCGTATGTGATGTTGTGATTTTATTAATTAATGCGTACAGAAATGTATGATGTTTAACCGCAACATAAAAGGTTTTTGTTATGAGTTTTATTTCTTTATCCGATGTATATTTTTCATATGACAATGCAGACGAATTATTCGCTGGGGTGTCTTTTACATTTAATAATTCTGATAAAGTCGCAATCATTGGTGATAATGGAACTGGTAAAACAACGTTATTAAAATTGTTGTCAGGGGAATTATTACCCACCAGTGGCCAAATAACACGTGGGGCATCTGTGTATATGCTGAATCAAATAAATGCGGCTGACTCTAAAAGTGGTGGTGAAAGACAAGCTGCGGAATTAAGAAATGCCTTTGATAGTTTTGCAGATGTATTGTTACTAGACGAACCGACAAATAATTTGGATGCATCAGCACGGGAAAAATTTTTTAATGATTTGAAATATTATCCGTTTGGTGCAGTGATAGTTTCGCATGACCGGGAATTATTGCAGAAAATAGATAAAATTATTGAAATCCAAAATCAAAATATCAAAGTTTATGGCGGAAATTACGATTTCTATGTTGCACAAAAGCAAGCCGAACAAGAAAACATAAACTCGCAATACATTGATACCAAAAAAGAAATTGCACGATTAAACAATACAATAAATATCGCTCAAAACACTCGGCAACATCACGAATCAAAACAAAAGAAAGATATGGCAAACAGCAAACGCAGTCGTTTGGAGGCAAATTCTTTAAAGGGTAAAAGTCAAGAAACCGAGGCAAAAAAACGCAACATTATTCAAAAAAAATTAGAGCAACAACTAAATCTGCAACAAACATTGTCGACCCAAATGCGAAATGATAAAATAAAAATACCTGTACCGAACAAATCATTTTACAGCAAAGAATTGATACAAATATCACATTTAAGTTTTGCATATACCAAGAAACCTATTTTTAATGATTTTAATTTCACCATGTATGGAAGAACTCGGGTTCGATTGGTTGGGGCAAATGGTTCTGGAAAATCAACTTTGTTAAAACTTATTTGTGGGGAGTTAATTCCAGCCCAAGGAACGATAAAAACATTTGGAAAAATTGCATATTTGAACCAAGATTTATCGGTTCTGGATAAAAATAAAACCATTGTTGAAAATATCATGGATATTGCAAATACAACAAAACACAACGCTCATATAATTGCTGCTAATTTTGGATTTCGTGGTGATGATTCCATGAAACAGGTACGTGTTTTGTCTGGAGGTGAATTGTTAAAGGCAACATTAGCAGCGGTGCTGGGTGGAGATGAACAACCTGATTTGCTTATTATGGACGAACCGACAAACAATCTGGAAATAAAAAGCATTTTGATTTTAGAAGCTGCATTGAATCAATACCGCGGTGCCATATTGTTGGTGTCGCATGATGAAATGTTTGCAAAAAATATTAAAACGGATAGAACGATAAATTTATAAATGGTCTTTATTTTTCCATTATAAATTTTTGTAAATTAAATGTATCAATCAACTGTTGGGCATCGTCAAAGTGCCTGCCAATTTGTGATACGGCATGTGCATCATCACTGATTAAAACCGGTACATTTTTATCCTTGGCCATTTGTAATATTCTGGGTGAAGGATATGGTTCATAACAATCGGGATGATACAGACCAGTATTTATTTCCATTGCGATTTTTGCATCAGAAATTGCTGTAACGGCTTTTTCTTCAAAAGGTTGCCATTTTTGTTCGCGACCTAAATTCACTTTCTTTGGTAAATCCAGGTGCGCCATCCAAGTAAACAGTCCGCTGCGTGCTGCGACACTTACATTATTCCAATATGATTGTAACAAAATATTTTGCGTGTCTGTATCTGCCTTGGCCCAATCATGAGAGTTTAAAAGCATATCACCGTATTTTACAAAATGACACGAGCCAATAATATAATCAGGTTTTAAAATACTAATCGCTTTTTCAAATTTTTGTTGCCATTGCCAATCGCTGAAAAAATCAACCTCGATTCCTTTTAACAGTTTGATACCTGAATTTTGCAATTTATCCAGTTCTTCATAATGTGGAATAAACCGCGATAATACTTCGTCAAAATCAGACGAATAAATATTTTCATATCCACCACGCACACTATATGGATACATAGGGCATTTTTTTATTTCTGGATGTACAATAAAATGGTTTGAAATGCCCAAAGTATTAAATCCTAATTCTTTGGCTTTTAAAATCATCTCATTCACAGAATTTTTGCCGTCAAAACCAATTGTATGTGTATGTAATGTATATTTCTGATTCATTGTTTTTATTCGCGCCAAATAACAGATTCAAATTTAGCATTTATCTTATTTCGTAAATCGTCATCATTAAAGAATTGTTCACGTTGTTCAGCTGTTGTTGTATGTGCCTCGTCCTCGAAATGAGGTTGATATTTTTGAATTGCTATCTTTTTAACCCCGCGATTTGCACAGTCATCAACAATTTCAATTAAATCATCTTTGGTAATAAAACGTGGATCACATGTAATACGAACCTCGAAATCTTTACCAGTACTAATCCAGAAATCCAAAGATTTACTCATTTGTTCATATGCAATGGAATTGCCAACCAAAGATTCATATCTGGCCGCGGTGGCCTTGTAATCCAGCCCAATCCAATCTATCCAAGGTTCTGCTTTTTTTAATAAATCAGGGTAAAAACCGTTCGTGTGTAATCCGATAGAAAAACCTAAATCACGAACTTTTTTAATGTAATTCAATGTGGCATCGCCTTGCATCAACGCTTCGCCACCAGAAAAAACAATGGCCTCTAACTTGCCAACGCGTGCCTGAATCCATTCAAACACTTTTGCTGGGTCGTACGGACCATCACCAACTTCAATCAAATGAGGGTTGGAACAATATGCACAACGAAGTGGACATCCAACAAGAAACAAAACCGCAGCCAGTTTTCCAGGATAATCTATCGTTGTGAATGAAACCAATCCCCCAATTTGAATATCTTTCATAATAATTAAGCCGCTTTCTTCATCAGTTCAGAGTGTCTTTGGCCTGCTGTCAAACTGTTTTCTTCGGTGAAAGTTTTACGTTCACAAAATTCAGAATATTTACCGATATTAAAGTTTGATACAGGGCGAATAAATCCCATTGAACGTGAAAAAATTTCACAAGGTGTTCTTTCACAATTACAGTTTGTCATAGCCATAGTTTTCCTCCTTCCTTTGGTTGTTGTTGTAATTATTGATTTACTTGTCATTAGCGGTGCATTCTGCATCACACTTTGGACAAAACTCGTGTTTTCCTGGCAAATAGCCATGTTTTGGGCAAATCGAGAATGTTGGTGTCAATGTCATATATGGCACTTTATAGTTCTCGAATATTGTTCTGACGATTTTTTGTGCGGCTTCACCACTGGAAACTGGTTCGCCCATATACAAGTGCAACATAGTTCCACCGGTATATTTGCGTTGCAATTCTTCTTGGTGTTCCAATGCAACAAAAGGATCATCTGTATAGTTCACAGGTAACTGGGTTGAATTTGTATAATATGGGGCATCAGGTGTTCCTGCAGTAATGATATCAGGATAGTTCTTTTTATCTGTTTTTGCGAAACGATATGAACATCCCTCGGCAGGTGTTGCCTCCAAGTTGTACAAGTTACCAGTTTCTTCTTGGAAGTTAGCAAGGTTTTCACGAATGAAATCCATAACATCCAAAACTAACTTTTTACCAAATACGGTTGCGATATTTTCAGCACCGTTTGTAAAGTTTGCAACCATTTCATTTGCACCATTCACACCGATTGTTGAAAAATGGTGATTCCAGTTGCCCAAATAACGTTTAGTAAATGGATACAAACCGCGTTCCATATTCTTGGAAATGATTTTACGTTTGATTTCCAAAGCGGTACGACCCATATCCAATAAAGTCTTTAATTCTTTGAATAAACCTTCGCGGTCGCCTTTGTGCAGGTAACCCAATCTGGCCAAATTGATTGTAACCACACCAATAGAACCAGTTTTTTCAGCAGAACCAAACAAACCGCCACCACGTTTTAACAACTCACGAACATCTAAACGCAAACGGCAGCACATAGAACGCACATCTGTTGGGTTCAAATCAGAATTCAAAAAGTTCTGAAAGTTTGGAATACCGTATTTAGCAGCCAAATCAAACAAAGGTTTTACATTTTCATGATCCCATGGGAAATCAGGTGTAATATTATATGTTGGAATTGGGAATGTAAATGGACGACCCAAAGCATCACCTTCGGTCATGACCTCCAAAAATGCTCTGTTAATCATATCCATTTCGTGTTGCAATTCACCGTATGTAAAGTCAACCTGTTTTCCACCGACAAATGGGCGTTGTGCGCGCAAATCAGCCGGGCATGTCCAGTCAAATGTAAAGTTGATAAATGGTGTTTGTGTTCCCCAACGGCAAGGCACCGCACAGTTAAAGATAAGTGTCTGCATAGAATTTTTAATATCATCATAAGACAATTTATCAATACGAACATATGGAGCCAAATATGTATCCACAGATGAAAATGCCTGAGCACCAGCAAATTCATTTTGCAATGTGCCAAGGAAATTCACCATATGAGAAATAGCGGTTGCCATATGTTTAGCAGGACCACATTGTAAATATCCAGGAACACCGTTGAATCCTTCGTATAACAATTCACGCAAAGACCAACCGGCACAATAACCCGACAACCAACCTAAATCATGAATGTGAATAGAAGCGCGTTTGTGTGCCTCGGCAATTTCTTGTGGATATAAATGTAACCAATATTCAGCAGTAACACGTTCAGATGTACGCAAAATAAGTCCACCAATAGAATAGCCGATGTTCGCGTTTTCTTTTACGCGCCAATCGGCCTCGGTTACATAGTCATCGATAACTTGGACGGCATCAACACTTGCGTCACGAATTTCAGAACGTTTTTGACGGTATATAATATATGCCTCGGCTGTTTTATAAGCCCTGGAATCCATCAATGTTTGAATAACTGTATCTTGAACTTGTTCAACTGTTGGTGTTTTGTTTGCAAATTCTACATCTAATTTATTTAATACATATTGTGTGATTGTAGAAATTTGAGAATCAGTCATTTCGTTTGTAACAGCAACAGCCTTGGAAATAGCATTATAAATTCTGGATGCGTCAAAATCCACAGATTCACCAGAACGTTTAATAATCTTGGTTTGTTTAGTAATAAATTCAATCTTTTTCTCAGCCATAATTTTACCTTTTAACCCTATATATAGTAATTTTTGATTTTGTTAACAACAATATATAGTATATAGAAAATAATCTCAACACAGAAAAAGTAATTTTTTTAATTTTTTTACTTGCATTCCAAAAAGGTAAAAAATCCGCCACTTTTTTGCCATCGAATCGGCAGAAAATTGACACAAAATAGTGTTTTGTGTGGCGAAAACATTAAAAAAGACAATGAATACGATTCGGTTTTTTTGAAAAAACACAAAATATAGTGATAAAAAATAAAAATAACCACTATATCTT
This sequence comes from uncultured Alphaproteobacteria bacterium, assembly GCA_946188105.1. Taxonomy (GTDB): domain Bacteria; phylum Pseudomonadota; class Alphaproteobacteria; order Rs-D84; family Rs-D84; genus Enterousia. The sequence continues at coordinate 155,866 of CAMHTQ010000003.1, read as the reverse complement.
GACAAAAATAATAAAGTTTTACAAGAATCTTGACAAAAACAAAAATAAGTATTATATTAGTACAAAGAAAAGAGGTTATTGTGGCAAACAAACCAGTAATTTCAAAAGATGCTGATAAAATATATCGCAAGATATTGCTGGAAAACATCGCTCAAATTATTGCGTATTTTAAATCTGTATTCAAAGATAATCCTGAAAAAATAGCAACCAGCAAACGCTATATTGAACAATTTTCTGCAAAATTAAAAAGTGCCAGTACCGAAAGATCTGTTAACAGATATACAGGCGAAGTGGAAACATCAGATGCAGACGATTATGCTTTTTATATTGCCCAAGAAGAACAAAATATATCCAAATTGCAATCTCAATTAGATTTATTGGTATTATTAAATAATGCATTTGATAAACAATTAAAAATTAATGAAGTCAAAGAGACTGTGGCGTGGCAACACTCTGCTGCTTATGCCGCCATCAGTCGTTATGACCCAGATGACGATGATGATTCAGCGGAACAAGATTATGATAAAATGTTATCTGAATACGAAACAGAATTAAATAAATTATGCGAAAAGTGTTTGGCATATAAACAGGTCAGGGCAGTCATAAATTTCATAATTGCTGAAAATAAACGTAAACAAGCTATTGCAAAAAATCCTTATTACCGCAAAAGATAAAAAATGCCGTTTTTAAAACGGCATTTTTAATTACATACTGTTATATATGGTGGCAAAGATAATTCCAGATTTACCCCACGTTCACCACAATCTAAACAATTAAATTTTCGATTTCTGGAATGTTCTGAATCCAATGTAACTGTATGTCCAGACAGTCCATCAACATATTTCATATAATTGACATCAGGAAAACCGAAATACAATCCTTTTTGATCACCCGCACAATCTGTTATATCACCTGGGTAACAACTGCTGGTACCCAGTTTACTGGTGTCTGGAACACAATGTGCAACACATGTTTCCGAATCTACAACCATTATTTCACAATCTGTGCAGGTAAGTTTTTGCACAGTAACACTGGTTTTTCCACGACCCGGCATAACAGGCATTTTTATATGAGAACATTTAGTATTATTTGGGGTCTTATTAGGATCAGTGATACATTCCCATGTCATTGTGGTATAGTTTAATTTGGCAACGGTATTACCATCACATTTTCTATCAGGAAAAGGATCAATACATTCCCAAATTCCATCGATTAATACAGCCGTCTGAACAGAATTACATAATGGTCGCAATGATTCGTCTGCAACACAACTGTTCGTAGAATAATCCCAAATGGTGTCCCCTGGACAATTTGTCTTGGTGTTATATCCAACACATTGCCAACGACCAAAACGTAAAATCTTGGATGTTCCCACAGGACACACAACATCATCAATCGCAGGCGCCGTAAATTGTGCCGCAGGATCGGTTTTAGCAAACTGGGTCACATAAACCAACTGACCATCCATCATATTCATATGAGAAATTAAAACCTTTGGAATTGCACGTTTTGTAACGGTCGCACCAGAAATCACATAGCCCGATTGGAAAACACCAAAACTGCCAGCATCGGCAAAATTCTTTTCCAAAATAGTCATAGCATTATTAAATTGAGACCATGGGATTTGCCCAGATGTAGTAACAACATAATTATACACACTGGGTCCTTCGCAATCAGTCATATTCATACGTTTATCTAAACACACGATATCAGATTGTATGGCATTTTGTGCGATACACACATCTTGAAAATTTGTTCCATTTATCATTGAATTATGAACGGCCGCAGTACATTCTATAATCGCGCGCAAATCGGCATATTTGATGGCATATTCGGTTTCTTGTTCTGGTGTTCTGACACTGGGGGCGGTGAACATATAAAAAGCCCCTAAAAACAAAGCAACCAAAACAGTGATAAAAATATTCATCATTCCCTCTTGCGATTTATTAAAAGTGTAGGTAATATAAATAAAAAAAGCAACAGGAAAACCGTTAATAAATAAAAAATGGTAATATAATGAAAAAAATAATCGCTTTGTTTTTATTATCAGGATGTGGGTTCACACCAATGTTTTCTGGAAATGATACAGACATTTATGTTGATAAAATAAATGGTATCAGTGGTGTTGAATTGCGTAATGCATTAAATGCAAAATTTGGTGGTGCCAGAACTCCGGATGCAACATACAAACTGGTTGTCAGATTAGCATCCCCAGAAAGAACATATAAAGGTTTGGATACAACCGGAACTGCAACATGGCAGGCGATTAAATTAAATGCCAGTTATGATATATACGCTGGGGATAAAATAATTGCATCAGGAAATGAAACTGCATCTGAATCATATACATTTGTAAGTTATCTGGTTGCTGCGAATGCATCATATAACAATGCTGTTCAAAATGCGGTATCTGTATTGGCTGATAAAATCAGTGCCAGAACAATCGCAACAACCCAAGGCTACGATATGACGGATAAAAAATAATGAAGTGGAAAGAGGCTGATTTTAAAAACGGTATAAAAACAGTAAAGGCGGTTTTACTGTATGGACCCGATGCTGGTCAGGTTGATGAACTGTGTGATAAAGCAGTCGAGATTTTACAAATAGACAGGGATAATTTATTCTCGGTGGATGCATCGGAATTTAATGATAAACAAGATGCCGTTTTTGCCGAAGGATGCAGTCCATCTATGTTTGGTGGACAAAAAATGATTATTATTTCTGATGCTGGTGATTCATTGGCAAAAAACATATCAGATTTAATATTTCATCCAGGATTATGTGCAACTGTAATTGTGTGCGCTGGGGAATTGCGTTCTGGTGGCGGATTAAGAAGTTTATTCGAAGATGGTACCGATATTGCGGCATTGCCTTGCTATACGGATGATGCGCGTACATTGGCGACACTTATTCGTGAAACATTATCTGCATCTGCGGGAATTGATCAAATTACGCCTGATGCAATGGAATATATGACAACACATTTGGGTGGTGATCGTGGAATCACACGTGGATTTTTATCCAAAATAGCATTGTATGTCGCAGATAAAAAAATTGTTGAATTGGATGATGTTGAAAAATGTCTGCCCGATACAAATGCATCAGATATAGATGATTATTTATATTCATTGACCGCTGGATATGTTCAACAAACTATGATTGCATTGGATAGATTGATGTATGATAACGTAGAACCAAATAAGTTAATTCGTATGTTGGATATACATTTCCAAAAATTGTTGTTTGCAATTGCCGATGGTCAAATGCCTCGGTTGTTTTGGAAAGTGTCTGACAAATTTAATCGGGCGGTAAAAATATGGACCGAGGCCGATGTTGATTCTGTGTTGATAAGATTAAATGAATTAGAACGCCAGTTGCGTACCACAGGTATGCCACCAGAAATTTTACTGCGTGATTTTTCATTAAAACTGGCTTTGAAAACAGCAAAAATGGCATCAAGGAGAAGAAAATAATGCTTGCTTCAGTATATGCACCAAAAGATTTTAAACGGTTGCGTGTTGTTGGCGATTTGGTCGCACGTTGTTTTGATTATATAACACCACATATTCAGGCTGGAATTTCAACCGGTGAAATTGACCGCTTGGTTGTAGAATTTTTAAAGGCAAACGGTGCGCGTTCTTCGGATTTAGGATATATGGGTTATCCAAAAAGTATATGCACATCAGTCAATGATGTTATTGTTCATGGAATTCCAAACGATAATGAAATATTAAAAGATGGCGATATAGTCAATGTTGATTTAACCGCCGAATTCAAAGGGTTCCATGGCGATGCATCTCGTATGTTTATGATAGGTAATGTCAGTCCCCAAGCACGCGAATTGGTTCAAACTTGCCAAGATGCATTGAATGCTGCAATCGCTGTATGTGCCCCGGGTGTTCCACTTTCTGAAATTGGAAAAACAATCGAGGCTGTTGTTAAACCACATGGTTTTTCTATATCACGTGATTTTGTTGGACATGGCATAGGCAAGGTTATGCATGATGATCCACAAATATTCCATTTTTATGACAAAATGTGGGACAAGGTAAAAATGGTTCCAGGACTGGTATTCACAATTGAGCCAATGATAAATACTGGATCGCCTAAATGTAAAATTGATGCAGATGGTTGGACCGCACGTACTGTTGATGGCGGATTGTCTGCACAATGGGAACACACATTGGGGATTACCGAAGACGGTGTAACAATATTTACAGAAAAAATGGTGTAAAATATTGGCGACATCAGATTCTAATTTTTACAGCGGACACCGAGAAAGATTACGACAAAAGTTTCTGGATAGTAAACTTGCTGAATATGAAAGATTAGAATTATTGTTGGGTTATGTCGTCCCCAGACGTGATGTTCGTCCGTTGGCACATGCGTTAATTAAAAAATTTGGTTCAATTGGTCAGGTATTAACCGCATCGTTTGAAGATTTAATTGCATTTCCAGGTGTTGGACGTAATATCGCAATATTCTTGAAATTAGTTCATCAAATTGTTCTGGACGGTTATAAAAGTACGATGGATTCACGTCCAATATTTCACGATATTAATGTTTTGAAAAATTATTGCAAGTGGGCTTTGGCCAGCAAGCAAGTCGAAGAATTCCATGTTTTATATCTGGATCCTGATTTCAGATTATTACAAGACGAAACACACAGCCAAGGTACATTTAATGAATCCAGTGTATATGTTCGTGAAATTGTGAAACACGCATTATCTTTGAATGCAACTGGAATAATTCTGGTGCATAATCATCCCAGTACAGACAGAACATTTTCCAGTGTTGATATAGAAACAACCGAAGAAATAAAAAGATTATTAAAAGGTCTGGATATAATTTTATACGATCATTTGCTGGTATCAAAAAATTCTATTTATTCGGCACGTGATATTGGATTTTTACGCGATTAAATATCTAAACCATTATCTTCGTACAAAGATTCTTCGTCATCATCCAAACTTTCCGGTGTATCAAAGTTAGAATCCCAAATTTCAAAATCTTCATATACTGGTTGACTCAATTGACTTTTATTTAAATCCAATAATTTTTGAATTTGATCTTGGGGGACTTTGATAGTATCACATTGATTGACAATAACTTTTCCCGCACCAAAAAAATTCATAATTGGTATAGCCGCAGACAATGTTCCAAATATCAATGTCAATGAAACAATATTTTTAGCCATCGAATGTGATGCACCACGCATCAAAGTAACCGCCCAACCAATCAATAAAATAGCAGTAACACAGGTTAAAACAATCCATGCTGTTTCTATAAAATCTAATAAAGGTGTCCATATACATGTAGGATCAACAATACAAAGAAAACCATTTTGGCAATCTCTTAACTGATATCCTGCATCGGTAAGTAGTTTTGCAACTTTTGCCAAACTTTCCATTATATTTATACCTTATTTTTTTACAGCCGTAGGAATGAATTCTGGAAAAGCAAATTCTTCATCATTTGCGGCCATCCCAGCCCATCCAAACAAATCACCCATTAAACTTGTTTCGTTATGTTTTTCACGTTTAAAAGGCAAGATGTTTTTTAATTTTCCAATTCTGCCACCGCGTGAAGAACTTTTTGTTGTATTAACGATTTTATCTTGGTTTTCTGCAAACTCTGTTGCTAATTTTTCCAATGCCAAATCTGTTTCATCAGGTTCGGCATCAACAATTTTTAATCCACTTTCTTCAACTGGTTTTTCTTCGTGCAAAGACTGAACGGATTGCAACAGTTTTTCTAATTGATTGTCATCATCGTCAGAATCTTGAATGGTTGCAGCCTGGGGTTCGACCGTTGGAATATCAGATTCAACATCCGCTGCATCAAAACTGATTTCTTCATCGTTTGATTCTTCGGTCATTACATCGGTGTCATTTTCAAGCTCTTCGGGCAGTTTGTCCAAATCCAGAGAATTTAATATTGTCAAATCTGGGTTTTCGTCTTTAAAATAAACATCTTCATCTGGGGCACCATCAACACATTCAGGTTCATCAGCAACTGTCGTTTCGCCACCCAACACAGATAATATAGGAACAACATTTTGTTCTGGTTCTGCTACAGGTACCTCGGCCACAGGTTCTATAACGGGTTTTTCGACAGTTTCTTCAACGACAACCTTTTTTCTGGTTCTTTTTTGTTTTACAGGTTTTTCAACAACTGTGTCCACGACATCCTGCACAACAGGAATATCAACCGTGACTTCCTCTTTCACCTCATCAGATTGAACAGGGGATATGGTATCCGTTTGTGCATGTACAGAATCAAATTGACCACACAATGCATCATCAGCATCAACTGGAACACCAAACAATATAGTGTCGTTTGATAAACCTAACTCACGACGTACGGTATCAAAAGCACCGCGAACGTCACTCATGTTAAAAATTTCACTGCCAGAAATATAGATAATTTTCGTTTTCATAAACCTACACCCTTTAATACCAATTATATCAGGATGTATTATATCACATTTTATGGTTGAACGCATATAAAAAATGTCGTAAAATAGAAATACAATGACAGAATTAAAACAACAAATATTTCAAGAGTTAAATTCGCTGGAAAATGCGGTTGTGGGCCTGCGTTCTGACGTGTCTGCGGCTGGGCGCCAGACGGATTTAGAGGTGGCAATTTTAACACAACAGGTTAAAAATCTGCGTGCCAAAAACGCGCGTGCCGTTGAAATGATTGATAAATCTATGTCAATTTTGGAAAAATTAAAGAGAAAATAAAGCATGAGTATCGTTACAATACCTATTGTTAACAAAAATTATCAAATGGGCTGTGAAGACGGTCAAGAGGCACGTTTGGTCGAATTAGGTCGTTTGGTTGATGCGCGTGCTCGTGAAATTTTGGATAAAATTGGTCCTTTGCCTGAAAATTTATTATTGGCAACATTGTGCATTGTTTTGGCGGATACTGTTCATAATCGTCCGGCACCTGCCGCAAACGAGGCTGATTTACGAGAAATATTGGCACGGATTCGTGAAATTAAACATAAAATAGGGGCTTAAAAAAAAGCCCCTTTAATTTATTTTGTTTTTTCCAGCATCTTTTTATACACGGGTAATACACTCGGGAACGATGCCATATTTGTAGTAACCAATGGCACAGACGGAACATAATTATCTTTGTGGAAATATTTTTGTTCGGCCATTTGTTGTAAATTATTGCGATTAGGCACCATTACATACATATCACTGGGGACATCGTAAACAAAACGGAATAAATCTTCATCACCCATATTTTTGATTTTATTCAGTTCTTTTGAGTATTCCACAGTTGCCAAATCATAAATATCTACGGCAAAGATGCGATTTGTACTGTATGTTTTGAATATATCATCCAAACTTTCATTGTTATACCCAGCGTATATATGATGACCATTAGAATCTGGGATAAATTTACCTTTTTCGACACGACCACGTCCCATATACATAACGGCATGGGTATTTGATGGGGTTCCGTTTTTTTGAATAATCAGAATAGAACCCTGATGTAATGTCTCTGCAGAAAAATTATTAGCCGCAAACTTTTCTACAAATTTATTTCTAACACTATCAGGGGTATTTTCTGTAACCCTGTGATGTTTCAAAAACGATTGTAATGCTCGGTTATAATCGGCATCAGATTTAAACATTTTGCCATTATGCAAGGCATGTGCATATTCTGGGCCTTGGTATTTTTTTTGCATATCTGAACGAAATTTGGGGCAAGCATGACGGGCTTCAAATGGGATAAAATGCAAAGTATCGCCCATTGCAGCTACGGCACGATTTAACTGAGTATATTGCCCATAAATGCAATACCATCTGGTAAAAGCACCAGGAAATTCGCTTAATACAGCTTTGCGATGATTTCTTGCTTTTTTAATATTGTTTTGTCCCTGTAAAACCAAATCAACATATGTATCGCACAATTCTTTGGCTTTTGCATTTATTTGTTCTTGGACAGTTGGAATTTTTTGAGTTGTAACAGTTTTTGCATGCAAAGAATAGGAATCATCCTTTTCGTGAAACTCTGATGTTCCAGTTGGGATGAAAGCCAAAGAACCAAACAATAAATATGGTAAGATTGTTTTAATTTTCATCTTTGCCCCCTTTATTCCTTGCGTGCGAAACCCGTTCGGGTTTTTGCACCATTGGTTCGTTATCTTTTCATAACGTACATTCAAACATATCTATCCAGATACATCCCGACTTGTCACCACGACAGCCCGCCCAATTTCCAGGGAACCAAAGATGTTTACTCTTTGTATATACATGTATCACAAAATATATTTTATGTCAAGTATAAATTTGAAATTGTCAATATGTTCTTATTTATGTTAAAAATACTTGAAAACCGCGGAATTTTCTATACAGTAAAGCTTGAAAATTTATTTGTAAAAAGGAGACCCACACATGTCAGAAGTTAAACTTACAAAAATCGCAGAAACAAATGTTGATCCAACAACATTATCATCACATGCTGCACGTATGTGCTATACCGCAGACACTCCAAAACTGGGGGATACAATAGATGTTGAAAATCGTTTGTTCAAAACTGGCCACCATTCAACTTTGGAACATAACTATTGGACATTTATGATTGAAAATATTCCTGTTTCCAGTGTTGTATTTGGTTTACATTTGACAGCACCATTTTATGATACAGATCAACGTTCCGGCCGTTTTTCCAAAATGTATGATAATCCAGATATGGCAGATATAAAAAATACTTTGGAAACATATTATCCCTTCGTCCCAGATAGATATATAAACCAAGCATGTACTTTTATCGATAAAGGATTAAATGTTTATGCTGATAACAAAGATCGTGTGATTGAATTGGCACGCAATCAAATTCATTTTGAACGTCCTTGTGCCTCGGAAAAATATATTGAATCAAATGCTCCAAAATTGGCACAGGAACAATTACGTATGTTTGTGTCTATGATTGCACCAACTGCATTGGATTGGACGGTTGATTTGGCAACAATTTGTGCATTTTACAGAACCGCTTGGACACCATTTATGCGTGATGTAATGGATAAAATTGCAAAACAAATTAAAACAGAACATCCAGATATCGCATATATGTTTGATGAAAATATGCGTAATACAGAATATTGGTCTCCAAAATTTGCACCTTGTTATATGGGGGCAAAAACTCGTCCAGAATTTAGATTGTTGGACTATAAATATGATGACAAATTGTTTAAAGAAAATAAATCTCGTGATACGGTTGATACCTTGCAGTTCAGCCCCGAATACATGGACAATTCATTGATGTATGTGCGCAGCCGTATTCATATGGATGCAGGTGCGACAATGGGTCAAGATCAACGTCACCGCAGTATTAAACGTTCCAAACCAGTATTTACAGGATATTTTTATTTGCCACCATTGTTGGACAAAGCAGGATTGAAACCTGTTGCGACTACATGGATGCGGGATTTTTATAAAATGGTAAATAATCCAAAATTCTCACGTTCTATGGCGACATCTATTGCGCCATACGGTGCAATGGTTCAATACGACAAACACGCGGATTTGAATGCGTTGATTCATGAGCAGGGCAAACGCACATGTTGGTGTGCCCAAGAGGCGATATATCATCTGGCATGCGATTTGCGTCGTGAATTGGAACAAAAAATTGGGTCTGATGCGGCTGTTTTGAAATATTTGACACCACCTTGTTTGTCTATGGGACATTGCGTCGAAGGTCCGCGTTTCTGTGGTCGCAGCATTGCGTTGGATAAAATAAATGGATATTTCCGCGACAGACAAATCTAAAAAGGTATAAATATGAGCACAAATGAAGCAAAGTTTCATGAATCCCGTCGTGCATTTATCATAATGCGTGATGCAGGTTTGTTGGTTGCCCCGACAAACACTGATATATCCCATACCCAGATGTTGAAAAATATGGATTTATATGATCGCGATTTGCGATATGTGTTGATGGAAATGCCTCGTGGATATTGTATGAATGCCGAGTTGTGCCTGTACCAAGGTTTTTCAGGTGATACGTGGAAACTGGCTGATAATAATTATACATTGGTGCAACAATATATACCTGACTTAAAAGCATTGTTTAATTTGAACGATGATTCCAATATGTATCTGGGGGTGCGTGTTGGACGTGTTGGCGAGATTTGGGAAAGAATAAATAAAACAACTATCGGAAACTTTATGCGCATGCGGTAAAGAATATGACTTGCGAAAAATTTTGAAATGTTTTAACTTTATGAAAGTAAATAAAGATTAGAATCATGAAAAATAATGCAACTGTAACTGAAAAAATAGATTCTCAACAACTGGGCGACGCCTTGTCGGAACGTTATTTGTCCTATGCGGTATCAACGATTGTATCCCGTGCATTGCCTGATGTTCGTGACGGTTTAAAACCTGTGCACCGCCGTATTTTGTATTCTATGTTGCGCCAAAAATTGTCGCCATCGGCTGCATTTCGTAAATGTGCAACGGTTGTTGGTGATGTGTTGGGTCATTACCATCCACATGGGGATTCATCTGTTTATGATGCAATGGTGCGTTTGGCACAGGACTTTTCTGTTCGTTATCCATTGATTGATGGTCAGGGGAACTTTGGAAATATTGATGGGGATCCCCAGGCGGCATACCGTTATACAGAATCTAAAATGACTGGTGCTGCAATGCTGATTATGGAGGGCATTGACGAGGACAGTGTTGATATGATGCCAAATTTCGATGGCACAACGGTCGAACCAACTGTAATGCCTGGTGCATTTCCAAACTTACTTGCTAATGGTGGTATGGGAATTGCGGTTGGTATGGCAACAAATATTCCAACACACAACGTGGCCGAGGTTTGTGATGCATTATGCTTGGTCGTTGATAAACCAGAAAGCACCACTGCACAAATTATGAAAAAATTGGTTGGCCCAGATTTTCCAACAGGTGGTGTGTTAATTGATTCATTTGATACAATTGTTAAAAATTATGATACTGGTCGTGGCGCATTTCGTGTTCGTGCAAAATGGTCTGTCGAAGATTTAGGCCGTGGTCAATCCCAGGTTGTAATAACTGAAATTCCATACGGTGTTGTGAAATCAAAATTGGTTGAACAAATTGGCGAACTGGTCGATGCGAAAAAATTGCCATTGGTTGAGGATATTGTTGATGAATCAACAACCGATGTCAGAATTGTTATTACACCAAAAAGCAAAAATGTTCCAATTGATAAAATGATGGCACATTTGTTTGCAATGACAGATTTGGAATCTAAATTCAATATGAATTTCAATGTCATTGACACAAATGGTGCGCCACGCGTAATGCCAATCGGCGATGTTTTACGTGCGTTTATTGCACATCAAAAGATTGTGTTAATTCGTCGTACAAATTGGCGTTTGCGTAACATTGAACATCGTTTGGAAATCTTGGGTGGATTGCTGGTTGTATATTTAAATTTAGATAGAGTAATTGAAATCATCAGAAATGAAGATGAACCAAAACCTGTTTTGATGGCTGAATTTAATTTATCAGAAATCCAGGTTGAATCCATTTTGAATACTCGGTTGCGTTCGTTGCGTAAATTAGAGGAAATGGAAATCAAACGTGAAGATGCCGAATTGCGTGCTGAACAAAAACAATTACAAGCATTATTGGCAGACGAAGAATTACAGAAAGAACAGTTAAAGGCATGGTTTATCGACATTAAAAAAATATATGATAAAAAAACAACACTTGGGCGTCGTCGTACAACATGGACAGAATCAACCGAGGAAATTGTTGTGAATCCAGATGAATGGATTGAAAAAGAACCAATAACGGTTATTTTATCAGAAATGGGTTGGATTCGTGCTGCAAAAGGTCACCTAGATTTGAATAATTTGGATATGAAATTCAAAGACGGTGATAATTTGTTAACTGCTTTCCATGCTATGAGTAATGATAAAATCAACATATTCGGTGCGTATGGTAAAATGTTTACGATACCCGCAAATGATTTACCATCGGCACGTGGGTTTGGTGAATCTATTCGAATGATGGTTGATTTAGGTGCCGATGAAAATATCGTTCGTGCATTTGTATTGAATCAATCAGCCAAATATTTGTTGGTATCACGTCATGGTTCTGGATTTATTGTCAGTGGTGAAAATTGCTTGGCTCAAACCAAAAATGGAAAACAGGTTATGAATACAGATGACAGAAACCAGGCCGTATTATGTGTGCCGGTTACCGGTGATACTGTTGCGATATCTGGTTCAAACGATAAATTGCTGATATTCAGTGCCGACCAAATCCCAGAAATGTCGCGTGGCAAGGGTGTGATTTTACAGAAATACAATGCCGAACGGACATATGTTTTGGATGTGATGTTCTTTAATATGGCAGACGGCTTTGGCTGGACAACGGGCAGGGGACTAACCAAATTGGACGATATATCACCATGGATGGCAAAACGTGCATCTCAGGGTCGCACAATCCCAGTTGGATTTCCTCGCAGTGGCAAATTCAATAAATAAAAAAAGCTACCATTTTTGGTAGCTTTTTATTTAACGAGATTTACTTTTCGATTGCATACTACGTTGTTGTTCGTAATTATAAGCAAATTCTAAATTTTTCAATGCCTCGAAATCTGGTCTATCTGATTTGTAGTAAAATCCAATAGATGGAGACAATGTATACAACAATTTGATATTTTTAATAGAGTTCAATGGAACAATATAATCTGGCACATCTTCATCCAAAGATTTTTGTACACGGATACCTTCCCAACCGGCCTGTTGCAAGCAATATCTCAAAAATTTATTGTATTTTTTGATAACACTTCTACCAGTTTTGGTTAATCCACCATTTGTCGAGAATTTGATTCCAAACATCAATTGTGCTTGGTTTGGTTCTGGATATCGTGCCCAATTATCCAAACGAGCCCAACCAAATTCATTTATGGCTTCGTGGTATTGACGTTTTTTTGCGATTCCATTCACTTTTTCTTTTGCTGCAGCAAATTGTTTTGATATTTTGCTGGCAAATGGTTTTTCTTCAAAATTAGGACCAGGCATTATCGTACCAGCAGGAGTACGGTATCCTATGGATATACGACCTTTTTCAATTTCATCTAATTCTGCTTGTGTAAAAACAGGTTTTTCAATTTCTTTCATTTTTATCCTTTTACTGATACTTGTATTTTAGCATATATTATTTCATAAGTCAAAATTGACAATAATAAAATTTTGTAGGTGAAAAAACACCAAGATTCCCAAAAAAAATATTTGACAACAAGGTGCATTGGTAATAATATATTGCCTAACATTTTTAAGAATAAAATCTTAACCCCAGGAGGTAACGTTGCCAATCAAGAAAAAAAGAGCATCAAAAGCATCTAATTTGCGTTTTACAGTTATGCGTGATATAAATGCAACAGTTGCCGTTGCGTTAAAGATTGCACCAGAAAATGTAAAGAATTCAACTTCATTGGATTATTTTGATGCAATGGCAGTAACATACGATTTACATAAAAAATATCCATCTGTTTCTTTCCCCGAAGATAAATTTGATAAATTTTGTCGTGTCAGTACATTAAGCAGTTATATGATTGCAAGATTAACCTACCACAAAAAGCAAAAATAAAAAAATAATAAAAAAACCGCCAAATTTGGCGGTTTTTTTAGAATCTGTATGTTTTTAGTGAGGCATTTTAGCTTCGGTAAACACGACATGCTTACGAACCTTTGGATCGTATTTACGGAATTTTAATTTACCCTTTGTATTTTCAGATTTGGTATTTTTAGTTGTAGTATAAAAGAAACCAGTTTCTTTATTTTCCAACTTAATAACTTCTTTGCTACCTTTTTTAGATGCCATTTTAATAACCTTTTTTTATTGCGTATCACATTTTAGAGTTTTTTTTAGATAAATCAAGTATTTTTTACCATATGCAAATTTTTTATTGCACATAGCCATAAAACTGATATTTTGACTTCAAAAGGATGTTGTATGACCCAGGAAATAAGATTTTGCCAACCGACTGGAAAATATTGGTTTTTGTCTCCTTTGGCATTATTTCCAATAAAAATGACAGTTGACGGCGGAATGTATATATTTCCCAGTGTTGAACATTATTACCAGGCAATGAAATTTTATGCATCTGACCCCAGATTTAATACTATCAGAAATTTGAAAAATCCAGACGATGCCCGATTACTGACAAAAACACCAGAATACAAGGTAAATCGCAGGGCAGATTTTGACGATTGTAAATTTGATATAATGGATATGGGATTGCGTGCCAGATATGAACAAAATCCTGATGCAGCCCAGTTGTTATTGTCAACAGGGGATGCGGTTTTGATAAAATCTTGTCCGGTATGCTATAAATGTGGCTTTGGTATTGGATCCGGCACAAATCGAATTGGAAAAACTTTGATGACAATCCGCCAAGAATTACAAAGATAAATCTTTCAGAATATTGACGAATTATGCCATGTTTGTTATAATAAAACAGACATATATGGGAGTTTTTAATGCAGAATATCAAAAACACAGATTATATCACAATAAATAAAGATGGAATGTTTATCGAAGGTAAACCAACAACACACTATTTAGGTGAAAAAATGTTATTTCAACCAGATGCCTTGGATTTGTTTAAACAAATACAACAGTTGAATAATGGTATCCAAGAATTACAAGTATTATCATCAGAAACAATGGGTGAACGTGCTGAAATAGGTAATCCGTCTGAAATAAAAGGAAAATATTCATGGTGTCGCATAAAATTAACAGACGGCACAGTTGGAAAATGGGTGTGTTGCGATAAATACAGAACATTAAAATCTTGTTCTCGGAAAAGCGTCTATTTTTGTGCCTTGAACGTCCTGCATGATAAAAAATTACAATATTCGTTATTTAGAACAACGTTATCGAAACCTAAAATTGAAGATATTGCGGCACAAAAAATACGAAATGTTGATTTTTCAAAAATATCAAACATGAAGACAATACAAATAAATGGGTTTGATATAGTGATTTTGAAACAAAAACGTGTGCAAGAATAAAAAATGGTGCGGGTAAAGAGAGTCGAACTCTTATGGGTTGCCCCACTGGAACCTAAATCCAGCGCGTCTACCAATTTCGCCATACCCGCAAAACATTAATACACTGGGTAACTGCGTGGATAACTGGAATTTGGATGCTGTAAATTAGATTTTACCCCGCACCCAGCCAGCAATACCAATGTTGCTAATAAAAAGCACAAAACAACTTTTTTCATGTATTTCATTATACAATGTAACAGTGATTTGTCAATCTGATAAAAAAACCGCAGTTTCCTGCGGTTTAAAATTCTGGCGGGATGTAAGGGGCTCGAACCCTCGACCTTCTGCGTGACAGGCAGACGCTCTAAACCAGCTGAGCTAACACCCCAAAGCGTTATGTATATTATACTGTTAACAACCACTTTGCAAGTATTTTTTTCAAAAAATTTACCTTACAGTAATTTTCCCATAGCAACGGCTGTATCACACATACGGTTTGAAAAACCCCATTCGTTATCATACCATGCGGTAACATGTACCAAATGACCGTCTATCACGTGTGTTTGGGTCGCATCAAATACAGAACTGTGGGCATCGTGAGTAAAATCAATCGATACCAATGGCTTGTCGTTATAGCCAAATATGGTTGATTCTGCCTTTTTCATAGCGGCATTTACTTTGTCTGTATCAGCTGCCTTTTCTGTATTTACAACCAATTCAACCACAGAAACGTCTGGTGTGGGGACTCGAATCGCAATGCCATCCAGTTTTCCAGCCAATTTTGGCAATACCAAACCAATTGCTTTTGCGGCACCCGTTGTTGTTGGTATCATAGACAATGCTGCGGCACGTGCACGTCTGAAATCTTTGTGGTTTTTATCCAATAATTGTTGGTCGCCTGTATATGCGTGAACGGTTGTCATCCATCCATTTTTTATACCGAATTTATCACTTAAAACCTTTACAACTGGTGCCAAGCAATTTGTAGTACAAGAAGCATTGGATACAATCAAATCTTTTTTAGTCAGTGTTTTTTCATTTACACCAAACACAATGGTTTTATCCGCACCCGCAGATGGTGCAGACACCAAAACACGTTTTGCACCCGCTGACAAATGAACGCGTGCCTTGTCCGCAGCGGTAAACAATCCAGTGCATTCCATAACAACATCAATCTTTAATTTTTTCCAAGGTAATTTTTCAGGATCGCGTTCACAAAGACATTTAATTTTTTGTTTTCCTGCGATTATGTAATCTTTTTCCAATTTAACATCCAATGGCATTTTGTCATGGACAGAATCATATTGCAGTAAATAAGCATTTTGTTCGGCTGGTGCCAAATCATTGATAGCCACAAATTCAATATCATTACGTTTTGATTCCAACGCAGCACGCAAAACCAAACGGCCAATACGTCCAAAACCATTGATAGCGACTCTAACTTTTTTCATATTTAATCCTTTCCTTTAACTCTATAATGATACCATTTTTAAAACTGTTCAACAATCAGATTTTTTACAACCCTCCGCTTGAATTTGCGACTATTGGCAATTATAATTCGTTGGAAATGGATATACGTGATTATATTATTGTTGGACCAACGGCCAGCGGCAAATCAGGATTTGCCGATGCTTTAGCACGTAAAATTGGCGGGGTTATTATAAATTGCGACAGTGTCCAAATTTATCGTGGAATTGAAAATATCTCGGCCAGTCCATTTGCAGAACGTATAGATGAAATCGAATCCCAAGAATTAGATGGTGTACCATATAAATTGTTTTCTATATTAGATTTGTCCCAGCAACAAAGTGTCAGTGATTATTTGGATTTGGCACGTATAGAATATGAAAAAGCACACGCATCAGGCAAACCTGCGATATTTGTTGGTGGTACTGGGTATTATGCAAATGCCTTGTTAAACGGGATATCTGAAATTCCATCTATCAATCCAGATGCTCGTAATCGTGCCAGAAAAATGGTTGCTGATGATTTGGAATCTGCCCGTAAATTATTGCCAGAAAATTTTACTGCAACCGATCCACAACGTGTCGCCAGGGCTTTAGAGGTTTTTTTTGAAACGGGACACCATATAACCGAATATCAAAAGGCAAAACGCACTGGTGCTGTATTACCATCGAACACAGTTAAAATTTTAATAAATCCAGATGCAGATATTTTACGCAAACGAATTGCAGACCGTATTCCTGAAATGTTGTCTGGTGGTGCAATTGCCGAGGCTCAGACAATAATACAAAATAATTGGAATCCAACACGTGCGATTGGTGCGGTTCAATTGGTCGATTTTTTACAAGGCAAAATTACTAAGGATGTTGCTATTCAAAATTGGGTTACAAAAACAAACCAATATGCAAAAAGACAACGCACATGGTTTCGGGGACAATTTAAACCAGATTTTGAATTCGATCATGTTCCATCAGAACAAGATATTGAATCAGTTATTCATAATATTTAATAACCGTTTTAATAGGAATTTCAGTATTACGCATTTTGCGTCTTCTGTTATATAAACTGTGGAAATCCATGGATACATTTGCCCAGCAAGCCCATTCCCAATCAATGATTCCTGTAATCACAAATGTTTTTGGATCGATTAAAATATTACTGCATAAATCACTGTGAACCCAATGGCAATTTTTATCTTTTGTTGTCAAATCGGCAATAGATTTGGGATTTGCAGCATGCAGTTTTTTTAAAAACATGGCCAATTGATTTGCGATTTTATCACTATTTTCATTTAATGTTTTTTTTGATAAACTAGCCAGCATTACACCTGGAATAAAAGTCGTTTTGTAAAAGATAAACTTTTTGCCATGGATAATTTTGATGTCAGGAATTGCAACGGTACAGTATTTGCGTAAAGCATTTGTAATACGTCTTTCACGTTCTAAACGGGGAAAAACCTCGGTTGCTTCAAATCTTCTTTTGCGGACACGATATACATATTGGTTATCAAAAACAAATGCCAATGATCCACCACCCTTGGTAAGTCTCATCTTTTTACCCCGTAATTCAGGGCATGTATCCAGCAAATCCCTCAGTTTTTCATGATATCCGAACAAAGTCCAATCACGAAATTTATAACGCCATGATGGAACTATAATCAGAAAACTGAATACATAGGCAATATTAAAAAACAATTTCCACATATATAAATCCTAAATCAAATTCAGTATAAATGGTATTGAATTTTATAAAAAAAACAAGTATTTTATTAGTATGTTTACGGCACAGACAATTGTAAAAGTTTTAATTCCAAATGTAGTCAATACTGGATATGACTATCGGCTGACTGCGGATGCAGATATTGGTCAATTTGTGCGTGTGTCTGTAATGAACCGTCCGTATATCGGGGTTATAGTTGGTTTCGGGGACAGTAATTTACCAAATGAGAAAATAAAAAATGTATCTGAAATATACCCGCACAAATTGTCGGTTGATGATTTGACATGGATAAAAAAAATGTCGGCATGGACGTGTATGACCCCGGGGGCTGTATTGCGATTGATAATAAATGTCCCAGATGCTTTTTTACCGCCCAGGGTTGAACCGTTATATAATTTTAATTTTGACGCAACTGGCAAAATGACAGAAAATCGTCAAATGGTAATGGATGCATACTCTTCAAATGATAATACACCAATGACGATAAATGATTTACGTAATATTGCACATGTCAGTTCTGCGGTTATCAACACGATGATAAAAAAGGGTTTATTGACTTTATGTGAAACAAAAACGATTGAATCAAACGAATTTGATTATAAATATTTTGATACAGGTGATGTCGTTTTAAACACAGAACAATCGGCGGCTGCAAATGTAATTGGTGCGGCCGTAGAACAGGGCGGCTTTTCCGTTCACGTGTTGGACGGTATAACTGGCAGCGGAAAAACCCAGGTGTATTTTGATTCTGTATTGCGTGCATATGAATCAGGAAAATCTGTATTGTTAATGATGCCAGAAATTGCATTGACGGCACAATTTATGACACGGTTTCGTCATCGATTTGGTGCGCCACCTGTGGTGTGGCACAGTAATTTAACCGCTGCACGCAGACGTGAAATCTGGCGTGGTGTATTAAATAAAAAAATTCGTATTGTTGTTGGAACACGCAGTGCGTTGTTTTTACCATGGCAAGATTTGGGTTTGGTGGTTGTTGATGAAGAACATGATTCATCATATAAACAAGAAGATATGGGAAATTATCATGCACGTGATATGGCGGTTTTGCGTGCTAAAATTGCCGGATTTCCCGTTGTGTTGGCCAGTGCAACACCGTCCGAGGAAACATTGCATAATGTAGATTTGGGAAAATATAAAATACTGAAATTAACATCCAGATTTGGTGGCGCACAACTGCCTAAAATTTCCACCATAGATTTGCGGGAAAGTCGTCCATCAGATTATTTATTGCCAAACAATGAAACATTGCAACATGGTTGTTTGTCGCCTGTATTATGTGATGCAATTACCGAAACATTGAACAATAAACAGCAAGTAATGTTGTTTATAAACAGACGCGGTTTTGCACCAATTACACAATGCAGAAAATGTGGTTGGGTGGCGACATGTCCTGATTGTTCTGTGGGTATGACATATCATAAAAGATTGGGAAAATTATTATGTCACATGTGTGGTCGCACAATGCAAATGCCACAAAAATGCCCAGAATGTTCAAATGAAATAACAATGTATGGTGCGGGTCTGGAACGTATCGAGCAAGAGGTAAATATTAAATTCCCAAATGCAAAAACGGCTCTGGTTTCCAGTGATACAATAATAACACGTCAAACATTGGAACGTCTGGTTACAAAAATGGAAAATGGCGATATAGATATAATTATCGGAACACAAATTTTAGCCAAGGGACATCATTTTCCAAATTTAACATTGGTTGGTGTCGTGGACAGTGATATGGGATTGTATGGAACTGATTTTCGTGCATCTGAACATACGTTTCAACAATTATTCCAGGTTGCCGGCAGAGCAGGTCGTGGCGAATTCCCAGGTCATGTTTTACTGCAAACATATCAACCCGATAACCCTGTATTAAACGCGATTTGCAATTATGACAGGGATGCGTTTATACATGATGATATGGCGGCTCGTCAGGTTGCAAAAATGCCACCATTTGGACAATTGATTGCATTGATTATCGAGGGCGAAAAAGAAAATGTGTTAAAATCATTTTGCGAAGATTTATCTGCACATGCACCAATTTTGCATGGTGGAAAAATTATGGGACCGATTGCGGCACAAATATATCAAATCAGATCTTGGTATCGTATGAGATTTTTAATAGCTGGGGATGAAAACGCAAACCTGCAACCGATTGTATCAAAATGGTTGTCTGGTGTTCGTATCCCTGCAAATATCAGAATTAAAATAGATGTCAGCCCACAAAACTTTATGTAAACTATTTATGGTGGCGACGCATGAAAAAAGTGCAAATCTTGGTTCGGATAGGTTGAACAGTTTTCTGTAAATCTTCGTAAGATGTGATTGGATTTTCTGACAGAGAATTTATATTTTTTGTGTATTTAGAAATTTCATCTAAATATTCAATTTCTCCAACCAACACAGATCCTAATTCGCGATCAATAACAACACAATCAACAGTGGCATTTTTTTGAAATTCAGCCTCGCGGCTCTTTTTAACCTGTTCAATTTCGGAACGATAACGCACTAAATCTAAAATGTTGCCCTGGTCATCAATGATGTTTTTAAGAGCCAAAAGATTTTTTACATAATTTTTAATCTGGGTTTGTTTATCTGTAATAACATAAGATTTATTTTTTGCCATATTACCGTCCTTGTGCTTGTCTATCGGTAATATACCAAAAGTTATTACAGTGTCAAGGTATTATAATACTATACAACCTCGGTTACAGCACGCAAGCTGCCATCACGACTTAATTGCACGACGCGTATTTTCTTTTTCATTTCCTCGATTAAATCGGTACGATTATACGCAGGTTGTGTATGTAAAATTCTGTCTGCAAATGCCGCGTATGCCGCCTCGGCTGATTCTGCATGAATTGTTGTATAGAAATGGTCGTGTCCTGTACCCAACATTTCCCACAGCACAGATGCGTTGCTGGTTGAAATTTCACCACCAATAATAACATCGGGGGTCATACGCACAACCAAGTCCAACAATCTGGCATAATTAAATTCATTATTTTGTTCGGTACGCGACAAAATGAAATGCACACGATTTTCTTGTTCTACATGGATTTCTCGGGCATCCTCGACAGTAATAATACGAGAATTTTTATCAATTAATTTCAACATATGATTCAAAAATGTTGTTTTACCAGTCGCGGTTGCACCACTAATCAAAATAGGACTGCCGTCATTTATTGCGGTCATCAATCGGTCGTATGGATCATCAGGACGAACTTTGTCCCGTGGTTTGATTTTCAATAATTGCTTTCCATGTTCCAAATGATAGTTTTCAAAACTAGTGTCATTGGCACTGCCACCACGGATACTCATTGCGACACCACCAGTCAAATCATTATCGTCATATTGAACATTTGGACCCGCAATAGCAGAAAAACGGTGGTTGCCGGGTAAAGTCGCATATACAACTGGAACACCATGTATTGGGTCAAATGGTTGTTCGTATATATTCGCCACAGTATGAATTAAATCCACCAAGTATTGTTTAGTCAGTTGCGGTGCAGAATATGCAACCCATGGAACCTTGGCACCATGCAAACGCATCCATACCTGACCGGCATGGTTTATGGCGATTTCCTCGACAAAAGACGGACTGTAAAATTCCGTCAATGGTTTTAATAAAGATTCCAAAACAACATTTAACATTATTTATATTTTATCATAAATCGGCTCTTGAATCAAAACAGTTTATTTGTTAAAATAAAAGAAAGAGAAAGAGAAAAAGAAATGAAAAAATCATTGCTAATTGCCTTGTTGATTACCCCATTGATTACAGGATGTAATTCGGGAAATTCGGGTCTTTCTGACGATTATGTTAATGGTGGTCAGGCGGCTCCATACTATAACGAACGCACATCTGGATTTATGGATGCGAACAATGAATATGCCGAAATCGATTCGGTTCGCCCCAGAACAGATGCCGAAAAGGATGCTTCGCACAAACGTTGGAATTCATCTCGTATGGAAACACATTGGCAAGAATATCGTGGTGCAATGGTTCGTATCCAGATTTTATTGGGAAATACCGAATTGCGTGAAATGCGTCTGCGTATGATGCAAAGTGCGGATGGCATGGATATCGATGGTGATGCACGCAGTGTGTTGGCCCATGTTGCTGACTATGAAATGAAACGTGTTTGTGGTCGCAATGTTGAAAATATTGTAATCGTATACGATGAACCATCATTCGAAGTGATGCGTCCAACACCGTTCTTTGATTATCGTGTAGAGGCCGAGGGTCCAACTATGCGTGAATACGGGTTCCGTTGCGTATATAATAAAACAAAAAAATAAACTAACTTAACAAAAACAAAAGGAAAAAAAATGAAAAAATTGGCTTCAATTTTGGGTATTTGTGGCGCTTTTATGATGGCTGCATGTGATTCTAATGCTGGTGCAAAAAACGGTGATACTGTTGTTATTGACTTTGCAGGATTTGATAATGGCGTTCAATTTGCCGGTGGTACAGCTGAAAACTTTCCATTGGTATTAGGCAGCGGTATGTTCATCCCAGGATTCGAAGATCAATTAATCGGTGCCAAGGTTGGCGAACAACGTGATGTGAATGTTAAATTCCCAGATGATTACCAGGCAACCGAATTGGCTGGTCACCCAGTTGTATTCAAAGTTACAGTAAAAGAAATCAAATCAAAATAAAAATAACAATGAATAAAAAAAGGTGCGATTTCGCACCTTTTTTATTACTGTTTTGCAAATTATTTGGCAAATGAATAATCCATTTTCAAATGATCTGGATTATATGTTCCGTTCATAATTGCCAATGTATCTTCGACAATTACCAACTCTTCATTTGTTGCAACCATGATAATCTTGATTGGACTGTCATCTGTGCTGATAATTGCGCTATCAACACCTTTGCGTGCCAAAGCAGCAGCATTTTTCGTTTCGTCCAATTTGATACCCAATGGTTCCAAACCTTTGCAGAATTGTGAACGCAAATAATCATCGTTTTCGCCCACACCAGCTGTGAATACGATTGCATCAACACGACCCAATTCAGCCAAGAATGCACCAATATATTTACGGACAGCATGTGCTTCCATTTCAATAGCCAATTTACATTCAGGTTTTACATCTTTATTTGCTTCTACATCACGTCTGTCGGCAAAACATTCTGTAATACCCAACAATCCAGAATCTTTATTCAAATGTTTTTGCATTTGTTCTGGGGTCAATCCCAAACGTTGCATCACATACAAAACAACACCGGCATCCAAATCACCAGGACGCGTTCCCATAACCAATCCAGCCACAGGTGTCATACCCAATGAAGTGTCAACAGCAACACCATTGCGGATAGCCGCAGCTGATGCACCTGAACCGATATGTAATGTGATTAAATTGCATTCTGATGCAGGTTTTCCTAATATTGCGGCTGCACGTTTAGAAACATACAAATGTGATGTTCCATGGAAACCATAACGGCGAACACCTAATTCACGATACCAAGCCGCAGGTACAGCATAACGGTAAGCATAATCAGGCAAAGTGTTATAAAATGCAGTATCAAACACCGCAACTTGTTTTGCATTTGGCAATAATTGTTTCGCAGCCATAATACCAACCAAAGCTGCAGGATTGTGCAAAGGTGCAATCATAGATAATTCATCAATTTTTTTGATAACCTCGTCAGTAATTTCGACCGAGTTAGCAAACTTTTCGCCACCCAACACGACACGATGACCGACACCACGAATTTCATTCATATCAATAGATGCCTCACGCAATAAACCCATAACAACATTTAATGCTTGGTTATGATCCTGCATAGAAACATCTTTGCGAACTTTTTCTCCATCAGGATACTTTTGTGTAACAAAAGAATCAGGCAAACCAATTTTTTCAACATTTCCACTGACCACAGGTTTTTTTGTATCTGCATCAAAAACCTGGTATTTCAAAGAAGAAGAACCGCAGTTCAAAGCAAGTATATACATCTTTCATCCTTTTTTCTTTTTAAAGACAAAGAGAGTTTAGCACCCAAAAAATAAAAAATCAACGCAGATATAGTGTGATTTTTTATAGACTTGTGGCTTTTTTTTGCTATTCTTGAAATATGTTGAACGGTATCAGAATTTATTCCAGCAATCCAATTTGGCGGCACATTTTGTCCGAACTGGGGGCTACTGTCACAGACATCCCAAATGTGCTAGACGTAAATTTTGATAATATCTCGCTGGATGGTGCAATTTCCGTAACAGAATTAAAAACATTAATTTTAAACAGCGCCGATACCAGCAAGATTTTGCAAAATATTTTACCAGATAAAAAATTGCAACTGTCAGACATCCAAGAAAACATTATAATATCTTTGTGGCACAGTGGCGGTATGACTGGTGCCGAATTAAAAAATGCATTGGGATATATGCCGGGGGTTGCGACACATACGATTGATACAGCTATTTATAATTTGCGTAAATTATGTGGGCATGATTTCATAGTAAATGAAAATGGGGTATATAAAATTGGCACTGTATAAAGTAATTTCTTTTGATAAAATCCCCAGCACGCAAACAATGGCCCAAGATTTAATATCTGAACATCGTGCAGGCGATCATACGGTTGTGGTTGCTGCTGCACAAAGTGCGGGTCGTGGTCGTTTCAGACGCAAATGGGTGTCTCATCATGGAAATTTATATGCCAGTTTTATATATGGTTGCGAAGAACGTGATGCCAGATTATCTTATGCAATCGCATTGGCGGTGGCGGACACATTATTTTCTTTTGGAATAGTTCCAACGATTAAATGGCCGAACGACATATTGGTTGATAACAAAAAAATATCAGGAATTTTAATTGAATATTACGGACGATTTGTAATTGTTGGAATTGGAATAAATATTGCAACCAATCCAACTGTTGCAGAATATAAAACGACCAAGATAAATGATTTTATTATGGCATCTGAAAAAGATGTATTAAGTCGATTGATGAAAAATCTGGATAAATGGATAAACGCAGATTTTGCTGTTGTGCGCAGTCGATGGATGTCAATGGCTACGGGATTAAATACACCTGTAAAATATCGTGGTGCAACCGCGGAATTAATAGGAATAAATGAAAGCGGTGCATTGGTTTTGCGTTGTGGCACACGTTATGTTTTAGCATACGGTGACGAGATTATAGTATAAACATCTTGACTTAAATTGCGATTTGTGATATAATACAAAACATCAAGAGCAGAAATTATACGTGTCGTTTGGCACGATTTTTTTTTTGCTTTTTTCTATCGACGGTCACATCTGTGGCCGTTTTTTTTATTCAAAAATTTTGTGGGGTGCCAACAATGCAATTAACTTTGATAAAACATCAAAATGATTTTGCACGTGATGTTTATAAAATCGCACGTGTGATTTATGCAGAAACATATGCTGGATCTTTGCGCGTCGTCGAGGCATTAGCATCCATGATTGCAAACGGTGCAAAAGCGAATAATCAAACAGAACTGGAATTCGTAATGAATTCAGGATTATTCGAATCATTAAATAAAAATTCTTTGCATCATGATTTATTACGTGTCGATCCACATATCAAACCGTTTCAAATGTGTCTGCGTGTTGTTGATAAAATGTTGAAACACAATCTTGCAGATTGTTGTTTCGGTGCAACAAAATTTCATCGCACTGAATTTAATCCATCTTGGTCAATTGCTCGTGGATATATTTTGGAAATGGATGGTTTGCTTTTTTACCTTTGATACAGGAATAAAAAATGAAAATACAAAAAATAATTCATGGTGGATGTTTAGCAGGACACAGAACATACATATTATCCGGTGTCGGTATTTTATCTGCAATTGCATCTTATTTGGTTGGTGATTCAGATTTATTTGCAACAACACAATCTATATTCACACTTGGTGGAATTTATTTCTTACGTAAAGCAAAAGAAACAAAAAGGAAATATAATGCAACAAAAAATTCCAGAAAAATTTCAAAACCCAGACGGAACAGTTAATGTTGAATCATTGATGAAATCTTATTCTGAATTAGAAAAAAAGATTGGCACAATGATATCTGTTCCTGGTGATAATGCTGATGATTCGGTTCGTGAAAAATTTAATCGTGCAATTGGTGTTCCTGAAAATGCAGATGAATATCCAACAAATGAAATGTTTAATGACGAATCGGTTAAACAAAAATTTCATGAAATTGGATTAACAAAAACACAAGTTGAAAAAATTTATTCAATCGCAGAAGAATTTTTATCACCAATCATATCAGAATTATTTTCTGTAAAAAATGAAGAAAATGAAATATTAAAACTAGAAAAATTTTTTGGCTCAACTGAAAAAATGAAAGATGCATTAAATGCAATCAACACATTCGGTGAAAAATTTTTACCACATGATGCGTTTGATGCGTTATGCTCTTCGGCCCAAGGAATCCAAGGTGTGTACAAGATGATGCAATCAATGGAACCACGTGTTGAAACAAATGTTGGTGAACATGAAAGTTTAACTGATGCGGATCTACGACGTATGATGCGTGATCCAAAATATTGGCGTGATGCTGATCCGGAATATGTTCGTAAAATAGAAAACGGTTTTAAAAAATTATATTCATAAATAAAAAAAAGATGAAAAAAAATCACTTTCTTCTTTACTATTATTTTCTTTTAATATAAAATACAAGTAAGAACAAAAAGAGTTTGTTCTATCCAAAAAATAAAAAGGAGAGAAGGATGGCATTAGGTTTATTCAAAAAAGCTGCAAAACCAGCTGCAAAAAAACCAGTTGCAAAGAAACCAGCTGCTAAAAAACCAGCTGCAAAAAAACCAGCTGCTAAAAAAGTAGTTGCAAAAAAACCAGCTGCTAAAAAAGTTGCTGCAAAAAAACCAGTTGCTAAAAAAGCAGTTGCAAAAAAACCAGCTGCTAAAAAAGTTGCTGCAAAAAAACCAGCTGCTAAAAAAGTTGCTGCAAAAAAGCCAGTTGCTAAAAAAGTAGTTGCAAAAAAACCAGCTGCTAAAAAACCAGCTGCAAAAAAATGTGCATGCAAAAGAAAATAATTTTTTCTTTTGAATCTATTTAACCCGCAAGAAATTGCGGGTTTTTTTGTGAATAATTTTAGTCAGATAAATATATGTCTGACTAAAACTATTGCAGGAAAATCTATTTTGACCCCGCGTTTTGTTAAATGACGCAGACATTTGTTTGCATAATCATAAATACAAAAATTAAATTGTTGTCGGTGCAATCTTTTGCACTTTTTTAATTTATAACAAAAGGAATAAATATGTCTGTTTCCATAGATCAAGTTTTTGTGAAACAATTCGAGGCAGATGTTCATTTGGCATATCAACAAATGGGCACAAAATTACGTTCTACGGTTCGTAGTAAATCAGGTGTTGTTGGACAATCCACAACTTTTCAAACAATTGGACGTGGCACAGCCAGTACCAAATCACGTCATGGTATTGTGCCAGTAATGAATTTGAATCATCAACCTGTGGAATGCACTTTGCAAGATTATTATGCAGGTGATTGGGTTGATAGTTTGGATGAATTAAAAACTAATATTGATGAACGTCGTGTTGTTGCATCGGCTGGTGCATATGCATTAGGTCGCAAAACAGATGAATTGATTGTTGATGCAATGAATAACGCAACATCATATGTTGGTGATTTTTCTACAGGGTTAACCAAAACATTGGTTTTGAATGCTATTGAAAAACTTAATGAAAAAGATGTCCCAGACGATGGTCGCAGATTCGCTGTGGTTGGTGTTCATCAATGGAAAGAATTATTGGGTATTACAGAATTCGTTTCTTCGGAATATGTTGGTGATACACCAATGGTAAATGGCTACGAGGCCAGAAAATGGTTGGGCATTACATGGGTTTTATACAATGGATTGCCACTTGCCAGCACAACTCAACGCAGTTGTTTTATTTATCATGCATCCTCTTTGGGACACGCATGTGGTCAAGAAGTTAAAACAGATATTACTTGGCATGGTGAACGTGCGGCACACTTTATCAGCAACAGTATGTCCCAAGGGGCAGTGTTGATTGATCAAGACGGTATCGTTCGTATCAAATGCAAAGATAATGCATAAATTTCTATAAACTAACCAAACAAAAAGGAAAAACAGATGGCATTTCAAAATAAAAAATTATCTGTAATTGCGTATGCAAATGGTTTTACTTTGTGGCATTATGCAGCAAATGAAACAATGGAAGCAATCAGTACCAGTGGTTATTTTAATAATGTTATGACATTAATGAATACAAACGATATTATTATAATCAATGCATCTGATGCTACATCTATCAAAAAGATAGCAGTATCATCTTCTGCTGTAACTGTTGCTGCATTATCATAAAACATAATGCTTTGATTTTGGTGGGACAATATTGTCCCACCATTTTTTTATAAAGGGGGTAATATGCTTACAAAACAAGATTTATGTTCTATGGCATTATTAAAATTAGGAGAACAACCACTGGTTTCGCTAAACGCAGATACCGCATCTGCCCAGCTTTCCAGAACTTTATACGATACAACGATTGACGGTTTGTTATCATCACATCCATGGCGTTTTGCGACCCAGAAAATAACAATTATTAAAAATCAATCTGATGAATATATTATTCCATCTAATGTATTACGGATATTACATTGTCCGGGTAAAATTTGTGGCAATCAAATAATATCAGATTCGGATACAATGAATATACTGGGAATTGTGCGGATGGATTCGGAATATTTTCCAAGTTATTTTGTATCATTATCTGCAACAAAACTGGCATTGGAATTTTGTATGCCTTTAACCGGTAATCAACAAATGCTAAGAACTTTAATCAGTTTATACGAATCTGAATTTCAAAGAGCCAAATTCATAGATTCCACCACAGATATAAATGCTGGGGTAAATAACTTTTCTTTGATAGATGCCAGATTTTAATATGGAGAATATAAAATGACGGAATTTATACATACACAAAATTCTTTTGCAAATGGTGAAATATCCCCAGAATTTTATCTAACAAAAAATGTTCATGGATTGGCACAGTTGGAAAATATAGATGTATTGGGTGGGGGCGGACTAACAAAACGTCCGGGGATGGTTGATGTTGCAAATTTAACCGGCAAAACCCGTATATTTGCGTGTAATATCTATGGAAATTATATTTTGGCTTTTTCTGATTACACGATAAAAATATTTTCAAATGATACAGTCGTTGATACATTAGTATCGCCATGGTCATCAGCAATGCTGTCTAAAATTCAATTTGCAAATTATGGTGATACAATTATTTTTGTTCATCCAGATGTCTGTCCGTATGTTTTGAAAAAGACAAGCCAAACAACATTTGCATTATCAAAATTTAATTTTTATGACACAACCGAGACAATTTGCCAGATACCTTTGATGAAATATGATGATATGCATGGTATTTCTATCGCTGTATCTGCGGGACCATACGGTGTAAAGTCTGCAACACTAACTGCATCCCAAGATTATTGGACCAGCAATAACATAGAAACATATGTTTGTTTTAATAATCAACAATGGAAAATTATAGAATATGTCAGCTCGACTGTTGTTTATGCAACCAGTACCACAGAATATACATTGCCGTCAGACCCCATTACAGATTGGTATGAAAGTGCGTTTGATAAACGACATGGATGGCCATTTGCAATTACATTTCACCAAGATAGATTGATTTTTGGTGGAACGGTTGCAATTCCTGGTGGAATTTGGATGTCGCATGTTGGGGATTATCATAATTTTGATGTTGGCTCTGGGTTGGACGACGAGGCAATCATAACAACATTGTTATCCAAAGAACGTCAACAAATTTGCAATTTGATAAGCAGCGATAAATTACAAATTCTGACATCTTGTGGCGAATGGGCAATTACGAATAAACCTGTAACTCCGTCTGGTATAAACATTATGCAACACACCAGTGTCGGCAGTGCAATATCATGCAGTTTGCCACCACAAAAAATCGAAGGCGAGACGGTTTTTGTATCCAGTACATTAAAAGAAATTCGAAAATTATCGCTGGATACATTGGGCGAACATTATAATGCAGATGATTTATGTCCTTTTTCAAAACATTTGATAAATCAACCATCAGACATTGCATATAACAAAATATTAAAGCAATTATACATTGTAAATAACGATGGAACTATGGCGGTATTGAATCAAAATAGTGGATTGGGAATTTCTGCGTGGGGAAAATACACATCGTACGGCAAATTTGTATCAGTCGCAGTTAATGATAACGAAACGTATGTTGTGTTAGAAAATAATGGTGCATATAAAATGGCTAAATTTTCAAATACGGCATTAAAAGATTCTGGAACTCATAACATAGAATTCAATGCTGCGGGATTACCAATGTCTTTTTCAGGACATCGTCCAATACATTTGCGGTTAAGAAAGATAAATTTACGGTTATGGGAAACCAAAGAAATTTTGGTAAATAATATGCGACTAGAATTGCCAAATGAGGTGTACAGCCCGTCATCCAGTGGTTTTTCAGGCGACATATCAATGAATTTTCTGGGGTCTTTGGTGGACGAATCAGAATCACCATGGGTTATCAGTGGATCGGCTCCGCTGCCAATCACAGTGTTATCAGTTACAATTTACGGTCAATATGAAATATAAAAAAAGGAGAAAATATGGGACAACTTGTATCAGATGTTACTGATGTTTTGAATTATCAGAAATCAAAAAAATCAGCAAATAATACCAGACAACAAATTTTGCAACAAATGGCAAACGATGAACAAACAAAAACGAATCTGATTAAAAAAGCATTATCACAACAACGTGCAAATTTCGGGGCAGGTGGTGTGAATGCTTCCAGTACTTCGGCTGGTGCAGTTTTAAAAAGATTGCGTGATGAAACTGCGGCTCCATACCAAGAAAAAGCAGAAAAAAATTTAACAAAGTTAAAAAATACAAAAGCCAAAAAGGTTAACCTGTTAAAAAATATGTTGTCGCGTTTGGACAAGATTGTTAAATAAAAATGATAAATCAAATTTATCAATTTGCAGATTCTTGGAATAAAATACTGGGTTATGAAACCCCAGACCACCACAAAAAAATGTTAGATTTTCTGTATAATGTATGGCAATCACCGAATCACAAAGGCTTGTTGATGGCATTCCGGCATTCTGGCAAATCAACCATAGTTGGAATTTTTGCAGCATGTGTTTTATATCTGCATCCTGAAACCAGAATACTGGTTTTATCTGCACATACGACATTGGCAGCACGTATGGTTTCGCATATAAAAAACATAATTGAAAATCATCCGTTGTGTTCAGATTTAATTCCAGAATCAAAAAAAGAATGGGCATCGAATAAATTGACAGTAAATCGCCCGGTTGGAATACGCGAACCGTCTGTGGTATGTCAGGGAATTCACGGCAATATAACAGGAATGCGTGCAGATTTAATTATATGTGATGATGTCGAGGTGCCAAATACATCAAACACTCAACAGAAAAGGGCGGCATTAAGGGAAAGATTGCGAGAATTAGATTTTATACTATCTCCAAACGGCACAATGATATACATCGGCACACCGCATACAATGGATACGATATACAGAACCCAAGAAGAATAAATTTAATTTCCAGATTTACGAGGACGCTTTGTGTCGTTCATAAAAGAACGCAATTTGGCCAACAATTCTTGCCCTGGTTTATCGAACATGGGTAAAAATGTTTCATATTCTGGCATATCCGCTTGAATCTGGGCGCGCATGCGTTCAGTCAAAGGTTGGGATACAATCTGGGTTGCCATATCCCACAAATGATATGCTTGCCATGTTTGCATAACAACCTTCCAACGTGCAGATAAATCAGGGTGTTCGGATAAAATGTTTTTTATACCAACCAACCATTCATCGCCAAATTTTTTAATAACATCTAATTTTTTCAGATTTTCCAAACCTTGTTGATTTGGTGTAAATTGATTTACTGCACTTACCAATTCGTTCCATTGTTCGTCTGACAAAGGTGTTGCAATTGCACTCTCTGCCATGGCACCACCATACGGCAACAGATTTCTATCAATAGAATCCATTGGTGTTTTACCAGATTTCAGGTTTTTAATATGCTGAACCAATAACTTACCAGTTGGCAAATCCGCCATCACATCTAAAACATCATCAGTGGCCTCTTGAACAAAAACAGGATTTAATACAGCCCATCCGCCCAGAATCACATGTTCTTGGCGATACAGGTTCACCAACTTTTGTGCAATCAGATTTGCTTTCTGTTTCATATTCTCTCTCCGTTATATAAATTATTCGGTCAGAATTAAAACAACCCTGTGCATAGTTTTTGCAAAAACTTTTTCTTGTGGATCAACCAATGTTCCGTACAATTTGCCCTTGCTATCACTGTGAACAGAAACAATTTGTGCATCAATTGTATCATCTGGACCCAAAGCAGTAAAGTCAGCATCCATACACAATGCCAAATCACCGGCCTTGGCAGGTTGCAGTGCATCTATGAACACATATGACTTTTCAGGGATAAATCCACCAGTGCGTTTTGAATTTGGAATAACAGCATAAATTGATTTACGACCCTCTAATGATGCAGGTGCGACAATCATAACCTTGTCATTCTTTTTAAATGATATAGAACGTCCCGCAGGTGTACCGAACACAGGAACCAATTTTCTGCGCGCACTGTCATACAATTTAGCACCATACAAACCATCGTGCATATCAATTCCAGATATAGGACTATCAGGAATCAAAACAGATTTAACACGTTCTTTGACCTTGTTGATTTGTTTTGTCAATTCGCCAGATTTATAAAGATTAGCGATTTTATCAAACATTTCATTGGCTGATAAAGCAAAAGATTTAGCCAATGGTTCAACTTCGTTTTTATAAATTTCACGTTGTCCTATTTCAATCTTGTGATATACAGACAATGTCATGCCAGCATCTTTTGCGGCCTGGGCAATGGTTTTACCCTTTAATTGACGAATCTTGCGCAATCCAGAACCAAATACCTTTAAACCACCATGTTCATTATCATTCAAACGACGTTTGATTTCGGTTTGCCATTTATCAGCCACAGCATCAGATTCTTTGATAAAGATATCGGACAATTTGCAACCCAAAATATTGCAGATATTCAACAATTGTTTTTGGTTCAAACGTCTAACACCTTTTTCAATTTTGGACACCGCAGACAAACTTAAACCTGTTCTGCGAGCCAATTCAGTCATCTTCATCCCGTTGTTTAAACGAATGGTTCTGATATTATTAGGAAAAATGATTTCTTCTTGTGCCATATATAGGACTCCTTGAATACTTGACAAAAGTTTAGTCAATTTTTAAATATTTGGCAAGTAAAATCTGCATAAACATAAAAATTAAAAATCATCAGGTACTTCAGACAGGTCAACCCCAGGCTCGCCGCCAGATTCAGCGGGTGTCGGTGTTGGTGGTACATTGGTGTTAATGCCAAAATCACCGGGTAATGGTGCCGCATTTCTGGCCGCCATTTCGTCTAAATTGTCAAACAGACAGTAATCGCCCAAGAAAGATAAGTGAATGGTTTCAGGACGTCCATGACGGTTTTTGCCGATGATAACATCGGCCTTGCCTCTGGCACGTTCCAAACGTTTTTGCCATGTTTCAATCGTGTTCTGGGATGCATTATTCGATGTGCGTTGTGATGGATCACGACCGTCCAGATAATATTCTTCACGGTACGTGAACATAACAATATCAGCATCCTGCTCAATAGAACCAGATTCACGCAAGTCGGCTAACTGTGGTCGTTTATCATCACGCATTTCAACCGCACGAGACAACTGGGACAGGGCAACAACTGGAACATCCAATTCCTTGGCCAACATTTTAAGTCCACGGGTAATTTCAGACAATTCTTGTACACGATTTTCCCTGTGATTTCCGCCAGGCGACATCATCAACTGCAAATAATCGATAACAATCAATGCCAAACCACCGTATTTACGAGCCAAACGTCTGGCGCGGGTACGCATCATTGGTATGGACATACCTGCGGTGTCATCAATCACCAATGGGGTTTGAGCAATGGCCTTGGAATATTGGGTCATTTTTACAAACTCTTCATCGGTCAATGAACCTTCACGCATAGATGATGCCGGTATCTTGGTTTGGGACGCCAAAACACGTGCGGCCAACTGGGATGCAGACATTTCTAATGAAAAGAATATAACGGCACCCTTGTATTTTGGGTTTGCATGTCCTGACAAAATAGCGCTGGCGGCATTGAATGCGATATTCATTGCCAATGTTGTTTTTCCCATTGCAGGACGACCAGCGATAATAATCAAATCAGAATGGTGTAATCCGCTAATAGATTTATCCAATGCGGTAAGTCCTGTGGTTAAACCAGACAATTTACCATCGGCCTGGTATGCGATTTGTGCCTCTTCCAGTGTGCTTTGCAATGCGGAACCAATACTAACAGGTTCGTGTTCAGAAACCCCAGTCAAAGACATTTCAAATAATTGTTTTTCTGCGGATTCTAATTGTTGGGATACAGGATTGTTTAAATCTTCGATATACGCATTATCCATAATAGATTGACCGATACCAATCAGTTGGCGTCTTAATGCATTATCATAAACGATACGACCATATTGTTCGACATTAACAACCGTAGATCCCGCAGAAGATAATTCTGTTAAATAATCAATACCACCAACCGAATCTAAAATTCCCTGTTGTTGTAAATAGTTTTTGATTGTAATTACATCAAATTCACGGGAATCCGAAGACATACGCAAAGCCAATTTATAAATTTCTTGGTGGGCAGGGTGAAAGAAATGTTCGGGTTTTAAAAAATCAGATACCCGTTCCAATGCGCGATTATTCATCAGCACAGCCGCCAACACCGCTTGTTCGGCTTCTAAATTCGTAGGTAAAGTTTTGGGAGTAAAGTCCATGTCAGTTATAGTAAATCAAAAATTTAAATTTTCAATTCCTTTTTTACATGGATATAAAAAATTTTTATTACCGATATTAAACCCAGACGGAACATCCGCATGGCCCGAAATGTTCCCGTCGAACAAGATAAATGAACTCAGAAATACTGTCGGGGAACACCATTTTATGTCGCAAATGATGTTGGAATTCACACCTTTGGAAAAGGTGCGATTGGATCCAGGTATGATAAATTTATACGATTATGAATTTAATCCTGTTTTGGCAAAACTGGGTGATTGGAATATAACTGGGGCGGCAATATATTGGGATCCATCGCTGGGACATAAAAATACAGATTCCAGTGTATGTGCATTGATATTTCGGGATGATAAATCTCATACAATATTTTTACATGATTTACAGTATATGGTAATTCCAAACGAATGTCCGCAACCATTGATGGTTCAATGCGATTTAGTTTTGGATTTCCTGAACCGATATAATTTACACAGAATTGCCGTAGAAACAAATGGTTTAGGAAATGCTTTGCCAGAAATATTGGGCGACAAAATCGCAAATCGTGGTGGTGGAATCATTGTTCAGAAAATTACAAATAATACAAAAAAAGAAACCAGAATTTTAAACACTTTTGAATCGTTGTTAGGTTCGGGGCATTTATTTGCCCATGTTCGTATTCAACAAACCACATTTATGTCTGAAATGTTGGGTTGGTCGCCAATTGGCGGAATTGGACACGATGATGGTTTGGATGCGGTTGCTGGTGCAATAAACATAAATCCAATACCAATCAGACCCGTCGGAACCAGTATCCATTCTTTTTCAGCAAACACAAATTTTAAAATATAAAAAAGGATAAATTATGAATAT
The DNA here is from genome assembly GCA_946188105.1 of uncultured Alphaproteobacteria bacterium. GTDB lineage: Bacteria > Pseudomonadota > Alphaproteobacteria > Rs-D84 > Rs-D84 > Enterousia. The sequence goes on along the minus strand of CAMHTQ010000003.1, from coordinate 119,811 downwards.
AAAAAATTTACAAAAAATGTATAACTATGCATTAAACCTCAGATCGCCATGGTTGAAACGTTGGGACGAAGCCAGACGTTATACAATTCCAGCAACAGATACCGAAACAGCAACATTGTTTGACGGAACGGCATCCGATGCGGTGGATAACCTGGCTGCATCTATATACACACTGTTAACACCCCCAGAATCATTATGGATAAATCTGGTTCGTGAAAGTGATATGTCCCCAGATGCAGATATTGCCACATCTGTTTTGCGCGCAAACTTAAATGATTCTAATTTTTATACAACTATACACCAATGCTACATAGATTTATGTGTGTATGGAACAACATGTTTATTTATGGCTGAAAATCCCATAGGCGCCGACAGTGCATTTTCTTTCACCGCGATTCCGATGACTGATATAGCAATTTTACCAAATGCAATATTTCATACGACAACAATGACGGCATTTGATGTTATATCAAAATACCCGTCATGGACACCCACAGATGAAATCCGTAAAAAAATCAAATCAGATCCAGATACCCCATTGCGTTTAATTCAATCTTTAATAGGTTCTGAATTTGTTGCATGGCTAGATGTTGGTGGAGATATAGAAAATAACATAGTTGCCACCGGTGTATTTGAAACAAATCCATATTTAATATTCAGATGGAGTTTATGCAGCGGTGAATTATACGGACGCAGTCCTGTCCTGCGTGCATTACCAGATATAAAAACAGCCAATAAAGTTGTAGAACTGGTTTTAAAAAACGCAACTATTGCGGTCAGCGGAATTTGGCAGGCGGATGACGATGGGGTTATAAATTTGCAAAATATAAATTTAACACCTGGGTCAATTATTCCAAAAGCCGTAGGCAGTTCTGGATTAACCCCGTTATCCAGTGGAGCCGACTTTGATGTTTCTCAAATCATTTTATCTGATTTACGTGACAGAATTCGCCACACTTTATTAGCAGACAGATTAGGATTGTTGTCAGATAAAGAAATGACGGCGACCGAGGTGTTGGCACGAAATGCCGATATGATGCGTGTTCTGGGTGCAACATACGGCAGGTTGTTGCACGAATTTATCAGGCCATTATGTGAACGCGGATTAAACATATTGTCGCGTCGCGGTGTTATTGAACCTATATCTTTGCACAGTGATGCAGAATTAAAATATCTGGCACCGATTGCAATATCTGCATCAGATACAGTTTTATAAAACAGTTTAAGGATATGATATGACAGAACTAGAAAAACAATATGCACGCACTTTTCAAACCCCCAGTGGCAAAGCGGTATTGCAACACCTCAGGAAAATTACAATTGAACGCACATTGGGGCCAAACGCATCAGACAACGAATTGCGCTGGGCCGAAGCGAATCGGGCATTTGTTCGACAAATTGAAAATATAATTTTGCGTGCAAAAAATGGAGAATAAAATGCCAAAAAAACAAGATTTTGTAAATATATTGGATATGCTCAGAAACAGTTGGTTTTTATTGGCCTTTGCATTTGGTGTCGTTTATTGGGTTGCCCGCCAAGATTCTTCGTTAAATGAATTAGACAGGGCAGATACCCGCATCACAGCATTGGAAAATCGCACCACAATATTGGAATCAGGAATAGGACAATTGCAATTAAAAATAGATGGAATCAAAGAGGATGTTACACTTATTAAATCTGCGGTAATAAAATAAAAAAATCCCCACAAATCTTGTGGGGAAATTTTTCTTATTTTGCGATAAATCTGTCGTAAACTTTTTCATTTACTTTCACAGGATATTCGCGTTGCAAGAACTTGTTATAATCCGCTTGGATTTGGGATTGGAAACCTTGTTCTAATTCGATACGCAATGCGGCCTTCTTTTTTTCGTCTGCACTTGGATTCTTTACAGATTTAACAGACAATACATAGAACGCATCAGAGGTTTCTACAATTTTATTTGTTCCAACCGCATTATTGAAAGCATCGCTTAACACGGATATTGGCGCCCCAGCACTGCGGGTAACATTTTTCGCAGTTGCACCAGTCCATTTTTTATCTTTGTTCAAATCGACCAAGATAGAATTTGCTTTTTCATATGCCTGTTTGCGTTTTTCCGCCTTGGTCCATTCAGGAACTAAATCTTGTTTCACAGATGCAAATTCAGCGGTGTGTGCAGGATTTACTTTATCCAAATGAATAATCATGAATCCTTTTTTACCTTCGATTGTTTCTGTTTCGGTTCCTTCATCCATACCGAATATTTGTGCAACAATCGCAGGTGTAATGTTTGCATCATTTGCAGCACCATTACGAGCAAATGCATTTAATTGAACGAATTTAGCACCGTGTTTTTTTGCAGCATCGGCCAAAGAATCACCACCAATAATTTCATCTTCGACCTTTAACATACGGGCCATGCCCTCGTCATAGCTGTCTGGTTTTGACATATCCGCAGACACGAATACATACGACACCTTGCGGGTTTCTGGTAATGTTTTTGGATTTTGAGCATAGTAAGTTTTCAACATTTCATCAGTTGGTTTATTAACTTTGAAATCATCAAACTTTACAGTTTTGTATTCAATATCACGTGTAGCATAACGTTTGTTGTAAACGGTATCCACAACAAAGTTAGGAACCTTAACAGTTGCCAACATTGGTGTAAATAACATTGATCTGGCAATATCATTACGCAAAACCCCAGCCAATGATTCCTCGGTCAAACCGTTTGCATCCAATGCGGCATCAAATTTTTCAGATGAAAACTTGCCATCTTCTTGGAACACAGAAACATCACGAATTTCACGAGCAATACGATGATCAGAAATCACAAAACCCAAATCGTGAATACGATTACGAACCAGTTGTTGTGTGGTTAAATCGCTGATAACACGATTGTTAAATGCCTTCATTGCACGCGCATCAGTATATATAGAACGTTGCTGATCACGTGACATACCCGACAACAATTGAGATTTTTGATTGTTAAATTGGTTAACACTGACCTCAGCATCGCCAACATGAATCAAAGTTGTATCACTAGTGGCACCACCGAAAATCCATTCAGCAACACCCCAACCAATAAACGAAAAAGCCAAAACAGCAATTAAAAATTTAGCTAATGGTTTTTCCGAAGCATTACGTAAATATTCTAGCATTTTTTTTCCTTTTGCAGTATCCTAGCAAATGTGATATTTTAACGCAATGAAAAAAAAGAGGTTTTTTATGAAAATTATTGCTGGCAACTGGAAAATGAATGGAAATCCGTCAGAATTGGCTGAAATGCTTCAGGGTTTAGGGGCTTTAGATACTGAAAATAGGGTAATTTTATGTGTTCCATACACAATGTTGCGTGCCGGAAACAATATCGTCATGCTGGGCAGCCAAAATGTCAGTAAATATGATTCTGGTGCCCATACAGGCGATATTTCTGCAAAAATGGTGTCAAAATCGGGTGCAACGGTAACCTTGGTTGGACACAGTGAATGCCGAACCGAATTACACGATACAAATGCCGATGTTGCTGAACGTGCTGCACGTGCATTAGAAAACGATTTATTGCCAATTATTTGCGTTGGCGAAACCGCCCCAGAACGTGATGCAGGATTGACGGAAAAAATTGTTGAAACCGGTGTTCGTGAATCTGTACCAAAAAATGCTGCAAATGGTGGTTTTATCATTGCGTATGAACCACGTTGGGCGATTGGGGCTGGAATTACCCCAACATATGACCAAATTCAACAAGTACATAATTTAATCCGTAAAACATTGGATGAAATGGGCTTTGCCGATACGCCAATTTTGTATGGTGCATCTGTTACAGAACAAAATGCCGCTGAAATTATGAGTATTAAAAATGTAGATGGTGTCTTGGTTGGTGGTGCATCCTTGAAAAAAGAAACTTTCGTACCTATAATAAACAGTGTTAAGTAATAAAAAAGGCAGTCAGATATGGAAAATAACCAAGAAAATAAAACAAACGAAAACGCAAAAGAGGTAAAGGTCGAAACAGTTTCTGTTAAAACTGCAACAGAAAAAAAGCAACCAGAACCCGCAACCGAACCTGCACCAGAACAAAAGGTTGAATCAGAATCGGAAAAATTGATTGGCGAATTACAGGATAAAGTTGCAGATTTAACCGATAAATATATGCGTGTTGCTGCGGAATTAGAAAACACTCGTCGTCGTGCGGCACGTGATACAGAATCTGCAGCACGCACATGTGGTATGGAAATTTCTAAAAAGTTTTTGCCAGTTATGGATGCTTTGGCGGTTGCTCTAAAACAAACCCCCGATGACCAAGGAATAAAATCCTTGTCATTGGCTTTGGAATCCGCATTTGCACAAATCGGTATTGTAAAAATAGAAAGCATTGGCCAACAATTAAACCCACAATTCCACAGTGCAATCTCGGTTGTGCCGGCCGATGAAACGCACCCAGCGAATATAATTGTGGATGAAATGCAGACGGGATATATGTACGGCGATACGGTTTTGCGTCCCGCAATGGTAATTGTCAGTAAATAAAGATATAAAATAAACCAACATTAAACGGATGACATTTGTCGTCCGTTTTTTTTTACGGTTGGTTTTTTTTATAACAAAAGGAGAAAATATGCAAAAAGTATCATATATGGGGGATGGAGAAACAACAGAATTTTCTTTCAATTTTCCATATTTTGACAACACAAACATAGTTGTAACTAAAAACAATACATCCGCCACAGGATATGAAATTGTTGGCACTTCGGGTGGATTGGATGCGGATTTCCCATATACCGGTGGACGCGTTGTATTTGAAACCGCACCGACATCGTTAGACAGTATCACAATCGCACGCAGTTTGCCTCTTGCACGCATTGTTGATTATCAACCACTTGCAAAATTAGAACCAACAACATTAAACCAAGATGCAAATTATCTGATGGAGGTTATCAAAGATTTATCGGACGAACTGGAAACATTGAAAACCCAATACAGCGAAATTGCTGACAAAGAATCTACGGCAACATTGTTGGCACGAATTACGACTATTCATAATGAAATTGTCGCGGTTTCTGCCCAAATAACCGCATTGGGTGATGTGTCAGAAATTCGTAGCAATATAACCACATTGGATACACGAACAACGGGCTTGCTGGATTATGTGATTGCCAGTCAATCTCCAACCGCAGAAAACAATTATACATGGTATCGTAAATATAAATCTGGTTGGGTTGAACAAGGTGGCTATGTATCCATGACCGATGCTACTATGACTATAAATTTGCCTGTAACAATGTCTAATACCAGCTATACATTGTTAATATTTCAAGAAAAAAACAGTGACGGTCAAAATGTTCCAGGAATAACAGCAAAAACAGCATCAAGTTTTTCAATCAACGCTTCCAGTACCGCCAATGGTGGATGGCAAGTGTCAGGAAACACCCTCTAAACACATACGAAGGAATTACACCATGTAATTCCTTCTTTTTTTATAATATGTCGATATTTTCACTGGTGCGAAGCGCGGTATTAAATTTTTCCAAGACATCCGCCATAAAAATACTTTCCGCCCCAGACAATTTATAATTCATGGATTTTGTTCGTAACAGTGCAAGAAAATCTGCCAATTCATAACGCAAACCATCACCATCAAAGCGTGAAAAATATTTCATATTTTTTGACGCATCTTCAAATCTCACTTCAAAATATTCTGTTTTCCACCAAGGTGCAGGGACATATATGTATCCATTTGTTCCGGCAATAACCATACTGCCTTCTTGTTTTGCACCTATAGCCACAGTAGCGGTTGCAACCGCATTATTAAAAACAAAATCTGCACGTGTCATATAATCCACATTTGTATCTTTATCTAAAAAAGATGTAAAATGAATATGTTTTGGTTCTGTGCCAAGTAATTTTGTAATTGCCAATAATGGATAAGATGCCAATTCATTAAAAGCGCCGCCACCCAAATTTTTATCCCATTCGCGCAATGTTTTATCAGGAATAATTTTTGTAAAAGTTGCAACGACATTTTTAATTATCCCAATGGTACCACTTTTTGCGACACCAATCAGTTGGGCAAAACATGGTGCGTATGCGGTTTTTATCGCTTCAAATAAAACCACATCATTTTGTTTTGCTAAATCATATAATTCTTGGGCTTGGTCCTTGGATAATACCATTGGTTTTTCACACAAAACATGTTTTTTATGCAAAATTGCCTGTTTAATATAATCATAATGCGTGACATGTGGCGTTGCGATATATACCGCATCAACGACATCCAAAAACGCATTCAAATCTGTAAAATTTTCATTAATTTGAAATTTGTCTGCAAATTTTTTAACATGATCCGCATTTTTACCCAGAATAGCACTCACTTCAATTCCGCTGACATATTTAGATTCAGTTATAAATCTGGATGCAATTCTGCCGTTGCCGACAATCCCCATTTTTAATATTCCGTTTTTTTGATTTCGTAATAATGTCGAAGATACACCTTGGGTTCGTGGTAAATACACAACGTCGCAATATTGTTGCAACCAATCAAATTTACCAATCCAATCAGATCCAATCACAAATTTATCGACATTGTATTTTTGAATATCATCGGCTTTTTGACCGACATATTCTTCTACTATAATTTTATCAGCCAAACCTGTTTGTTTAACATTGTCGATTCTTTCGGATAACGATTGTTGCACATTTAATTTGCCGCGTTCACGATCATATTTATCAGCGGTTACACCGACTATTAAAAAATCACCCATTTCTTTGGCACGTTTTAATATATTTATGTGTCCAGTATGCAAAAGATCGAAAGTTCCATACGTTATTACAGTTGTCATTTAATCCTCCAACCCTATTATTGATAAAATTTGTTTTGATGCAGTCCCCATATCATATTCTGTGTATTTTTGTTTGAATTTATGCAGATTATTTGTCTTTTGTTTTGACGAATTTTTGATAACATCCAGCAATTCATCTTGTGTTTTTGCAATTGGAAACGGTGAAAATTTATAATAATCCATTGTTAATCCAATTTCTGCGATATATTGTTCCAAATCATACGCAAATAAAATCTGGGGGCGTTCCAGCAAAGAAAAATCAAAGATAGCCGACGAATAATCCGTGATAAAAACATCCGTGATTAAATATAATTCAGACAAATTATTATAATCTGCGACATCTATACAAAAATCATCGTTCAATGAATTAATATCTTTACCATCTTTATCAATCCATGTATGTTTGCCAACATGAGAACGTATTAATAAAACATATTCATCACCCAATGATTTTTCGAGTTTCTTCATATCAAACGGCATTGGTTGATGCCAATCTGTACGTCGCCAAGTGGGGCAATAAAACAAAACTTTTTTATTTTTTGGAATTCCTAACTTTTTACGCACCGATGCAGCAATATTATCTTTGTCTGCACATAATAAAATATCATTTCTGGGCAATCCTGTATTTACAAATACATTATCCGTTAAATCGAAAGATTTTTTTAATAAATCTTTAAAAACACTGGCCGTATTACAAAAATAATCACAATTACGGAAAGTTTTTACATATTCACGCATAGTCGCATTATCTTGGCGTAATAACCCGATTGTTTTTAACGGGGCGCCATGCCATGTCATAACCCATATTTGTCCTTTGCGTTTGCCATTCGGAACATCCATAGGCGATATTAAATATTTTGCACGTTTCATAACGTAATCATAGCGCGGGCTGCCAATCACCAAAACTTCATCTGCCATTTCAATATCACGTGGAGTTTGTGATACAAAGAAAAAACGCATATTTGGTTTACGACGACGCAATTCAATCGCCAATGGTAAAATACTATCACCATTACCAGATTTTGAAAATGTATCATAAAAAATAATCCAATCGTCATGCAACGGTATCAGGTTATATAATTGCCGTTCAATATAGTTACGCAATTTGTGCCGCCATACACGCACAGGTATCCAAAAAGTTAAAATTCTTGCCAAACGTTTCATTTTTTTGTTTCCTTCATAAATGGTCTAAAACCAGAATCATCAAAAATCAAAGAATATGCAGGTTCTTTCTCTTGAGGAAAATTTAACCCCGCTTTTTCTAAACGTTCATATTCAGCTTTATCACGCCATCCAACTATGCGAGCAGGATTGCCTGCAACGATTGCACATTTTGGGACACTCTTTGTAACAACACTGCCGGCACCAACGATGGCGCCATCTTCTATTTTTATTCCACCCAAAATAATCGAACGCAAACCAATCCAACAATTCTTGCCTATTTCAACAGGTCGTGCCACATCACGATGATCATATGGTACCCGCGTATCGCATTTATAATTATGTTCAGTTGTCATAATTATACATTGTTGACCGAATTTAGTATATGCACCAATTTTTAATCCGCCTTCGGCATAAAAACGTCCGCCGTCCCCAACGAATACTTTGCCACCAAAATCCATGTTTTCTTCGTGGCTTAAAATTACATCCGCACCGATAAAATTATCACGATATATAGGATGTTTTTTATAAAATTCCGCCTGGGTATATTTATCACGCAATCTGTGACGCAGTTTTTTTATTGGGATTAATTTAATAAGTTTTTTGTTTATCATTTATTTTTCCCCCGTAAATATTTTTTCCCGTATGTTATAAGAAACGCCTCTGCATAATCTAGATTATCAGCTTGCATTCCGCGATAACGGTTTAAACCTTCGACACGATACGGATAATTTATCCAGCCGTTTTGCGATTTATATAATTCCAATATTTTGAATTTTTGTTGTGCCACATCGGATATATCAAAAAAGAAATCAGGGATTGAAATTGTTCGCCAAACTTCGTAAAAAACAATTTGAACATCTGGATTATATCCATTATGACGCATTATTTTTTTGAATAATTTATTTGTTATATATAAATGTTCAGGATGACCATCATGTGGATTTGGTAAAAATATGTAATCATATTTCTTTAAATCCAATACTTTGCAATAATCGGCAAAATATTTTTCAATTTGGTCACACATAGGTGGCACACCAAATGTTTTGAAAATCCAACGATTTTTTATCCCCAGTGCATCCATAACCGTATTAAATTCTTGGATACGCAAATCTGCACGTGGTTCGGCATCAATCTGTGGCGTTTTAACACCCGCAGACGCCATACAAATGCAATCAAAATGCTTGGCATATTTTATTAAAACACCACCAGCACCCAACATTTCATCATCTGGATGTGGGCAAACCATTAACATACGTGTATTTTTATTCACACGAAATCCAAGTTTGGTTTCAGGATAATATTTATGCAATAATATTTTACGATATTTTGCGATAGGTATCATATTTATTAAAAATCTGGATATCATTTTGTTACCTCACAAATTAGTTTTTTACGTTTTGTTTTTAATTTATGCCTGAACCGTTTTATCGGCATAATTTTGATTATCAACCATAATAAATAGGAATGCATTCTGCGTGATAATGTTGGGAACCAATATGCCGAATCGAACATTGGCGATGATACCAAATACGGTAAATATTCCCAAGAGATATCTTGTATTGGACGCAGCCATATTTTTACAGGCATGCCCGCATAATGTATAATCTTTACATTTTCTTTGGCCGAAACCAACGCATCGTGTCCTTGACCTTTTACTAACCATGGATATTCGGGTGCTTTTGTTATATCAATATTATTCCAAATCTGTTCAAGCACACAATAGTCAAATGGCACAGCCGCAATTTTATCCGCCGTTAAATTCAACACATCTAAATCAAACATTTTAAGGCGTGGTCCAAAATCACGAATTGTTTTCAAAAATCGATTGAACATTCCTTTTTTACGCCATTGTTTTGTGTCCGCAATCATAAAACCTGGCATATAAATATATTCTTTTTTGTTTTCTGGGAAATGTGAATGCACACCATTTTTTTCGTCTTGTTGTTCTGCTATAATTCCGCCCCAATCTGCACCATGCATATCCATATTGTATATTTCACTCAAATCGTCACAGAACAATACATCAACATCCGACCATATAACACGATCATATTCTGGCAATAAATCCGCCATCAGTAATCGATAATATGTTGCGATACCCCTTACCCCGACAGGTGCATCTTTTAATACATTGGCATCTACATGAATCCAACGAATTGGGCATATCAAATCAAAAATTTTCCTTGTCTTTGCTTTCAATTTGTCATAGAAAACTATTACGTCATATACGGTGTTGTTTCCTGCTGTATCAATCAAACTTTTTATCGCAACTGTGGCTGGTAAAGCAAAATTATCGTCAAAGGCAAATACGATTGGTATATGCTGAATCGCTTTTGACTTTTTATTTGTGATATTTTTGTTTTTTTGATAAATTTTTCTTGCACTTTGTATATCTAGTTTCATATTTAATCCTTGTTATTTGCGTGGTTAAATTTTACAGCATTTCTTAAATTATTCAAAGAACGTTTATATGTTGCATTTGCTAACTTGGTTAAATTTTGGGTTAAACTTTTATATTGTTTTTCTGAAATATTAACAGCCGATTTCAATGCGGTATAAATATCATTGTTTTTATAAAACAGGGCAGAATTATCTAATTCGTAATGTTTTCCAAATAATTCATTTATAATCATTGGTTTGTTAAAACCAAAAGATAATTGCAAATTCCCAGTCGTGCATCCAACCAGATATTGATGATGTTCAGAATTAAATGGATCCAACCCTGCAATTATGAAATCAGCAGCATTTATTTCGGCATACATATCTTTGTAATTTAAACGCCCCAGATGAACAATCACATCTTGTAAATCATTTGGGATTTCCATTTTGCCGCTACCAATGACTTTAATTATAAAATCTTTGCCAGATTCCTTTAATTTACGCACAGCATCAATCATGCAATCATAATTACGTGCGGCCATACGTCCAACTGCCACAAATGATGTTGTTTTAGAATTTTTATTCAAATGTTCAAACTCACCAAAATAATGTGGATTTAATTGAGCCATATAGGGCAGGTTTGATAGAGCAAAAATTCTTTTACTCGAAACTAATGTTTGCTCGCTGTATTTATTGAAAAATAAATTTGGGGCATGATCTATAAATAAACAACCGTGTTTGCATTTTGGAACAAATCCTAAAAAATCCAAAAAATGTTTGCCAGAAACCCCTTCGTCCCACAAAACAGTTGTAGATATAAAAATATATTCATAATTTCTTGCGTTTTTATCAGCCAACCATTTTTTCAACATAGCCAGACTGCCAGCAAACATACGCGGTTTGTTCGTGTAATTACAAAAAGGATCTTCTTTATAATTTGAAAGTCGTGTTATTATATCAACATTATAACCCAAATCTTGCCAATACTTTGTCCACCCAGGCAAACATTCGCCATGCGAAAAATGTGGCTCACAAATCAAAACGGATTTTGGTTTTACATTACCATCCCAACCAGGTAAGCCTTTATATTGCTTTTCTATTTTATATTCTTTGATTTTTCGTTTTAAAAATTTACGTACAGGACGCACAGTTATTATATTACGAAATAATCTAAATATTTTTTTCATATTATCTCCACTAAAATTTCAAGGTTTTATGGATTAAGTCTAACAGTTTATTGACATTAGTGTCAGCATCAAATCTGTTCAAAGCATTTGTTGCATTATCGATAATTTGCTTTGTGTTATATTTATTTGATGCCACATTAACAAAAATCTTTGCTAACTCGGTACTATCCCCTGGTTTAAACAATATTCCCGCTTTACCATCTAATAAAATTTCATGTGGCCCCGATGGAACATCTGATGATATTGCCAAAGTTTTTAAAATTTGTGCCTCTAATAATATATTAGGTAATCCTTCGCCAACATTCATAGTCGAAGATAATACCAATGCCTTGGCACCAGCAATAAGAGGATACGGATTATCAACTTGACCGGTGAAAATGATATGGTCATTATTTTCGGCATATTTTGTTAATTCTTGCCATTGTGGGCCATTTCCAACAACCAGCATTTTATATTCAGGATGTTTTTTATAAAATATATTAAATGCATCAATAATTGTTTTAACATCTTTTTCTGTGTGCAATCTTTGAACCGCAATAAAGTAAGGATTTTTATCTGTTGTTGCAGAACCATGCTCGGTGCGGGACAAATCAATTGGATTATATATGTGCAAAAGTTTATCCTTAAACATTGGATAATTTTTTACGGCTTCATCCTGACAAGATTTAGTCAAACAAACGATTTTATCGTATATCTCTAAATTTAAATGGTATAAATTTACCATCATATCAAACACTAATATACTGCCATGACACCATCCAACTTTTGGTTTTTTTATATGTTTGATATATCTAGAAAAGAAACAATTAGCAAAATCGATAACAAAATCAGAATGTAATAACAACAACTTTAATTTGCATACCAGTCCAATTCTATTAAGCCATTTTTTGAGAAAAAAGTGCGGATCCCTAAAAAGGCATATATCATCAATCAATTTAATATTATGATCTCTGAAAAAATCTAAAAAATACTGATCTGTAACTTTTGTTTTGCTTATTACCACAGGGGTAATTCCATTTTTTTGCAATCCGATAATGTATTGTAACAAAACCTTTTCCACCCCACCCATAATAATCTGTGGCAAAAGAAAGGTTACATTGATAATCTTATCAGAAGATTTTTTCATTATATTTCCCCAAAGGTTTTTATTTTACAAACAGGTAAAATATCAAATAAACACCACCACATTTTACGCATTTTTAATAGCGGTATAAATCCAAATAAATAAACACGTTCACGTTTAACCGTAATTAAAGGAATAATGCCGAATAACATAACATTATATTTAGGGGCAAGTTTCGCTCGATAGAATAAATTATGAGTCAAAAAATCTAATATTTCAGAACGAATTTCTCTTTCGCATTGTGCCAATTCCACATTACCATGATATAAACTGTTATCTAAAATTCTGTATAAATATAACACATCTGGTAAAATTCGAATATTCAGAACACGTACAACTCTCTGCCAAAAATCATAATCCTCGGCAGTTTGATATTTTTTATTATAACGTAATCCATATTTGTTTATATCAGCAATACGGAACATTGCAACAGCATTAGGAACAGGATTCGCAATATAAAAATCCAAAATACCTGGGTTTTCGATTACTGACCATACCTCGTTTTTTGGAAATGTTTGTAATGCAGCACTAACCACAGAAACATCCAAGTTTTTATCCAGAAAATTCACTTGGGTCTGTAAACGATTTGCTAATGAAATATCATCAGAATCTTGAAATGCGGCATATTCACCACCAACATTATCTAACAATTCATTACGAACCGATACAATGCCACGATTTTTAGCATGATTTATGAATTTTATTCGTTTATCTTTTTTTGCATATTCTTTTATGATTTTTGCGGTGTTATCTGTCGAGCCATCATTGATAATAATGAATTCAAAATCGGTAAAGGTTTGATTTAATATGGATTCAATTGCCTCGGCTACATATTTTTCAACATTGTACGCGGGCATTAATACAGAAACTTTCGGCTTTTTATATGTCATAACAGCACCTATTTACAGTTAGTATCAGATTAGCCCAATATTATACAAAAATCAAATAAATAATAAAAAAAACAGCACCATCTGGTGCCGTTTTTTTATCTGTTATAGGTTTAGCAACCACCAGTTGCATTACCAATCAATTTGGAAATAGAAATATCTTTGTGTAACAAGAAGTCATATTCGCAATTTCCAGATTTATAAGAACCTGTGCAGGCGGCCAATGTTAAAACAGCAAACAATGCTAAGATTACTTTTTTCATAATATCTCCTTTATTAGATATGCAAAACTATCTTAGCCAACATAATTGATAAATGCAAGAATTAAAAAGCATTTTTTTCCCAATAGATTTTTAATCCGCAAACAGCAATAACATCAAAACGGGCACTGCCAATCCAATGTTTCTTTGCCAAATATGTGTCTGCGGCATTACGCAAACGGGACATTTGCCCAGGCAATATTGCATCCCATGCCGATTGTAAATCGTGTCTGGATTTAACCTCGACAAACACAAGGGTATTGCCGCGTTTGGCAATAATATCGATTTCAGCACGATTTGTATGCTTTCCTGTTATATAACGAGTTTTTATGATTTTATACCCATGCAACCGCAAAAACATTCGAGCATACCATTCAGAAAAAAGACCTTTGTAATACGTATTCATCAGAAAGAGTAGGGCTTTGCACGGAAATTATCACGAGCATGTTGTGCAGAATTGGCAACATCCATTGCGCGTTTCCCTTCATCAATCAAATCCAAAGAACCATAATATGCCGTCATTTTTGGATCGTATGCATTTGTTGATGTAATCCATGTGTCGTTGCCAGAATTAGGTGCGCCATATTTTTTCACAACCATTTTCCAAAATGATAAAATTTTCTTTTCGCGTTGATCAGAAAATTGTTCGGCATTCCCTTCGACCTTGTCAGCATCATTAGTGTAAACAATACGATACACGATATTGTCTGTGGCATTACTGGTTAAATAAACATCAATTGTTTCGCCAGTTTTGACGCGTTCCAAATGAATTTCAGAAACATACAATAATCCGCGTCTGCGTGCCAAACCACGAATACATTTTTTCACTTTGTTTGGTTGCATCACCCCAGATTGACGACATTCGTAATCCAGATTGTATTGCCAATCCTGTGGAATATCATAAACCAAACTGTTTTTCTTGCGTGGTGCATACAGATTGCCGATATTGTGATATAAATTATATACATCTTCAAAAGACATCCCCAACATAATGCCGGCAATATCAAAATTTGCAACATTGGCAAGTCCCGAACCGTCATTCAATGATACAGGTGTCGAAGATAACAAAGCATCATTACCATCATCACCACCATCTGCAAATGCGAAATCATCATTTGCACCATCATCCAAAACATCATCTTCCATAAAATCAAAACCGTCATCATCATCGGCATACGCATTTACGGGCGATAAAGATACCGCAAACCCCAATAATAAAAGACACAAATATTTTTTTAACATTTTTCTACCTAATTTTCTATGACATCCAGTATACGGAACGAAAATGCCGCCACAGGATCCACACCGCGTTCCAGCCTATCCAACGTTTTTTGAGTTGATTGAACACGAATAGGATCGCGTGTAACCTCCAGATATATATTACCACTCCAAACCTCGGGCGTGGCCAAAACATCATTTGGCTTGGTCCATGTGGTCAATGTATATGGTACAACCAAATGTCCACTTTCAGATTCTGTAATATTTTCTGTATCAACATGAACAAAACGCAACGCGCCATCCTCGGCCAATTCTATAATTTTTTTTGCCTCGGTCTCGGTCCATTTTGTAATCACAGATCTGCGTCCAGCCAATCCAACCAAAGCCGTTGGTGTTCCATCAACATTATGCCAATCCGCACGTGCTTTGGCATTATTAGCATCAGGAATCACATAAAAATATTCATTTAAAAATCTGGTAATCAGCATGTTGCGTAAATAATTGTCCGGCATATCATCCGCAGATATCGGTGTTTTAATACGATCACGAGATGCCTCAATCGGTTCAAAAAAGAAAGTTTCTATTTTTTGTTTTTTTTCGGCATCATAAATTGCACCAACAAAGAACAACAGGCCCAGCATGGTAACCAGCAACAAGATTCCGCTAAACATAAATGTCATTTTTTTCATTAGTTCATCCTGTACATGTTAAAGCCTGCAACATAATATCCCATTGTTTTTGGATATGTACTTTGGCTGTATGCAGTTTGGGCATAACCAAAGAAATTCAAAACACGAGAATTGGTTCTGACCAAAACATTTAATTTCCACACACCACCAAATTTACCAATAGTATCCACCGGTTTAATAGATACTGATTCCACAGTCCATACTTCCCCTTCGTCAGATTCTAATTTTGAATATATGGGCAATACAGTTCGTTTGAAATCATCAAAAACCATAGTGTCAGACGCACAATAAATTGCACATGTGTCGCCCCCAGATAACGTGTTGCTGGTACATTCTTCGGATTCACGACCACATTCATCCGACCAAACCGCCAAGTTTTGGAACATGTTTTCAGAAATAGTAAACCAATTCCGTGCAAATTTATTCAACATAGATTCTTGCAAAACATAATATGCCGGAATTTCAGTTTTATGATTGTCATGTGACACCATTACCCAACGTTCACCATTTGGTGCAATAGAAATCAAAAAAGGACTGACGTCTTGGGTCTTTTTCACCCAATAAAGCAAGCCACACGCACAAATTATAAGAAAAAATACCACCATAATGGCCGTTGCCATGAATCTGGATACAGCGACAAATTTTCCTGCGGGAAATGCAGGTGTATTAAAATCGTCTGGATACTTCAATGCAATCCCCCATTATTGTATGTGGCGGATTATGCTTGATATACCATGATGCAAGCACAAGGACTCAATTTCAATTCGTTGTTGTCATAGCCCACACCCACAGGTTCACGATCATAAACCTGACCACAGCCGGCCAACACCAAAGCAACGAAAAATCCAAGTATAATTTTCTTCATAATCCTTTCCCCCATTTATACAATTTTATTATTAAAAAAATTCATAGATTCCGTCAAGACATAATATTTAAAATTGTGTCTCGAAAGATAACAAAAATCTTCTCTCTCTATCGTTTTTATCAATCTTTAATGGCCAACCCCAACTGAAATTCATTGGACCCATTGGGGTATTCCAATACACACCAAATCCAGCAGATGACCGCCACCCAGAACCAATCAATTTCAAATAAGCCGCATGTTCTTGGCCGGCTGGAATATCTGGATCGCCCAAAATACCATAATCAGTGAACACAAACCCTTTGACCTGATATTCATCAGGAATAAACACAGGGAAATTTAATTGGGTTGAACCGTTAACCTTCCATAAACCACCCAAAGAATAGGAATTTTTACCAATACGTCCAACACCTGCGACATCAAATCCACGTAATGTTTCGCCGCCCAAGAAATAACGATAAACACGTGGAATATAACTGTCCTCTAATGATTGCAAATAACCACCCTCGATAGATGTTTTTAATTGCCATCTGTCGTCCCAGAATTTCACCATTGCGGTTACATCCCCAGAATAACGCATATATGTTGTTGTTCCGCCGAATCCAGTATATGTTACACCCAAATTACCAACAACACCGGTATGTGTGTTTTGTTCAAAATTTGTATCCAGATTATAATAACGGAAAGATGTTCCCAAAGAATACAAACGTGCCTCGACCATACCGGAACCTTGTTGTGGGTCGCTGTTTTGATCGAATGCCGCAGACAAACGCATACTTTGTGACCAATGATCTGTCAATTTCCATCCCAAACGTCCAGACACCGTCAAAGAATCACGGTTATAGTCAAATCCAGTTAACCCTTCGTAATCATACATTGTGTATGCGACATCAAATCCCCCAGACAATGCACGATTAAACAAATATGGTTCTGTGAAACTGAATAATGCCTGCTTTTGATACTGGGCCAGTGAACCTTTAATTTGGACAATTTGACCGCGTCCCATAAAGTTACTTTCGGTAATACCGGCATCAACCATAAATCCGTTTATATTTGACCAACCCACACCCCCAGACAATTCGCCAGTTGGTTGTTCTTCTAATTTAATATCCAAATTCATCATATTTGCATCGGCAATTTTTGTCGGAACCATTTGGACATTTTTAAAGTATCTGGTATGCATCAAATTCTGACGACCTTCTTCAATTGTTTGTAATGAAAAAGGATCGCCTTCACGCATTGGCAAAGAGTGTTCAATAACACTATCAAAAGTGCGAACGTTTCCCAAAATATTGATAGAATTCAAATAAATACGATTTGTTTTTTCGATTTTGAATTGCAAAGCAACGGTTCTGTTGGCATCATCTTTGACTGGAATAGGATCAACATTGATAAACGCATAACCATAATCTGCAACGGCACCACGCAATGCAGAAATTGTTTCATCAACCTTGTCGATATTATATGTATCACCGGCCTCGAATTTTATAACATCATATAATTCAGAATCAGGAATGTCCGGAAAGGGATTATCCAATGTTATTTCGCCAAATTTGTATTTTTCACCCTCGACAATATTAAAAGTTACAGAATAATATTCTCGTGTTGGGGTAAATTTACCAACCGCATTTACAACATTCGCATCAATATAACCATTACGCATATAAAATTGGCGAATTAATTGTTGGTCGTATTGAATTCTATCCTCGTCAAAAACATCAAACTGGGTCATAAAACGCCACCACGCATGTTCGCGAGATAATATTTCATGACGCAAAGTCCGGCTGCTGAAATGTTCATTGCCTGAAAAATCAATATCAGAAATATATGTTGGATGCCCTTCGGAAATTTCATAAACAACATTCACACGATTGTTTTCCAACTCGATTTTTTTAGGATTTATTTTTGTTCCAAAAAAACCTTTGCGCTGGTACACCGTCAACAACCGTTGCATATCGGCACCAATAACAGTTTCATCATACGCAGAACGTTCTTTTAATTTGATTTCTTTTTTCAAATCGTCCGTAGAAACCTCGTCATTACCCTCGACAGTCACCATAGAAACAATGGGGGATTCAGTTAAATCAATTTTTAACACACTGCCAACCAAAGACACATTTATATTTGAAAAATAACCACTGTCTTGTAATTTTTTTGTAATTTCATTTGTGCGTGCCGCAGTAACATTATCGCCAACTTTGACATCTGCCAAAATGCGAACGGATTCAGCATCCATACGTTTTGTGCCATTAACATCAATTCGGGAAACTGTTGCGGCAAACCCTGGGACGACAACCCCAAAAACACCCAAAAAAGATAATACAGAAAGTTTATTTTTCATGTTAATTTAACCCAAATACCCTTGCTAAATCATTCCACATAGTCAATAACATCAAACCGATAATCAAAATCCACCCAATCGCAAAAACGATTTCCATTGCTTTGCCAGACAATTTTTTGCGGATAATAAATTCTATAATTAAAATCAGCAAGAACCCACCGTCCAACACCGGCAAAGGCAACAAATTCACCACACCCAAATTCACAGACAATAATGCAATAATAGATAAAAAGGCCCAGAATCCAATTTCTAATGCGTGTCCAGAAACCTGTGCGATTGTGATAAAGGAACCCAACTGTTTCGAAGAACGTTCGCCTGTAATAATCTGTTTTAAAACAACCAATAAAGTTTTCGATTGGTTGTATGTTTCACGCGCACCCCAATACAATCCATCGATAAAACCTTTTTTACGAAGTTCTGTTTTGCTGCCGTCCGCAACCAATCCCCAACGTTCAGCAGGCAACAATGCAACATCAACAATTTTTTGTCCGCGTAATAATTGAACATCTGCACTATGTTTTGCGGCCAATTCTTTTGCCAAAATTATTTCGCCCCAATTAGATATTTTTTTACCGTCAATTTTAACAATCACATCCCCTGGTTTAACACCCGCATTGAACGCAACACTTTGTTGAATCACTTGTCCAACCACAGGTAATTGCACTTCGCGTGGATGAAATATAAATGCCGCAGAATAAATAGCCCATGCCAACATAAAATTCATAAACACCCCAGCAGAAATGATTATAAACTGTTTCCATGCTGGTGCAGATAAATAATGCCCTTGCTTTGTTTTTTTATTTTTGCGTAGCACTGGTAACTGTTGTTCTTTACCGTCTTTATTAACCGCAGGCAACTGAGATTCTGGTTCGTTGTCCAGTTCTTCATATTTTTTACGATCAAACATATCTTCTTGACCGTAAATAGACACATATCCACCCAATGGCAAACATGCCAACTGCCATTGTGTTCCGTATTTGTCGTGCCATTTTAATACAGCAGGACCAAATCCAATAGAAAACTTGTCAACACGAACCCCAGCCCATCTGGCAGCCAAAAAATGTCCCAGTTCGTGAACAAATACCACGACACCCAAAACAATAATCAACGCAACGACAGTCATAAAAATATGCATCTTTTTAAAATCCCCTCAGTTTTTAACTATGCATCATCAACCATACTAATGGTAAAACATAAATCCATCCGTCAAATCTGTCTAACAATCCGCCATGACCAGGTAAAATTGTTCCAAAATCTTTGATGTTCAATTTGCGCTTTACCCAGCTAGCTGTTAAATCGCCATATTGAGAAAGCAGGGCAATCGCGATACCAATCCACAATAACGCAGGCATATAATGTCCAACAACAAGTGGTCCAAAAGCCAAAGATACAACCGCACCGCAAATAACACCGGCAATTTGACCAATCCATGTTTTATGCTCAGAAACCTTTTCCCACATTTTGTCGCCACCGAACATTCTGCCGAAAAACCAAGCACCCGTATCCGCAGCACAAATAATAGATAACAACAACAGCATATTGTTAACATTGATACCGACGAAATAGACGGCAACCACCAACATTATCAACCATGCTAAAAAGAAGAAAAATAGCAAACTGTGCTTTGCAACATCTTCGCGTTTGGCATTAAACAAACGGTTAATCATTTCATATACCATACCGATACCAATGAATACCCCCAGCCAACGCACAGCATGAAATCCAAAGTGTTCCAACACACCTGCGATACAAATAATCAGAAATAATCCACTTGCGACTAAAACGCGTTTTGTTGTTTCAGACATAATTACTTTCCTTTCTTTTTGCCAGAATAATCTTTCTTTTTTCCGCCACCGAATCTGCGATCGCGTTTTGTATATTCTTCCAAAACTTTGTTCCACAATTTTTCACTGCGAACCAAATCTGGCCAGTGTTCTGGAATGAATAACAATTCTGCGTATGCTAATTTCCATAACAAGAAATTAGAAATTCTGCATTCGTTACTGGTACGAACCATTAAATCCACAGGCAACAAATCGCCCGTATCCATAAATGTTTCAAATGTTTCTTTTGTAACAGGTTCGCCATTTTCAATAGCATTGTTTACAGCACGCACAATTTCATCTTGGCCACCGTAATTCAACGCAAATACAACTGTTCCACCAGTGTTTTCCGCAGAATCTTTTTCCAATTTATCGCACAACTTGGCCAATTTTTTAGGCAATCTGTCACGCGAACCAATTACGCGATAGCGAATATTTTGTTTTAACGCATAGTCCAAATTTTTTTCCATCACATCACAGAACAAGTTCATTAAAAAATTCACTTCTTCTTCGCTGCGATCCCAATTTTCCGTAGAAAATATAAAGAATGTCAAAGTGGTAACACCGCGTTTGATAAACCATTCAGCCATTTTTTCAAAGTTTGCAATACCGGCCTGGTGTCCCATCAACGGTGGCAAACCGCGGTTTTCAGCCCAACGACGATTACCATCACAAATAAAAGCAATGTGTTGAGGAATCTTTTGTGGTGCATCCGCTTTTACGTTTTTCTTTTTTAAAAAATTGAACATATCCGTCTCCTTTCTATAAAATGTTAGGTTTTATATTTGGTGAATTATACAGACATAATGTCCGCTTCTTTTTGTTTTGCCATAGCATCAACTTCTGCGCCCCGAGAATCAAATACTTTTTGAATATCTTCTTCATAGCGACGTTGATCATCCTCGGAAATTTCTTTATCCGCAACTGCACGTTTAATTTTGCTCATTGCATCTTGGCGAATATTACGCATAGAAATCTTGGCTTCTTCGGCATATTTGCCAGCAACCTTGGTTAATTCTTTACGACGTTCTTCGGTAAGAGGGGGCATATTCACACGAATAACCGCACCCGCAGTCATAGGATTCACACCCAATCCAGAATCACGAATTGCTTTTTCCACAGCACCTGCATTATTCATATCCCAAACAGTAACATTCAATGTTTGATTGTCTGGTGCAGAAACTGTAGAAACTTGGTTCAAAGGAACCTCGGAACCATATACTGGAACCTTGACACCATCCAACAAATGCACGGATGCACGACCAGTACGCAATCCAGCGAATTCTGTTTGTAAAACTTCTAAAGTTTGTGCAGTTTTTTGTTCGACCTCGGCCTTTAAAATTTGATAATCCATAAACATCTCCTTAGTGTACAAGATGAGATTAGCAAAAATATTTGACATTTGGCAAGAAGAAATATAGAATATGTTTTGCTTTGTGGGGTTGTAGCTCAGTTGGTAGAGCACTTGCATGGCATGCAAGGGGTCGTCAGTTCGAGTCTGATCAGCTCCACCACTATTTTCAAGTTTATGGCGGGCGTAGCTCAGTTGGTAGAGCATCGGTTTGTGGTACCGAGTGTCGCCAGTTCGAACCTGGTCGCCCGCCCCATAAATTCAAAGATGCCCAAAATGGCATCTTTTTATTTGTTAAAGCCACTTGCAGTTAAATCAAAGGATGCTTTTATTAACTGTTTTACGTTTTTTAACGGTAATGTTCCATCCAATACAACCGACACCCAATTTGCTTTATTCATATGATATGCCGGCAGAATACCTGGAATATCGTGCAAGAACCCGATGTCATCAGTTGCACATTTTACATTTATGACATCGATATTACCATTCCCAGACAACTTTAAAGTTCTGCGAGGAATAGTCATAATAATTGCAAACCATTTTTGATTATCGCTGTGGCGAAATACACAAAATGTCGGATATCGTTTCCACAGGTGTTCCGGCTTTGCATTATATGTTTTTAATATAAAACCAATGATGTCTTGTTTCATTTGTTTCAATAGTATTTGTTTTACGACAGTTTTGCAAGTATTCTGTTTTTAGACGAAAATATTTAACTTTTATTGACTATCTGGATTAAATGCGGTATTATAATCATATGAAAAAAATTACATGTTCTTTACTGGCATTATTGTTGCTGGGGTGTGGACGTGACGAAAATCAATGTCCACAAATTCACAATATAAATTGGGCAAATCACGATCAATCTATTAAAATATACAGTGAATGTATCGGTGATTCCCTGAATACCCCAGACGATGAATTGGCAAATCTGGCCGATGACAAAATAGATTCTATGTTGTATCTGTCATACATTTATTTGACGGATACAGAACATTATGATTGGGATGCTGCAATACAACTGTTGGATGTGGCGACTAAATCAATGTTGCAAAAATGTTTGGTTGCCAAAATAAATGATTCTTATACGGAACATTATGATAATTATTGCACTCATAACTATGATTTTATCAGTCGCGAATATGACCCAACACCTAAAAAAATAGAAACATTAGATGACGCAATGTTTGTGTATCATATGTCGTTGCCATGTGTTTATATGGATATGATACGTGAAAATGAAAGGGCATTAGAATTAATTGATTCTTGGTTCGGATCCACTCGCGATTTGGCGATTCCACATGTTTGCGAATATAATCTGGATGGGAAATTCTTGGAATTTGATAAATTTTTCAGTGATTCTGCAATTGACTATTTAGAATCTTTAAATCCATATGGTTTTATCGAGGGAACAATTCGTTTTGGTTATCGCACATCTGAATATCACGATTTGATTTATATGCTGACATACCCTACGCACTTTTTCAAATCAGACAATATTGCAGACATCTATGTATCACGCACAAAATATTGCGATTTCGAAGAAGATGCCCCAGATTGCGAAAGCAAGGATTTTACAATCACTGTCCCAGAATTAGAAAAACAGATTTATAAAAACAAATCTGCGGCACGTGGTTATAACAAAATGATAGATTCATTGGCAAAATATTATGTGTCAAAACTGAAAATGTCTGATGCAGATGCGAAAAAATACGCACGTATGTCTGCCGCCCAGATAATGTTACAGTATATTTATATGCGATAAAATTATCTTGTTTTATCCAAGTTTTTAAGTAATTTAGTGCGATATGGTGCCTTGCCACCGTTTGTCCATATTTTTGTTTGACCGTCCAAAGTTCTGGTTGCAACCCCATCGATTTGAGATTTTTTATTTATATGGACGAACACAGGTTGAAATTTACTTTGTTTTAATTCCATTGTTTCAACCGGACAGATAATTTCCATATTAAAATCTTTTTTAACCCATTGAAATACAGGAACAATAGTGTTTGCAGCCGGTTCCAGTTGCTTTTCCATATAATCACGTTGGGTATATCCATGTTTTTGTTCATAAAAATGTATGGCATTGCTGGAAGAAATCAGAGAAATTTTATTTGCAAATATTGACATAGATTGTTCTGCGATATTTAACAATTGTGTTCCAATGCCACATTTGTGATATTTTGGTGATACATATAACCGGTTCAGGTATACCTCGTACGGACCAACAGAAAAACCTTGGATAAAACCAATCATACGATGCCCAGAATATGCACCAAACGCAAAATTATGTCTGTATTCGTGTAAGTTGTTTTCATAATCACATAATCTGTTTTTTATAATTGCTTTGACAGGCGGTTGCTGACCGTATATTGCTTTATCGCAGGCAAATTCGATTTTTAAAAAATCGTGCCACACATTTGCGGTGTCCTGATTAAAAATAGGAACAATATGAAAATGTACAAGTTTTTTCATCATGGGTACAAGTGTATAGCCCATATTTCCACTTGTCAATTACACGGGCAATAAAAAAACGCCCGACTTTTTGAAGATCGGGCGAATTTTTTAACCAACCAATTTTCTCCAAATGGATTTCTTTTGTGGTTGTTTCTTTTTACCTTTACGACGTGGTGCCGTTGTTGTGGTGCGTTTTGCCTCGACATGTTGAGCATTTTTCTTTTTTGCATCAGTCGATGGAGAATACGCAGACAATGCTTCCTCGGTTTTCACCTGTTCTGGTGCCACGCGTTGAATAGAATATTGATCGATATTCATTAAACTGTCATCGCCAATAATCACAATTTCTGTTTCAAATTCGGTCTCCATTGCGGACAATTCGGCACGTTTTTGATTTAACAGGTAAATTGCAACATCGGTTGGAACCGTCATAATAATTTTCTGGGCGGATTTTGCCAACAGTTTTTCTTGTAAATGACGGAACAAAATGATTGATGCGGTTTGAATACTTGGAACCACCCCAGCACCCATACAGTGTGGGCATGGAACGTATGAAGATTCAATGAAACTGCTACGCATACGCTGACGTGATAACATCATAACACCAAACGCATTGATTTTTGCGACCTGGGTTCTGGCGCGATCACGTTTCATAATTTCACGCATTTTCATTTCCAATTTACGATTATTGCGTTCTTCTTCCATATCGATAAAGTCGATTGCAACAATGCCCGCCAAATCACGCAAACGCAACTGTAATGCGATTTCTTCGGCTGCCTCTAAATTGGTATTCAATGCAGTTTGTTCAATATCTTTTTCTTTGATTGCACGAGACGAGTTCACGTCAATTGTAACCATTGCTTCGGTTTGGTTGATAACGATTGAACCACCCGATGGCAATACAACATATGGACCATGCAAACCTTCTAATTGTTTTTCGACACCGGCTTTGACCATCACAGGTAATGCGGCATCTTTGTACAAAGTGATTTGTTTACGTGGTGCGCGACCGTATAATTGTTGGAAACAAGTTTTCGCAGCATCATATGCTTCTTCGCCTTGGATAACCATAACATCATCTTTATCGCTGATGAAATCACGAACAACACGACGAAGCAGGGAATCTTCGGCATGAATAATAACCGGTGCGACTGATTCCAATGTTGTTTTGCGAATATCGTTCCACAAATTGACCAAGTAATCATAGTCTTTGGCAATATCTTCGGGTGTGGCACCTGCGGCGGCTGTACGCAAAACAACCGTCATACCACGTGGAATTTTCAAACTGTGTAAAATTTCACGTAATCTGGCACGTTCCGCTTTGTCAGAAATTTTCTTGGAAATTCCATAACTATTACGTTTTCTGGAATTAGGCATTAACACAGCAAAACGACCTGCCAATGACAAATATGTTGTCATCGAGGCACCTTTGCAACCGCGTTCTTCTTTGACACCTTGGATTAACAAGATTTGTTTTGGTTTAATAACATCTTGAATTTTGAATTCACGAGCATGTTTCAAAAATTCTTTATTATCTTCACCGGCACTTTGATCATCGTAATCGGCAACCTCATCCATTTCATCGTCTGGATCAGTATCGTCATCAACGATGTTAGCATGAGCCAATTCTAACAATTTCTTTTTTTGTTCAGCACCAATTTGGTAATAATCTGGATGAATTTCAGAAAATGGCAAAAAACCATTTTTACCGGTGCCATAATCGACAAAAGCCGCCTGTAATGATGGTTCAACTCTGATAACCTTGGCCAGATAAATGTTCCCCTTTATCTGAGGTTTAGTAGTTGTTTCAACATCAAAATCAGATACGCGACCTGTGTCCGAGTCAACAACGACAACGCGTGTTTCCTCCGGGTGGACAGCATCCACATATATTTTTTTTGACATTCAATAATCCTTTTGTTCTATGCACGCATACATTGGATACAACCTGTCCCCATGGGGCATCCACGCCCATGCCAAGGGAAGCAACCACGATACCACCCAGTGCCATGCAAATTGTAGAAAATATTAGTATAATCAACACTAAAACTAATCCCATTGCTATGCGACGACTACAGGTTATCAAATGGATTTTGTAAAAGCAAGTTAAAAGGAAAAAAACCACAAAAACCTTGCAAAATAGCATATTTTTTGATATTATCTGTGGTGATGTAAAACAAAAGGATTTAATATGCCAAAAGAAGTTTATTTAAATATGACTGAATTAGCTCAATTGTTAATTAACAAAGGCAGAATGTTTAGCAGAAAAGATCGCACAGTTGAAACCCGTGCATTTTTTGATGCTGAATTGAAAAATCAAGGCAAGGCAACAAGAGGTGATATTAACACACCATATGGTCGTTTCTATGAAACTGCAGTAGCATTAAAACCATTAAATCGTGTGTTGACTGACCTGGAAAACGCAAAGTCAAAGCCAGATTCTACTATGGCAAAACGTTTTTTACGCGATGTATACCAAATCGTATATTATATGCTGGGCGATGAAAAATCTGGGTTTAAACCAGAAATGATTACAGACAAGAAATTGTTGGATGAAATAAATATAATACGTATGAAAAATGTAAAATCATTAACAGAAAAATTGCAACTGGCATTGGATAGTGAAAGCATCGATTTTTCAACATTTAGATCCGTAACCGATGAATTTGCTACTGCATTGCATAATAACAAACCACGTGCCTATGATAAAAAGTTAGTTGATTTAGTCGAGGCAAAGCTGGTTAAAACGGCCAATGACGAAATCAAAAAGGTTGATTTAAGTCCTGACGGTATGGATAACCAAGCGGGTAATTTATACTCAATTTCCAGGGTTATGACCGAAACCATCAACAAATTATATCCCGAAGACAACATATCTGGTGAAACAATCAAACATAAACAAGAATTGTTAACGGAATGGAATCAGTTGAATGTTACAAACAAGGCATATTCTGCTGTGCAACATCCTAAAAAAGAACAACCTGTGGTGGAACAGCCAAAACAAGAAATTAAAACCCCAGAAACTGCAAAACAAGAAGTACCTCACAAGGTTGGATTGTTTAAACGGGCTGCAATCAATTTGAAAAACAAATGGTTTAAAAAGAATATGCAAACCATTGGCAAAGGAAATGAAAAATAAAAATGCCGCCCAATCGGGCGGTTTTTTATTTATTGACAATCTTATCATTTTTGATACCTTGAAATATGACACCGAAAGGGTATAAATATGGCTGTGTTTAATTCAGACTATGGAAATTTTATGGCTGATAAATTATTCGAATTGGCCAGCAGGGATGGTTTCACCGAAATGTATGACATCAGTGTTCAACAAGATGTTCAAACAATGGATGGTTTAATTAAATTGTACCCTTGGTGCAGATATGTCCACATTTCTCAAAAAATAGATTTAACAGGTCGTACAGATATTCCACAGGGTAATTTACGTAAAACGTTTGATAATCACGGGGTCGATAAAGGTCCATGGTTCCTAGAAGTTGCTGCATGTCCATCACAAACTGAAAAATATGACATGTTAAAGGATATTTTAAGTACACAATATTTCAGACAGCAAGAAATGTTGAAACGTGGGTTAAAAATCAGCCAACCATATTCATTTAAACAAGATATTGCAGTATTGCTAAGATACATTTTCAAGGTTGATAAACAGGTATATACAACACGTCTGATTGACACAATGCTGAAACACACCAGATAACAGCATAACACAATAAAATCACCACCAAAAATGTCGGGATAAAACTTGACAAATAAATTTTTTGCGTTATATTTTGTGCAAATTAAACATAAAAAGGTGGTATAAATGTCATCAGATGCAGAAAAAAGAGAATTCAGACGTTTGGTTGCAACATTGGCCAACGATAAAAATATCCGTATTGATAAATTTTATCAAACTCGTGATATGTTTTTACCAGATTTAGGTCCAGCACACAGTTTGTGTGTTGTTTCCCAAGGTAATCGTACATTATGTGAATTTGATGATAATGATGTGAATATCGGGGGCAAACCTGTGTTGTCCAGTGGTATTGGGATGAATGTTCGCAATTTTGTGAATAACATATACAATTCCAGAAAATATGCAAAATAATTAAAAAATACCGCCCATTTTGGCGGTATTTTTATTTTATAATTTTCAATAATTCTGGGAATTTGTCGCATATAAAATGTCCACGCCCATTAAATTTATGCACACGTATATCTGGGATGTTTTTTGTAATTTTATCAAAACTGCTCAGAATATAAAAATCATCGTCATCGGAAATTAAAATGTCTGCACCCAATGAAGTGCGTTTGACAATATCATTGCTCAAATCAAAATTTTTATAAAACCCAAATGGCTGAAAATCTTCGGTATCAATCCATGGTGCAACCAAGACAATTTGGCGAACCTTTAAATCAGGATGTTTTGCCATATACTTTAATATAAATCCACCGCCCGCAGAATGTCCAATTAAAATGGTGTCTGGGTTTATGTCCAACCTATCCATAATCTTTTCCCATTCGTCATATTTCATAATATTCACATGCGCATGTGGGAATTGTGGCATTTGCATCACAATATCACGATCTTTTTCAATTTGAAATTGCAACCAATATTTCCACCCCTTTGATGGATTATATTCGCGGTTGTTCCAATCATATTCAGGATCCATAACCCCATGACAAAATACAGCATTCATAAAAAATCCTTTTTTATTTTTCTAAAATATCACCGGCCTTGATATATTCTGGACTGTCCGATTTTAAACTTTTTTGTGCCTTTTTAGCAAATTTTTTTGCTTTTTTAGTGTCCCCATTCAAATTGTAAAATTCAGCCATAGCCCAATCTTTACGTCCGTCTGAATACAAATTGCCCAACACCCAATAGGTCAGGGGCGTTTGTTCTGCCAGTAATGATTTTTTGCACAATTCAATAGCGTATTCTGTATCATTTGGTTTTTTGCGTTCTGATAATACCAATGCCAATGCGGTTTGAATTTGTGGAGCATTTTTATCTAAATTTAATGCTTTTTCATAGGCAGCAACACTGTCATCATAATGTCCCAGTTGATATTCTATATCGCCCAACAGTTCATAAAAATATGGGTTTTTCTTGTCGCTTTTTATCAGTATTTCAACCCCCATCCGCGCAGAATCCAATGCGCCACCACGCATATTACCAATTGTTCTGGCATAAACAGCGGCATTTCCAGTATCGCGATATGGATATTTATCTAAAATTCTTTTTTCAGGATACAAATACCCAATCAATTTTGCACGTGCCAACTCGTATTCTGGTTCAGAAAAAGATTTATATTTTCCAGAATGTTTTACAGATTTTAATTTTTCACGAGTGTTTTTTAATCTTTCTGCGGTCAGGGGGTGGTTCGTATTGTTTTTATTTATTTTGGATTCTGTAACACCAATCATATCTTGCATTTGTTCAAATACGGTCAGCAATCCATTAGGATTAACATTTGCTTTGACCAGTATATCAACCGCCAATTCGTCAGCAATACGTTCTTCGTCTCGTGAAAAAGAAAGTAATGATTGTTTTGCAACACCGCTGGCGCCCGCCAAAACACCAGCACCCAACGCAGGATTTCCACCCGCAACCATCAATCCAACCCCTAATGCCTGAATAATCATTGTGCGTTTCATTTCCGCTTCCATACGGGAAGACATTTGTGCAATATGCCCACCAACCGTATGTCCTAATTCGTGTGCTATAACCGCCTGTAATGCATTTGGATTTTTAATTCGTGTCAACAGTCCAGTATAAACATACACATCTTCGCCACCGTTCACAAAGGCATTAAAATCATCATCATTTACAATATGGATTTTTAAGCGGTTTTCAGGGATGTCCGCAGCCACCGCCACAGGTGTAATCAGTTTATGTAATAACTTTTCCACCTCGGTATCGTTTATCACAGACAACGCATGCGCTGGCATTGCAATAAAAAGCAGCAATAAAAATGTCAGAATCTTATGCACTGATATTATCCCCACATCCAAAAATATACATTAAATCACGTGTCCACCCAGATACATCGTTATCACATGCCGCACGTGCCGCCAATTTGAACAAATCCCTGTGTTCACGCCAATCTGCAAAATGGTATTGAATCCATCCGCTTTGTTTCGTGCCCAGTAATTCGCCAACGCCACGCATCATTAAATCTTGTTCTGCGATTTGGAATCCGTCATCAGTTTCACATAATACATCCAAACGTTTTAAGCCATCAGGACTGATATTAAACCCATATAACAATATGCAAAATGATTGAATTTTTCCACGTCCCACCCGACCACGTAATTGGTGCAGGGCGGCCAAACCAAACTGTTCTGCATTTTCAATCACGATAATGGATGCTTTTGGCACGTCAATTCCAACCTCGATAACGGTTGTTGCCACCAACAAAGACATATCTGAATCATTATCTGCAAATTCAGCCATAACTTTGTCGCGTTCGGCCTTGGGCATTTGACCATGAACCAGCCCAGCCGTTGGGAATATTTGTTTTAACATTTCGTGTCTGGCAATAGCCGCCGCCGTCCCAATGCCGTTTTCGTCCTGAACCAATGGACAAATCCAAAACACCTTGGCACCATTATCGACCTGTTGCTTGATACGGGCAATTAAATCATTGGTTTTAGATATTGGTAATTTTGTTGTTCGAATAGGCAACCGCCCAGCTGGCTTTTCATTTATAATTGAAATATCCATATCACCATACATAGTCATAGACAAAGTTCGCGGAATAGGGGTTGCCGATAAAGCCAACAAATCAACATTATTCCCCTTTGCACGCAAAGATTCACGTTGATTGACACCAAACCGATGTTGTTCGTCAACGATTACCAATCCCAAATCTTTGTAAACAACATCATCAGAAAACAGGGCATGCGTTCCAATAATAACCTTGGTTCGCCCAGACCTTAACGATGTCAATTTTTCACGGCGGGCAACCCCTTTGTCGCGTCCAGTTAAAACATCACAAACGATACCTAAATTATCGCACATTGGCTTGATTTTTGTAAAATGCTGTTGTGCCAATGTATCTGTGGGGGCCAACAGGGCGGTTTGTCCATCGGATTCCGCCATCTTTAATGCAGCAATCAACGCAACAATGGTTTTTCCAGATCCAACATCCCCTTGAACCAAACGCATCATAGGAAATTCTGAATCTATATCAGCAAAAATTTCTTTGATAACACGGTTCTGGGCATTGGTTAAACTGTACGGCAATGTGTCCCAGAACTTAGTAAGATAGTCGCGTTTTTTAATTCTTTTTGGCTTTTTATTCTTTGGTGCCGTTCTGTTCCGTCTGTTGATAGCAATCGCGGTTTGATGAGCCAACAATTCACAATAAGCCAACTTGGCAACATGGGTCGCATTTGGCAATAAATCTTCGGACGTTTTTGCAAAATGCACATGGTGCAGAGCATCGAAAAATTCACGTGTCAATTCGTCATCATAATCAGAAATAATAGAATCCAATTTGGTAAATATCTGGTCGCGAACATTTGTGAATAATTTTTGGGTCAACCCTTCGCCTGCTGGATAAATAACCTGGGCCATTGGAATCTTGGAAACATTTTCCATCGGCTCTATAAATTCGGGGTGGTTTATCACGGGCGGATTCCCAGCCTCGATTTTTCCACTAATCATACGCCATTGACCGATTGGCAATTTATCCAACCAATAATCCAAAAATTTAGAATTAAAAAACTGAATATTTACGGGATACCCCATTTTATCGGCACACAATACCCGAACCGCACGTGTGCGTTTGAACCAAGGTGCTGATTTTGCGGGTTTTTTATATGATTTTATCAACAGCGGTATTGTTATTGTTGCGCCGGCATCCACACCCGCCACAGATTCCGCAATATCACGATTTCTGATATATGCAGGTTTATGCAGTAAAAAGTCGATAACCCTGCGACCGTCTAAAACATCATTGAACCGTTCGGCCAACACTGGGCCGACACCCTTGATAAATTGCAAATCAGTATTTAAAAAATCAGCAATTTCTTTTCTCATCACTATAAATCTACAGAAATTACGGAATCTAAGCAAGAAAAAACAGGGATTTCAAAAATATAAAATTATTTTTTTTTAAGGTTTGCATTTCAAATTATAAATTGGTATGCTATTCGTCCAAGGGGAAAATTATGTCTGTCAAAGCAAGACGAATTTTTAAGAAAATCATCAGTTATGCCGGAATATTCTTTTTCATATTGGCGGCATTTATGTTATGGTGGCAACTGCGTCATTACAGCTTGCACGATATATTTGATGCGGTATTTGCGATACCAAAACGCAATTTGATTGCTGCATGCTTGGCATGTTTTGCGGGATATTTAGCATTATCGTTATATGATTATTTGGCATTAAATTACGTCGGTGCCGGTGGCAAGGTTTCTTGGTGGAAATGGATGCTGGCTGGGATGCTGGGATTCGCAATCAGTAATAATGCAGGACATGCGGTTGTCAGTGGCGGTGCAATTCGTTATCGTTTATATACCCGTTGGCGTATATGTGGCGGTGATATATTAAAAATGCTGACATTTTCCGGCTTTACGTACTTTTTGGGTTGTGCCGCAATTGTAATAATTGGATTTTTTTTAATTCCACGTGATTTAATAACAGATGGTGCCGGCTTGGGTTTGGGGGCATTATTTATATTCTGTTTAGGTGTTCTATTGGCATATTTTGGAATGACGGTGTTTTTCCACGACAAACAAATCAGAATAGGGCAAATAATATTCCGTATTCCTAAAACAAAAACCGCCTTTTTACAAATGGTTCTGGGCATCACAGACAGTATTTTGGCTGGTATGGTATTGTATTTTTGCTTGATTCCATTTTGGCATATTTCGTTTGGAACATACATTGGCTTGTTCGTTGTTGCACAAACAACCGGTGTATTCAGTCAGGTTCCTGGTGGAATTGGGGTTTTTGAAACTATATTTTTGCTGGCATTACCAGACGATGTGGACAAGGCAACCGTATTTGGTGCATTACTGGCATACCGTATAATTTACTATGTATTGCCATTATTGGGTGTTGGCGGTCTGTTTGTAATTTACGAACGTTGGTTGCGCGCCCGTATGCGTGAATGGCGTGCTATGGCACATGACAAAGGTGCCGAGGTCGTGGAAAAAATCAAAACTGTGACCCATAATGTCGCCAGCAAGATTCCACACCATAAATATCACCACCATAAAAAGAAAAAATAAATTTTACACAATATCTTGATTTGTCAATTTTTTGTGCTATATTATCCTTGTAAGAGGTGAAATATGACACAATCAGATTTTGATACTTTTGTACAAACATTATTAGATTTAAATGGCTCAACACCAGCGTGGTATTGGGATATGTTAGATTTAGCCAAGGGCAAATTGACCGCTGAAAACTTGAAATTCACATTGAAAATCATGTCAGGTGGCAACAAGAAAGATACAGAAATGGGACAAAAATTGGCTTATTTCTATGAACATAAAACAGACAGTGATGTTAAAATTTACCTGAATACAGTTCGTTTGTTATTGCCAATTCTGGTAAATCCATCACAATTCAATGATCACAAAGAATTTAATGCAGACAGATATTACAGAAACATCATAGAATTCGTATCATACATGGGTGATCCTAAATTGCAATACGATGTTTTAACACGTGTTATTGATAAATTGTCTGACAAAGTGCGTCAGGATAAAACAGGAATAAATTCTGCTTACGCAGGATACAGATTGACATATTCGGTTGCACGTGCATTACGCAGTGTGAACGATTATGCACAAAATCCTGCTCGTTTTACCAAACGCAATCCAAACGACAAAATGTTTGAATATGAAATGGAACATGCAACTGTCCGCGTTCGTGAAACCCGCATGCAAGATTTATATTATTATATGCAAATTGCCGACAAAATGGCTGATTCCCGAGGCACAAAGTTCGATGTCGCATCTGAAATAGTTCGTGTTGGTTGGGAAAAATTGGGCGAAATTGCAAAAATTCCACATGCACACTTTGGACCAGATAATATGTTGGGCAAAGATATTGCAGAAATTGGAAATCTTGTTCGCAGTTATGTTGCCGCAGCCGGAAATACACCTGAAATTAACGAATTACTGGACAAGGTTGTTTGGCCTAAATTCGCAACAAAACAATTACGCCAACAAATATTGGACGGCACATTTAATCCAAATGAAATTCCAATGTTAGTTGCTGAACAACAAAAAAGATTTAATACAAAATAAAAAACAAAACAGACAAAAAAAAGAGGCAAATGCCTCTTTTTTTTTAAAGGTTATACTTTTCTTTATATTTCTTTAAAAACTCTGCTGACATAACATCTGCCTTGGATTTACCAGTTGTTTGATCTTTTGCCAAGAATTTGTCACGCATTTTGTTAGCAGCAAAAGTAAACTGATGTGATTTTCCAAATGATTCCAACATATCCCAATATGCCATCAATTCCACATATTTATCGTTATGTTTATCATTCCATGTGTCTGACTTTTTATGAGCAGCACGACTTTGGTCTATCAAATTTTTAACAGCAAAATCAGAATTATCGAATTTATCCAATGCATCCTGACGTTCTTTCACGAAATCATTGCTTGCATCCAAATCGGTTTGTAATACATTGATGTCATCACGCAATGCATCCAACGCGGCAGGGGACAATTCATCCATTTGATGAGTTTTTTCGGAATTATCATTTTGCAATTCTGAATTTTTATTTTCTAATTCAGTTTTATTGCTTTCTAATTGGTTCTTTTGTTCAGCCAACTGTCTTTTTAATTCTTCCAATTTTGCTTTTTGCTCTTGCAGGCGACCACCGTTTTCTTGTAATTTTTTGTTATCTTCTTCTAATTTGATATTGTTTGCTTGCAATTTAGTGTTTTCAATATTCAGTTTAGATTTTTCAAGTTTCAACTTGGAAATTTTCGCCTGAATTGTTTTGCGTTTTGGATCTTTCTTTGGCAAACCGGATGCTTGTGCTTGGAACTTTACAATTTGTGCCTCTTTCACTGCAATCAGTTTGTTGTTTTGTGCAATCTTTTTAATATTACCTTCGATAGTTTTCTTATTTGTTTCTATTTTGGTATTATTATCAGCAATATCATTTTCATTGCGTGTGATATCATTTGCATTATTTGTAATGTCTTTGTCTTTATTTGCAATATCATTACCCAATGTAGCAATACTGTTATTGTTATTTGTAATTTGAGTATTGTTATTGCTGATGCCATTCTGTAAATCAGCCAATACAGTTGGGTTATCACGCAAATATTGTTCTTTTTGATTCAACAAATCTTGCTTTTTTTTCATTTTTTCAGTGTTTTTAGCAATAGAATTCTTTTCTTGGCTGATATCTGCCTTGATATTTTGTTTTGCAGTTGGCAAACTGTTGCTGCCACCCAATGTTTTCAAAACATTAAATGCATCTATACGATCTTGTCTGGCTGTTGCCAAATCCGCATCAATTGCATCACGCACAGTTGTATCGTATTCATCTTTGTTATTATTGTCCTTCCATGTGCTGTGTGCAGATTTCAGAAATCCTTCTTTGCCACGGAATTTAGTATTATCACGCATCCATTTGTTGTGTAATGCAGCAACACCACGTCCCATTGATAACAATGCAAATCGTGCGGTTTTATCCATTGCACCACTTATGAAACGTCCAGCCTCGTATTTATTCCAAGATGCTTTTGGATCAGATACGACAGTTAAATCTTCCTTGGCTAATGCATCAACGGTACGGCTATGCATAATACCGTATTTCATTGTTGATATCATTTCCAATGCTGTTTTTGCGGCATCGATTTTATTTTCTTTTACGGCATCAATAATGAATTTAGACACGATTTTACGCATTTTCTTGGGATTGCGTAATGCACCCTCGAATGCCTCTGGAACGGCCGTAGAATATGCCTCTAATTTTCCAGAAATCCATTTCCAATGGTCGCGTGCGTTTGGAAATTTTGCCAGTTTAGCAGAAATATCTTTACTGGCGGATAAAATTCCTTTTAAACCATCGGTTGGTTTAATTTTTTTACCGTCTTTATTTTTTGCCTTGCTGCATGCCTCGATAACTTGTCTGGCTTGGACCGAGAAAAATCTGCGTGTTCCACGCAAAATATTTGTCCATGGATCAATTTGGTTTTCTTTTATTTCTTTTAATTTATCACCAGCACGTTGAAAGATGTTTTTAACATCCTTGTCTGCCTCGGGAACATAATCATCGCTTTTTTCATCGGCATAATTTGTTTTACCCAATGCTGCATCAATGTTTTCACTAATTGTTCCCTTGGAATCTTTGGATTTAAAATATTCAAAAACCTTTGGCTTGGAAACCAATGTGTTAATCAGTTCTGGCACACGACTTTTAAATGCAGGTGTATATCTTTGCGTAAACCATTTGCTTGTATCATTTTCAACCGCTGGGGCATCTGGACCCATATCAGCAGAAAAGTCGTATGCACCCAATTCCACAGGCCAATCTGTGTTTTCTTGGTCTGTGATACGTGAAAAATAGTTCACATATTCAACAACTCGGCTTAATGCATCACGAATAGCAGGGGATTTTTGTTTAGCAGGATCTTTCAAATTTTTAACAAACTTGTCAAAATCCATCCCATCTGGCAATAAAGAATGATTTTTAAAGAATTGTTCCAGCGGCGATTTATATCTGCTGTTTTCCAAAACATTTTTAACAAAATGTTCCAATCGGGCTTTTGCCTGGGGGGTAATTTCTGGTTCGGTAAATATTTTATGTCTGCCGTACCATTCTTCGAAAAATTCTTTTAATGGCTTGTTTTCTTGGAAACTGCGTTTGCCTGAATCCTGGGCCATTTTTTCGAACACACTTTGGAACAAGTTGAATAATTCTTGGTATTTTTTCTCGCTATCCAACTTTGGTGTATCGCCATTATTTATCGCCTCGAATATAGCAGGCCATTCCTTCATGTTTTTGGTAAAATCGCCGTTGGCCTCGTATTTTTTGAATTGAGCACGAACGGCATCTGGCATATTATCCAAATTCAAAAATTTAGCATATTCGTAAATAAAATTTTCAACTTTATCAAAAACAGCCATCGTTGCCTCCTGTATGTTGGGACGTGCTCTCTCCAACCACATCATATAATTATAACATTATTTGACAAAAATTCAAGTGGCGACAACAAAAAAAGTGAAGATTTTTTATATGGATAAAAGTAAAAAAAACGACCACTTTCGCGGTCTTTTTTAAATCTTTGGTGGAGACACAGGGATTCGAACCCTGGACCCACTGATTAAAAGTCAGTTGCTCTAGCCAGCTGAGCTATGTCTCCATCTAAAACTCGTTTTTCAACAAGTTCGGGCTTAATTCTGACATAAAAAAAATAGAAATGCAAGTATTTTTTGAATTTTTTCTGGGTTCACACAAAACTTACATTGATTCCAACCGTTTTATGCGTTCTGCGGTATTTGGATGGGTTGAAAACAAATCGCCCATAAATGACTTGCGTGGTTCAGCAATGCATGCAATAGCCATAGACTTTGACTGGGATAAATTTTTAACTGTTGGACGTTCTGAAATTTTACGCAATGCATCCGCCAGTGCCTGTGGATTTCTGGTAATATGGGCGCCACATGCATCGGCTGCAAATTCGCGTTTTCTGGACACCGCCAGTTGCAACAACGGGGAAACAATACAGTTAAATACGGTAAATGCCAACCAAACCATCATCAAAACCGCACCAATATTGTTTTTATCATTACTGTCACGATTATGACTACTTTGCATAGCAACCCTGAATAAAATATCGGCGGCAAATATTGTAACACCAACCCCAGTAATTAAAAACATATCTAAACGGATATCACGATTGCCAATGTGCGACATTTCGTGTGCGATTACACCTTGCAATTCTAAATCATTTAATTTGTTGATAATTCCACGAGTCAATGCCACAGATGCATCGTTCGGGGTTCGGCCAGTTGCAAATGCGTTTAATCCATCATCTTCGATAATATAAACACGTGGTGTCGGCAGTCCAGCCGCCAAAGCAACATTTTCAACCGCCCGAAATATTTTTTTATTATCCGGATCATTATCATGAATTTCGTTCGCCCCAGCCCCCGATAACATCATAGAATCACCAAATGCCCATGATATCAACATCCATACTGCACACACGATAAATGTAGGAATTGCGACCTGTAACATAGTATTAAATGCATCGCTTGCTGGCATAATTATCCAGCAAAACAAAAATATCAACGCGATAAAAGAAATAGGAAACATCGCAACCAAAATCGCAGTTTTAATATTGTTCGAACGAATGTGATCATAAACAGTTTTTGGCTTGGTCATAATATATCCTTAAATTTTCGTTCCTATTATAGATAAACAAAATATATATTTCAATAAAGTTTCAAATTGTTATGCAATAAAAAGCAAAAATTTGATTTTTATTTCTTTTTAAATTTCACATTAAAACTGCCGTTGTTGATTGGGGAGCATTGAACGATATATGGACTCAGTAAACTATCCCGAACCCATTGTTGAAATTTTATTTTTAATATTCCACTGGCACCAGTAATCACAGTTGCCGTTCTTGCCCCAGATTGTGCCGCGTTCATAATCATATCCCATGCTTCTTGTTCTGTATGCTGATGAAAATCCAAAGTGATATGTTCTGGAATATTGTGTTTAACAGGAATACGTTTTGATAAATGCAGTTCTTTGCGAACAGATTTTGCAGTATCATCCACTGGGGAAAATTCTTGTCCCACCATATCTGCAATATCTTTGTTTGTTAACTGCTTCATCACACTTTCCTTAAATAAAAATGCCCCACCAGATTTTTCTTTAATGGGGCAATTTATAATTCTTGTTAGTCAAGATTTAGAATGGAATTTCATCACCCGCCAAATCGCCCACAGAAATTTCTTCTGGCTTTGGTGCTGGTGCAGAATCAGCAATATTGCCATCCATTGCCTTGGCACCACTTAAAATAATCATCTGACCACTAAAAGGATTCAATGTTACCTCGGTAGTGTATTGGTCAACACCCTGTTGATTTTGCCATTTACGAGTACGCAAAGAACCTTCGATATAAACCTTGGTTCCTTTTTGCAACATACGTTCAACAACATCAACTAAACCAGGTTGAAAGATAACGATACGATGC
The DNA here is from genome assembly GCA_946188105.1 of uncultured Alphaproteobacteria bacterium. GTDB lineage: Bacteria > Pseudomonadota > Alphaproteobacteria > Rs-D84 > Rs-D84 > Enterousia. The sequence continues at coordinate 80,046 of CAMHTQ010000003.1, read as the reverse complement.
CATTCTGTTTGCTCTTTTTGTTCGCCAGTTTGACGATCGCGCCAACGATCACTGGTTGCCAAAGAAAAAGTTGCGACCTTTTGACCATTGTTCGTTTGGCGAACCTGGGGTTCTTGTCCGACATTACCAATCAAGATAACTTTATTCATACTGCTAGCCATATTTCTTCCTTTTATGTTAATTACAATGTAATTGGAGCATTTTTTATCATTTATTGCAAGTTTTTATTTAAAAAGCACAAAAATCATAATAACTTGACTTTTTGTATTATTTGTATTATAATTACTGCATCTTGAAAAAAACAGCACGGTTCTGTGCGAAATCTCTCTTATAAAATTTAAGGATTTTTTATGAATATAAATGAATTAAAGGCAAAAAGCCCTCAGCAGTTATTAAAAATGGCTGAAGATATGGGAATTGAAAATCCATCCCAATTAAACGTTCAACAATTACGTTTTGCGGTTATGCGTGTGTATGCATCAAACAAAGACGTTGTGTTGATTGGCGATGGTGTATTGGAAAGATTACCAGACGGTTTTGGTTTCTTGCGTGCCCCAGAAAGTAATTATTTGGCGGGTCCTGATGACTTGTACGTGTCGCCAAACTTGATTAAAAAATATGGATTAAAAACTGGCGATTATGTCGAGGGTTGTATCCAGGCACCACAAAATGAATCAGAACGTTATTTTGCATTGGAAACAATTGAAAGGGTAAATGGCGACAATCCTGAAAAGTTGCGTCATCGTATTTCTTTTGACGATATGACACCATTGTATCCTGACGAAATGTTGAAAATGGAGGTTCCAACAGATTCAGACAAGGGTCGCAATTTAACTGCACGTGTTATTGATTTAATATCTCCAACTGGTAAAGGTCAACGTTCATTGATTGTTGCGCCACCACGTACTGGTAAAACAATTATGTTGCAGAATATTGCACATTCGATTGCAACAAACTATCCAGATGTAAAGTTGATTGTGTTATTGATTGACGAACGTCCCGAAGAAGTTACTGATATGCAACGCAGTGTCAAAGGCGAGGTAATTTCATCCACATTTGATGAACCTGCGGCTCGTCATATCCAAGTGGCAGAAATGGTAATCGAAAAGGCAAAAAGATTGGTCGAGGCCGGTCAAGACGTTGTGATTTTATTAGATTCTATCACTCGTCTGGGACGTGCATATAACACATGTGTTCCATCCAGTGGCAAGGTTTTAACCGGTGGTGTTGACGCATACGCATTACAAAGACCAAAAAGATTCTTTGGTGCTGCCCGTAATATCGAAGGTGGCGGTTCTTTGACAATCATTGCAACTGCTTTGATTGATACTGGTTCCAAAATGGACGAGGTTATTTTCGAAGAATTCAAAGGAACCGGTAACAGTGAAATTATTTTGGACAGAAAATTATCTGACAAACGTATTTATCCTGCCATTGATATTACAAAATCTGGCACTCGTAAAGACGATTTGTTGGTTGATAAAGAGACATTGTCAAAAACTTATGTTTTACGTCGTGTCATCAACCCAATGGGTGTGGCCGAGGCAATGGAATTCTTGCTGGATAAATTAAGAGTAACAAAAACAAATGATGACTTTTTCAATTCTATGAATCAGTAAAAAGTAATAAATTGTTAAAAAAATTACGCCCAAATTTTTGGGCGTTTTTTTTATAAAGGGGAAATATGAATAAATTTTATATTTTAATATGTGTTTTTGGACTGGTGTTTTTGTCTTATCTAAACGGAATACAACTGGGAAAAGCCAAATGCCAACAGCAAAATGCCAAACAAATTATACAAACAACAAACAATCAAATGATAAAAAGGAACAAAATAAATGCCCAAGTTTATAATACTGGTACCGCTGATATTCGTAACATCTTGTGCGAAAAATACACAATTGCCGATTGAACCGAATTGTGAATTGATATTTGGACACAAAACAGATTGGACAGTTATCAGCGATGATTTGGCACGCAACATATATCGCCATAATAAAATGTGTGAAGGATTTTAATCGTTGGTATATGCACTCAATGCAGTTTCCAAAGATGTCTTTAATTTTTTCAAAGATTGTTCATACGTTGCACAATCGCGTGCAATTTCAGAACGATAAACATCACGCATATTTGGTGCAGCATAGGCGCAATTTCTTAAATGTTGAACACAATACTGATGCCCAGTCAGGAAAGCATTTTGCCCCTGGGTGCGTTCACTGACATCCGCCCATGTAATCTGCAAAGCATCGTCTAATTTTTCCCAAGCATTATCACCAGTATATTGACCGATTTTTTCTTCCCAATATTCAGCCATTTCTGCATCGGTCCATTGGGTTGTATCTTTGGCTTTTAAAATCTGGGTAACCAAAGAATCAATTTGTGGTTGGTATTGTGCATCAATCTGTGCCAATTTAGAACTGCAAAAACAACGATTATATGCGGCATCCGCACGAACACAATAATCGTTCATGCATTCGGTGTAATCAGCCAAACATCTGCTGGACGAAACAAAAACAGAATTCCCAGTCGTTGAATTTACGGTTCCAGATGCGGTACTGGTGCCACCACCACTGCGTAAAGCACGGGCAACCGATCCGCGTGGTGTTACACGTCTGGTCGATGTGTTTGTATTCGCTGTTGCATACGGCATACTGCCGGCACGTGCCACAATACCATTTGTATTTAACTTTGCAGAATTTGTTTTTGTGCTGACCCGTCCACTGCGAGCAACCACTCTGCGCTGGGTTGTGTTTTCCATAGGTACAGTTTTCACAACAACATTTATTGGATTGGTACTTTGTGCATTAGCGTCCCCAGGATTCAAAGTAGAACGCATTTTATTATTCAAATAAGGATACATATAGTTGTATGTATAACCCGATGTCGGTGTATTTGTAACACGTGCCGCACGCGACACCACATTACGCGCCTGGGCAAAGCAGGGCAGAATAATAAATAAAACAGGCAAAAATTTAAAAATTCCTTTCATTCTGATATAATTGTAATCCAAAAAGTACATAATACACAAGATATTTTTTTTTTACACTTGCAATCACTAAAAAACATGTTATACTTGTGTTCGTTTCGGGGCGTAGCTCAGTCTGGTAGAGTACTTGGTTTGGGACCAAGGTGTCGAAGGTTCGAATCCTTTCGCCCCGACCAGAAAATTCAAACCACCACTTTTGTGGTGGTTTTAATTTTCTGTTTGGGCAGTGGCAAAAGGATCAGTCATAATATAAACGGCACACCAAGCGCAATTTTATATAGGACGAAAAAGATCCTGAATTTCCCAGGCAAACGGATCAGAAAAAGCACTAGATACGTTTGAATTCGCTCTCTTGAATAGTGCTATTTTTGGCATCATATTCTCGATGGCAAGCTCGACATAAAAACCAAAGATTGTTGGGATTACTATGTTCTTGATAAACATATTGCGAAAATATGTCCATATCAACGTCATATACATTGCCGCTTATTAAAACACTTGCTGCGTCAAATGCTTCTTTAATGATTATGTCTCGACCACGGCCTCGTTTGTGAGCCGCATCCAAAATTGCAGGTCGCCCACAACGTTCGCATTTTCCAGGTTTGAATTTCTTTGTCAGAACAGGAACCTGATTTTTTACATAATCATTGACATATCTTTTGAACTCATTAAAAGTTCCAATAAATCGTGACATTTTTTTGCCCTTTTTTCTATTGTTAATTGTTTATTAACCGAATAATCAATATTCAGCTAACGCCAGTTCTCATCTACAAATTTCCTCACCTCGATCGAGTACTATAACAAAAAATATCAACAAGTCAATAGTTTTTTTATAGTTATAGTATAGTATTTTTTTATTGATTTTTATAGTTGGTTGTGTATTATTACAAAGTAAATATATAAATGTGGAGATAAATAATGGAAAATATTGGATTAAGTGCAACTTGGTGCCGTTTTGTGTTGAACGAGGGAATATTACCAGCGATGATTGCTCGTCAGATAAAAAATAACGATAAAAACAGGCAAAATATTAAACTAATTGCATCTGTGTTGCAAAAACGAGAGAATTTTAAGGATGTGTCTTATTCTGAAATTGTTTCAATGGCCAGAACCTGTTTTCATAATGATCCAGAATTAACAGCGTGGTTATCTAAAATCGATAGTTTATTAAGTGTTATTATCAAGTTTACTGACATGCAAACTGACACAAAATTTTGTACCAGCGATTTACTTGATGGGGCGTATGTCAGCTTTATAAAATCTTGTCCTTTGGTATCTGAAGATATAAAAAAAGAATATCTGAATACAAACGAACCAGGTTGGGTAATGACACACATTCGTGCAAAAAATTCTTCATACATTAGAAAAGACGAGCACCCCCAAAAACAAGAATTTATGATATATTTACGTTCACTTAAGGATGGTGACAGGGATAAATATACCAAAAATACATGTAATTCTTATAAAAGTGCCATAAATTTAGCATCCAAACTTTTCGAAGAAAACCTATGGGAAATTAATGATGCTACAGAGGTGAAAAAAAGATTAGATAAGCATATTAATACCCAAAATTTTATTAAAGCGGATGATGGAACACATAAATCCTTATCTAATGGTCTCAGAAGATACATAGAATTTTTGGGTTCAAAAAACCAATAACAAATTGATATTGGTGTAGATAATACAAATTTTTGTGTTGTATATTCTTGCAAAATAATGATTTTTATATTACTATGAGCTCTAGAATACGGAGATCATTATGGAATTTCATGAAATCAATAGAATAACAGATGAATTAATGCAACAGTCCGGTTTGATTCACAATAGTTTTGTTTTGTTTAATGGCCAAATTAATTATAGAACATTGTATCAATGCGGGCTGTTATTAACAGATTTGTTACAAAAAAAACATAAAGATGATTGTGTGTATGAGTCTATTGATGGTGATAAATTGGGTACAAATGAGTTGGAGTTGGCACACAAGTATCTTGGAGACAAAATTGAAACAATTAAGAATGAATTAACAGATAGTGAACAAGATCTTCTAATAAAATTGAAATATTTATTTAAAATGATTGATCAATATAGAGGACTAAACACTGTTGATATTAATGATGTTCTTTGGGGAATCGCCATTTCATTAGCGAAGATTCTAAATAATAATGATGTCCAAGAAAAATTAATGGAAAACCGACCTTTTAATCAAGTGGTTGATTTTGAGAAAATTTGGATGGAGGGTATAAGCGTTCTTACATATAATAATTCAAATAATTTTGGACCGGACTACAGGATGTTTGCACGTAATCTAAGTTATGGAAATGAGACCCGTGGAGATTTTAAAACCCTGTGCCGAGGAATTGATTTGATTGGTAATACAAATGTTCATGCTGTCAATTGCCCATTTGCATTACAAGGTGCTATGATAACATCTATAAAAAGTTTTGATGATAGTAATGAAAAAGAAAGAATCCTGCAAAATTTAGGAAAAATTGGTGAAGCAGATATTAGTGTAATTCAAAATAACAAAAATATAGGCATAATTGTACCAGAAGAACCAATAATAAGAACTGCATATAATCAAATCACCCCAGGAACAAAAAACTTAACGGTCCAAGAAGTTAATAAAATTTCAGGTGCCTCAGTTTATAAGGGTATGAACTTTGGTAAACGGGTTATAATGATGGGCAAAAATTATGATGATAGTGTTGATGACGATATTATTCATTTTGAAGGTCATAATGTCAGGAAAAATGAAACGGATAAAGACCCGTTTTATGTAGATCAACCAAGAACCCTTGAAAATAAAAAGTTTTGTGATGCTGTTGATAACTATAAAAAGGGGGCCGAGCCAGCTCGTATACATGTTTTTCATTGTTTGGCACAAAATAACTGGGAATATAAAGGAATTTACACGCTCAGCGATTATGAATACATAAAAGTTCATGGTAGAAATGTTTACAAATTTGAATTCAGAAAATGTAATTCTTAATAGTTTTTATTGCGTGTAGAGAAAACCGATTAAATAAAAAAACACCGCATTTAGCGGTATTTTTTATTTTAAATTAAGCAAATACACCAGCGTATATATCCACAAATACAACGACAAAACAGCTATTTTAATGTTTTGGCGGCTTTCATTGTTGTGGCTTTTGGTATTGCACTCTTGCCAACATTTTTAGAGGATTTTGTTGTATTAATTGGTAATGATACACTATTAACATTTGCACGTGGCGAAGAACCATTTAACGCATTCTGTAAATTTTCAGCTGCTTCAGCAAGTGCATGTTGTAAATTTTCAACGGTTGCTCTGATACCATCAATGTTACAGTTGCTATAGTTATCTGCACCATAATACGCCTTGGTCCCATTTGGGTTATATTTGAAACATTCGGTTAATGCCTTGGCCCCAGGGTCTGACTCTGGAAATGTATCGGGACATGTAAACATGTGCAGACCTTGGATAGAATAGAAATACAGAAACTCGTTATTTAAAAAACCATAAAATCCTATATTTGATGAATAGTATTCTGAAAAATCATCAAAATAATAATCTGGTATAACAGGAACATTTGTGCACTCTCGCGAGTGCATATGTACCGAACCGTATGTGGCCTGAACACAACCCGACCCCTTAGGAACAGCACCCGCTTTAGAGGCAGCATCATCGCACATAGAACCATAAGATTGAATATTAGTAGTTGTCTCTGTACCATTGCCTAAACAAAAACATCCAGCAGGACAATCCGCTGAATCTGCTTTTGCGTTATATGTGCATAATACCCCAACCAGTATCATGTAAAACAAAGGGAATTTTTTCATAATATATTTTCTCCTACACAAAGATTATTATACCATATTTTACGGGTTATAACAATTATATTGTTTCAGGTAAACCAGGGATTAACCATAAAAAACCACCACAAAATGTGGTGGTTTTTGTTTTGCTTTTTTTTAAGCCACTTTCTGGTGTTGTTGTTCCATGACTTTTTCTGGTGTCAGCACTTGTTCAAACTGAACATCGCCTTGGTTGATTGGACCATTGGTTTGGTGGTTGTTAGTACCATCGTTCTCAATGATCGTCACATTACCCGTTGGTCCAGAAATGTTCACGGAAACATCCTTTTTTTCTGGGTTATTAACGATATCTTTTTTGCATTCTGGGTTTCTGTATTGGAAAGAAACGTTGCCTTGGGATATCGCTTGGTTTGTTGTGTTATTATTTTGACCGCCATTGGTAATGACAGCAACATTACCAACTGAGCCCAATGATGAAAATGTTACGTTTTTTTCTTGCATGGTTGCCTCCTTTGGTTACGTTGTTATGGCCGTGGGACCATCCCACCAACCATTATCAACATAGGGGGATAAACGTTTATGTCAATGTAAAAAACACCCAAAAAATGCAAATAAATACATTGACAAAAAAGTATTGCGTGCTAGAATGGGTGTGTGTTTCCAGCAAGAATATCAAAATAAAGTATAGTTTTTAGGGGAATTTTTATGCAAAATAATTATAAACAATATATTAAACCGGTTTTAACCGAATTGGGAAATGACGCACGTAACGAATTGTACGGTGACGTGATTACATGTGAATATTTAAAGAAAATGGGCAGACCCGTGTTTTGCTTTTATCGTAAAACTCAACAGGAAATTATGACAAATTACCTGTTTTGGAGTATCGTTTGTTTATACGGCAGAACAGAATTTTTTAATCCTCGCACGCAAAACGATATGCAAAATTTCAAGGCCATTGTTAAACCTGGCCAAGAACAAAATGTTCGTGATGCATACGAATTTATGACTCGGTTACCATCCAGCAATATTAATTCCAGATTCAAAAAATTAGAATGTCTGGTTAAAAATGCCCGGTTGGAAAGAATGACCCCAAAATGTAAGTAAAAAACATAAATCGGATATTGAACCGCAAAATCTATGGTTTTGCGGTTTTTTATTGCATAAACGGATAAAGTTATTACACTGGAAACTATGCAGAAATACATAGATTCACATAGTCATTTGTTTATAAACCAATCGTTTGACGATTTGTTCGCTGATGCAAATAAAATCGGGGTGATTGGGTGTTCTTTGAACTCTGTATCAGAAAGCGATTGGGCAACAGTTATTGATATTGCAAACAAAAATAAAAATATATCGGCTGGATTGGGTATTCATCCATTTGTTGTGGATCATGTGTCGGCTGGGTGGTATAAAAATATGGATTTGCTGTTGAATTATAACCCAGATTTGATTCTTGGCGAAATTGGACTGGATAAAACCAAAGACAATTTTTCAACCCAAGAAAAAATGTTTATTCAACAACTGGAATTGGCGGTAAAATACAATCGCACAATAAATTTGCATTGTGTTCATGCTTGGGATGTTTTGTTACAGATTTTAAAAAAATACCGCAATAAATTGCCTAAAATAGTGGTTCATTCGTTTGACGGCACAGAAAACGTAATAAATTTTGATGCAGATATGTATTTTTCTTATTCTCCAAATATTTTGGACAGCAAATACAAAAAAGCAATAGCCAGTATTCCGCTTGTTCCAAAAGATAAAATTTTAATAGAGAGCGATTGTGCCGATTTTGATATTGTGCCAAATGTTGCCAATGCAGTTGCCAATGCTAGACCAGATATCACATTGGACGATATATTCAATAATTCTAAAAGGGTGTTTTTCAATGGATAGATTACACAGAATACGTTTATTGTTGGGTGATACAGCGGTAAAAAACTTGCAATCTAAAACGGTAATGGTTGTTGGTTGTGGCGCGGTTGGTTCGTTCGCTATCGAGGCATTGGCACGTAGTGGCATTGGGCATTTAATAATTGTGGACTTTGACAAAGTTGAAATTTCAAACATAAACCGCCAATTATTCGCGTTGCACAGCACTATCGGGATGCTCAAGGTTGATGTCGCAGAAACCAGAATTACCGATATATCACCAGATATTCATGTAACAAAATTCAATATGTTTTGGGATGAAAACTCAAATCCTGATGTAACACCTGATTTTGTGGTGGATGCCATAGATTCTGTGCAATCTAAAATCGCATTGTATCGTTGGTGTGCCAAAAACAATATACCATTTATTGCCAGTATGGGTGCCGCCCAAAAAACAGATATGTCTGCGATAAAGGTATCAAAGATATCAAAAACAACGGTTTGTCCATTGGCTGCAAAAATTCGCAAATTGATGCGTGATGAAAAATTGCCAGATTTTCCTGTGGTGTTTTCAACGCAAAATCCAATAAAAAATGATACCGGAACACTGGGGTCGATGATATCTGTAACGGGTGATTTTGGGTTGCGTTTAGCAAATTATGTGATTGAATCTTTGTCGAAATAGTGCGGCAATTTGTCTGTGGAAATATGGACAAATTCCTATGCTTCAAAAAGTTTTGCACTTATTCCTAAGTGCCGTTTGGTAATTGAAATCGATGTCATTTTGCCTTATAATAAAATTATCAAAGAGGCGACTTTTTGATAACAGAATTAAGGAGAAAAATAAATGAGAGGATTGACATCTTATGTACTAGAACCGTTGACTTTTATTGGTGCTTTGAACTGGGGACTGGTTGGGTTGTTCGGTTTTGATTTGGTTGCATGGCTTTTTGGCCCAGCAACATATGCAGCAAATATCGTATATTCTATTATCGGTGTTGCGGCATTGCTTTGGTTAGTATGGATATTCATAGATAAACCAACGACTAATCGTTAAAGCAAAACAAAATGTGTCGATAATAAAAATCCCCATGGAATTCCCAAAGGGGATTTTTTTATATGCAGTCGCAATCATAATTGACTTTTACTTATTAAAATCCTAAGATAAGCCCAGATAACAAACATAAAAAATAGGAAAGTAGTAAAATGCCAGAAAAAATATCTTTTTATAATACAATGTCTCGCAAAATAGATACAATCGAACCAATTGATGGGCAAGAGTTTAAAATGTATTGCTGTGGTCCAACTGTATATAATTTTGCTCATATTGGCAATTTACGTACATATATTTTCGAAGATTTATTGGCAAAAACCATACGTACGGCGGGTTATAAATTAAAACACGTTATGAACATAACCGATGTTGGCCATCTGACCAGTGATGCTGATACTGGTGACGACAAAATGTTAAAGGCCGCAGAACGCGAAAAAATGGCGGTGCTGGATTTGGCTCGAAAATACGAGGATGCATTTTTCAAAGACGAGGCTGCCCTGGGCATAAAACGTCCTGATATTGTTGCGCGTGCAACCGAACATATTGAAGATATGATTGAATTTGTGAAAAAATTAGAAGAAAAAGGTTATGCATATATCGCAAATGGAAATGTATATTTTGATACATCTAAATTCCCAGAATACGGTAAATTATCCGGCCAAGATCGCAGTGAATTGCGTCATGGCGCCCGCGTAGAGCAAGATACAAACAAACGCAATCCATCTGATTTTGTGTTGTGGTTCACAACATCTAAATTCGGTAACCAGATATTGCAATGGGATTCTCCATGGGGACGTGGTTATCCTGGATGGCACATTGAATGCTCAACAATGGCTACAAAATATTTGGGCGAAAGGGTGGATATCCATTGTGGTGGTATTGACCATATTCCTGTGCATCACGAAAACGAAATCGCACAAAGCGAGGCCGCCCTGGGACATAAATGGGTCGACACATGGATTCATGGTGCATTTTTACAGGTCAAAGATGGTAAAATGTCTAAATCCAGTGGCGAATTTTTAACCGTTGATGCTTTGCGTGCCAAGGGGTATAAGCCAGAACATTATAAATATTTCTGCCTGACATCTCACTATAAAACATCTGCTAATTTCACATTCGAGGCACTAGATGCTGCAAAAAATTCTTATGAATCTTTAATCAGCAAAATCCGCGAATTCAAGCGTGTTGCCGCAACAGATGCATCAGAAAATCAAGAAATGTTGGATAAATACATCCATGATTTTAATGCACATATGTTTAACGATTTGCATGCACCTCAGGCATTGGCGTTAATGTGGGATGCTGTAAAAAATCCAGATTTCCCAGCGAAATCAAAATTGAAATTCTTGGAACATGTTGATTCTATTTTCAGTATGTCTTTGACCAAGGCAATCAACGAACAAGAAACCAAATTGGAAATATCTGATGAAATTACCAGTATCATAGAGCAAAGACAAAACGCACGTAAAAACAAAGATTGGGCGATGTCCGATAAATTACGTGATGAATTGGCTGCTCGTGGTATTGCAATCAAAGATATGCCAAACGGTGAATATCAACTAACAAAAATAGAAAAGTAAAATGAAAAAATACCTGCTTATATTTTTATCTTTATTATTGGTTTCATGTAAATCTGTGAAACCGGATTATATCTTAAACCAAGATGTTGTTTGTGATGGATTGTATAACAAGGGTGGTACAATTGTATGTAAAGATATGCAGGGTAATCTGGTGTCTGGATTGATAATTGGATATTACACTAATGGAAATATCAGTGCAGAATTGACAGTCAAAGATGGTATGCCAAACGGAAACATAAAACTGTATTACGAAAACAAAAAATTACAGCGTGAATCAGTATGGCAAAATGGGGTAAGACAAGGGGTACAAAAGGAATACTATGAAAATGGTGCGTTAAGTGAAGAAATCCAATTTAAAAATAATGAAATCAGCGGAAACTTTAAAAAGTACAGCAAAGAGGGCAAGTTAAAAGGACTGTATCAAGAAACAGATAAAACCGCCCAAAAAGGTACATTAACAATGTACTATGACAACGGTAATGTCCAAGGCGAATATACGATTGTAAAAGGTGAAAAAAATGGTCCAGCCAAAGAATTTTATTCAGACGGTGTTTTGCAACGTGATTTAAATTATAAAAACGACCAACAAGAAGGTTCTGCAAAATCATATTACCGCAGTGGAAATATCCACATGGATGCGAATTTCAAAAATGGAAAATTGGATGGCATATTAAAAGAATATTATGATAACAAAGAATTAAAAAGCGAAACAAAGTTTGTTAATGGTGAACAAAAGGGCGATGTAAAAGAATACAAATTACATAAACCTGCGACCAGTTTATATTTACCAGAGCCATCAACATTAGACACTAAATCACAGCCAACAACGACAACAAAATCGCAACCAACAAAAAATACGGTTGAAAAAAAGGCTGTTGCACCCTCCACAGAAATGGAAAAATACGAGGTAACCGCACGTGTGTTAAAGGTTCGTTCAGGCCCAGATAAAAGTTATTCTGAAATTGGCAAATTAAGCCGAGGTGATATTATCAAAGGTGCCATTTATGATTCATCGTGGTTGCAAGTAACACACCGTGGTAAAACAGGTTATATATCACGTCAATATGTCAAAAAATACCACTTTGATTTATTTTCTACTGAAAATATCTTAATCGCAATAGCAATAGCGATTTTGATATGGGCAATACGTGAAATAGGGAAAAGACCATGGCTGATAGTTTTGGTAATTGGTGGTATGATATGGCTTGGCGTCAGTGATAATATGGGTATAAATTATTGGATAATCGCATTTGTCTTAAGCGGTTTAATAATAGCCGCAAACGGTATCAGTACTAAATGTGAAAAGTGTGGCAAATGGTGGGCCAGATTCGAGGTCAGCCGTCGTTGTATCGAAGAAAGACCATGTTCTATAACCAAAACAAATGAAACCAGAGACAGAAACGGTAATGTTTTATTTACGTCCGAGGTCACCGTTCCCGGAACAGAATATACTGACGAAGTAGTATACAGATGCCGCTATTGTGGTAATGAAGATATAGATTACGAATTCCACCGGTACGAAAATTAGGTATAAATAAATAGTTATTACTGGGTGTCAAAACCACCGCTTCTAGAAAACAAGCGGTTAAATATTGACAAAAAATAAAATCTGTGATACAAATGCAAGCATGATACAAAATAAAAAATACAAATCTATTCCGTTAAATCAAATAGAAGAGCTTACCGCTATCTATGACGATTACCTGTACATATCCAGACAACAAGAAAGAATTATCAACACATCATCACTAGAAGAATTAGAATATGCCCAAAAAGAGCGTATGAATCCAGAAAGACCAGATATGGCTTTGTCATGGCATATATCCGCATTAAAGAACCAAGAAAAGCAAGAATTCAAAGATTTTATAGATGATGATATTAACAATGACGGAACCCACTCATACGTTACATTACAACATGTAAAAACCGAAGAAGATAGAGGTTTTATAAAAAAATATGCGATTCCTCCGTATCGACTTACATATCTGAATATGCAATTACCATCCACGTTGGAACGTTGCACGATTGCATACCCAGCGGATTGTAAACTGGGTGATACCACATTTTTTATTGATGGAATGTATAAAGCGGTGTACACCGGAAAACTCAAAGATGCTCAATTATCAGACATCGTTCGTGATATGGATTTATTAAACGAATTGTACATGGTAATCAGTTATCTGGAATATCTGGATAAAAATAATTATGTCGGAATGGATAATTTTGTAAAATCATTGCGAGATATCTGTGCGGCAGAAAGGGTGGTTGCAAACGAAAATATTATATTGGAATGTTTGGGGTCGTTTGCAGCAAAAGTATTAGATATGTGTCGTGAAACATATATTGGACATAAAACAAAATACACTAAACAAGAAAACAGATTGGCTTTGGATACAGCCGAACAAGAAGGTTTGATTAAATCTGCTGATGCTTTCCAAGAATATGTAAATATTCGTCATTTTTTGCGTCACCAATGGGATACATTGGATGATTTGGGTTATTTTACCCCTGGTGGTGCCAAAGAAAACAAAAATACTCGCCAAGAATATGTGGCTTCATATTTAAAACTGTGTGATAAATCTATTGTTCAACGTATGAAATCGTATATAGATGTATTACACCAACTGCAACACGTTATAAATATATTAAATCCAAACAGAATTATTCGCTACAACGATGAAAGTAATAATAAATTTATAGATCGTGTTTTGACGGCACATTTTGTAAATGTGGAAAATGGTATAGATACACAAATATATGCCGAATTAAATTATCCGCTGGTTGATAAAAAATATAAAACATTAAATCAACGTCTGCATTACAAGGTACCAGTTGTAAATGTTGTTGATGAATATCCTGATGATTCATACAGGTATGAACAAATAAACTATCATGTATTGCGTTCATATTTCTTGCAAAGTTTTACATCGGTTGAATGTATGGTTATGCGTCATTGCCAAATACGTGGTCAAAATATGAAAAAGCAAGAGGCATGGGAATATCTGGAAAAGATAGGTTTTCATTCGCCAGCCGAGGCAAAAAAATGGCGACATTATTCACATTTGCGTAATGTTCTCAGCCATAATTATTACAGCGACAGATTACGTCAAAAACTTTGTGACCAAGAAAAAGAATACGACCAAGATTTAAAAATACTTGCAGATAAATTATGGGACAATGGTCCTGATGTTATAAAATTAAGACCAGGTGTATATGAATATACACATTCGGATGGTTTGGTTGTTCGTTTAGATTATAATCAACACAAAGTGTTATATGTTGGTAATGTTGAAACAGATACCAAAAATTCTGATAAACCAACCCCAGACATAAAACCAATCGCATTTAAAAATGGTATCGATTTTCAAATATCTGGCAAGCAAATTACCAGTGTCAGTTTGCCATCAGGTATAACTGTAAATATGAATGATGGTGGAATCGATTTTGGTTCTGTTGCTCATTTGAATACAAATACGGATAATTTTAGTATTTTGAGAACATCAAACAGCAAAATGGTTCTGGATACAGGTTATCGTGTTACTGAATACAAAGAATCAAAAAAGCCTGTACCTTTCCGTAATGGTGATAATTGGCGAATTGATAATAAACATCAAATTTCATTGGATACGAATTGCAGAATAAAAGAAATCAAATTTAAAACACCTGAAAATCAAATATTGCGTGTGGTTTTTGATTATAGTGTAATGGGGTGCAAACTAATGTTTTTAAACGATGGAACAATGATTTTGTCTCGTGGCCAAGAGGTCGCAATCCGACACAATGGAAAAACATTGACATTTGATACCAGACAAGAATTTGCCGACACATACACAAAAAAGGCAATGCAACAAAAAACAAACACCAGATAACGAGGCATAAATGATACATTGTCGTAAATTGGCTGAAAACATAACTCGTCCACGTCAAGATTATGATACCAGATTGGATAAAATTCGTTTGGGAATGAATGAACGTTATCCGGCCATGCCTGTTGATATATTCAACGAAATTATGTCTGGTTATACCATCCAAGAGGCCAGTGCATATCCAGAAATGAAATCTGTATATGACGCATTATCAAAATACATTGGACAACCAACAAAACGGATTTTATTGTCTGGCGGTGCTGACATTGCAATAAAAACAGTGCTCGAGGCCGTTTGTGAACCCGGGTCAAAAATACTGACATGTTATCCAACCTATGTTATGTATAAAGTTTACGCAAAAATGTTAAATTGTTCTTTGCGTGGAATTATGCCTGATGCCAATGGTTGCTTTGATATACACGATGTAATCGCCCAGGCAAAACAAACCACCGATGTTTTGATATTGGCAAATCCAAATGGAAATTCTGGATTTTATTTTACAATTGATGAAATAAAAACACTGCTTTCACAATTACCATCTGATATGCCAGTAATTTTGGACGAGGCCTATGCCGATTTTGCTGGTATAGACGCATCGGGATTGTTGGATGAATTTGATAATCTGATTATAATCAGAACTTTTTCGAAAAATATTGGATTCACAGGGTTGCAAATCGGGTATATATTAGCAAATGAATCCGTTATTGAAATAATAGAAAAATTCAAACCAACCATAGAATTAAATTCTTTGGCTGCTCGTGCGGTTAAAGTAATGTGTACAAAGCCCGATTTATTAAAAAGATTGGTTGCCGAAACAATATCTATCAGACATGAATTTGCAACTGGATTACAAAGGCTGGGATTTGATGTAATAGAAAAGGGCGGTAATTTTATTCTGGTAAATTTTTGGGACAAAACTGAGAAAATTATTGCCGCATTTGATAAGGAAAATATAGAGGTCAAATCGGTTACAGCACCGTTTGACAATTATTTTAGAATTGCAATAGCAGATAAAGACACAATGGATTTCGTATTACAGGTAATATCAAAAGCATAAGATAGTTCTTGACATTTTATAGTTTTGTGCTAGTTTTGATAAAAACAAGGTTTATATCTGTGGATAATGCCTCTATAAAAAGATTACTAAATAAACGGCCGGATTTATCAACTTTAAATCCCGAAGGTATGCCGTCTCTGGGAAAACCCCTTATAAATCAAAACTTTTCTTCGGATTTAATGCCATTGAAACAAATGTTTGATATATATGGCGATTCCAAACGTTTTATTGTTGATGATTTACCATTACCCCCGGTTGAACGGGTGCGTCTGGGCGGTGGCAGTCCAGGTAATTTTCCTGTGTTTCCTGGTGTTACCCAGGCAATAGCAGATAAAATGGGAACATGTAAATTAAATGAATATCCTATTGCCGCAGGTGATGAATCTGCACGAAATGATGTTGCAGAATATATGAATTCTATTGGTTTCCCAGGTATAGATAATTCAAATATTATTTTCACAAATGGATCAACCCAGGGGTTTGAATTCGTATTAAAACTGATTTTATCCCCGGGTGATACAGTTGTTATTCCGGCACCGAATTATGGGTTGTTTTCTTTTATTCCAGAACGTGTTGGTGCAAATGTAAAATTCATAGATTTATCCCCATGTGATAATTGGTTGATAAACCCAGACAAATTAGCCCAGTTTTTAGATGAAACAGGTAATGTCAGGGCATTTGTAAATACCAACCCTCACAATCCAATGGGAAAAGTTATGGGCCCAGACAATATCGATTTGTTAAACAAAATACACCAGATATGTTCGCAAAGGGGTATTTTCGTCATAGATGATTTAACATATCGTGATTTATGTTTTGATTCAAATAATATGGCGGTTCCAATCGGAACATTACCAAATGCATTTTCAAATACAATTTCTTTGTTCAGTTTATCTAAATGTTATCATGCCGCAGGCCTCAGGGCAGGTGCCATAGTTGCCGATGCTCGTGTTATTGCCGGTATCAGAAATCATATTTTCCAAACCATAGATTCTGTTCCTGTGATTACATGTGCCGCAGTTGCAGGTGCATTTAATAATACCAAAGCCAGACACCAAGAATACAAAAAATATTTTACAAGTGTCTTGGGGGAATATAAATACAGATATTATTTAATGAAATCTATTCTGGACGGCATTGATTCTATCCCAGATACGAAAATGAAAAATAATATTTATCACGATATCCAAAAATATGCACTGGAATTGCCAACAGATTATGATGGAATAAATAATATAGATTTAATCAGTTCTGATTTACCAGATTCAGGATTCTTTGCAATGCTGGATTTTTCCAAAATGAAAAATAAATATTATTATTCCAGACAAATAGTTAATGACGAAGAATTATCTCGGTTCTTTTATTGCGATAATAATATAAAATTCCTGACCGGCAGTTCAATTGCGTGGCCGAATAAAGATCAACTGGTTGGGCGAGTCACATATGCTTTTGACAGACCAGATTTAATAAATTGCTTTTTAAAATTAAAAGAATCTGCAAAAAAGATAACAGATTACCCAATAAAGTATTCAAGGACCCGATAAATGTATGCTGCAATTGTATCTTGTTTAGAATATTGCAATAAGATTTCAGAAGATATCGCATTGGGCAACATGCTGCAAAAACAAAATATACCAAATGACATTGTTGCGTGGAATGATAAAGCGGTTGATTGGCATAAATACGATATTGCAATATTACGCAGTGCATGGGGATATCACAAAGATTATGCAAATTTTTTAAAATGGCTGGATTTACTGGACGGGCAAAACATACCTTTGGTAAACGACACAAAAATAGTTCGTTGGAATATAAATAAAGCGGTTCAATTTAACACACTCCAAGAATTACAAATTCCGGTTATTCCATACGAAATAACAAACACTATAAATTTATCAGAATTGTACCAAAAATTTGCAACACAAAAATTAGTGTTTAAACCTGTGGTTTCTGCCAGTGGCAATGACACATATGTAATAAATTCGCCAGAATTAAAAAATAATATGACCCAAAAGTTTATAAAAACCAAGTTTCAAAATACGATGTGCTTGGTTCAACCATTTATTACAAATGTTCATAATGGCGAATATGCGCTGGTTTTTATGGACGGTGTTTTCAGTCATGCTGTGATACGCTTTCCAGGAATCTTTACAGATAAAAAACAGCCGATATATATTCCTAAAAACAAAATTCCACAAAATATTATCGATATGGCGGTTGCATCAGCAAAATCCGTACAACAATATTTTGGAAAAAATCCTGTGTATGCCAGATACGATATTGTTAATGACGGAATTATGGAAATAGAATTGGCTGAACCAGATCTGATGACCAGAAATATACCAGAAAAACAAAAAAATACAGTGCTAAAAAATTTTGCACAAATTATATCCAGGGGGTATCAAAAATGAAATTTATAATCTCGGTTGATGGACGTATCTGTTCCGGAAAAAGCACAATTATTCAATTGTTGCAACAAAGGTTAAAGGAAATATACAACTTGGATGTTCCATGTTTTTCATGTGGTCAACATTACAGAACGCATTTCCACAACAAAATTCCAAAAGAATTAGTTGATGATGAAATGGTAAAGTTTATGCGTTCTGTTTATACCGATAATGATATTGCTATCATTGACGGACGCAGTGTATCTTTTGCTATTAAATCTGGGGATATCTTAGTGTCAGATAAACCATTGATATCTGTTTTAATTGATGTGGATAAAGATGTTCAATTATCACGTCTGGTTCAAAGAATGGAATCTAATCACCCAGAACCATTTCAATATGCCATAGAACGCGATAACCGAGATGAAAGAAGATGTTTTGCCCGTTACAAGAAAAACATATTTGATAAACAATATTATGATTTACATATCAACACTTCACACATTTCAGTCGAAGATGCGGCAAATGTAATTATTGATACATTAGCACACAATGGAAATACCAAGAAAAAAACATTATTGTATGCCGAAGAAACCGACACTCCATTGGGCAGAAAGTTATTAGCCCGCAATGATATAAATGTTGTTTTCTTGCGTTTTTCACAACATTACCATTTCAGCGATAAATACATAATGGATACTTATACAAAAAATGTATTTACCGCAGCGGATTTAAACCCAGACGAAATACTCAGATTCCATAATTGGTCTGCGACAAATGGTCTGAATCCTGATTATTTCTATAATGGTTCAGAATTTTTGCAAGACAAGGCAAACAAGTTTGCTCGTAATCTGGGGGTGGCAGCATTAAGCGACGAGCAAATTTTGTGGACCCGAGATAAACTAGAAATGAAAAAGAAATTACAATCATCGGGAATTGCCGTAAACGATTTCGCACCAATAGAAACACCAAATGATATTATTCATTTTGCATCGGTTTATAACTATCCGATTATATTTAAACGTCGTTCGGGACAATCTTGTATGGATACTTACAAATTATCCAATGTTTCAGATGTGCAAAATTTGCCAGTGGAAATAGTACCAAACAAATTTATGGTTGAAAAATATAACACTAACCCAGAATGGATTATTGATGGTTTAATCCAAGACGGCAAAGTGTTAAACACATTTATAACATACGTTCCAAATTCTCCATTGGCTGCCATGACGGATAATCTGGTTCGTGGCCATATTGCGTGTAATACTGTGCCTGATAATTTCAAATTTGTGCCAGACGATTTTATTCAACGCATTGTAACATCTATGAATTTGCGTAATGGATATATTCACTCAGAATGTTTTATTGATCAAAATGGTATGCCAACATTAGGTGAATTTGGTTGGCGTCCAGCCGGACATCGTATCATAGAAAATCATGCTTTGGCATCTGGAATTGACATTTATGATGCGATAATAGACATTGCCACAGGCAAACCTGTAAAACCAGAAAAACACAAATCTGATAAAGTCATTGGAAATGTATTTTTGCCACGCAAATCAGGTACAATTACCGAAATGCAATCCAAAGAAGAAATATTGGCGCATTCTGGTGTGTTTGATGTGGAATTATTTGCCAAACCTGGCCAAGAACACGATGTTCAACGTAAATCCAGTGAAACATCTGGATATGCATTTGTCCAAGGTACAGATATCCCAGACGTAGAAAACAAAATGCAACAAGTTTTCCAAAATTTTTATAACCAAATGAAAACAAAATAAAGAATAAAAAAATGGATATTAAACAAATACTTTCTGATAACGCATCAAAAATAATTTACCAAGATGCACAAAATGCTTTTATCAGCAAAATACCTGTGTTTGTGAATTGTTACAATTTAATACCAAATTGTGACCCTAATGAATACACATCTAAACTGATAAACATTACGAACAACATATACCCACGTGTTAATGCATTGCATCTCTTGATGTTTTTATTATCGAAAAAATATCCAAATCATATAAACGGTTTTTTGCATGCTATGAATGTTGCGTGTGACTATAAATGCGATGCAAATTTATTAGAACGTTTGGGAAATGATATTGTAACATGTTTAAAACGATTCCCAAATTTAGTATCTGACGAGTTTTATAAAAATTTTGAAGAAATCATCATCCCCCAGGCCAAACGGGGCAATTCTGTGTTTTCATACAGGGGAACCCGTTGGTTTGACGACCATAAACAAAAGGGCGGTACAGGATTAGCAGATTTTTCCTATAAATGCTATGCAATACCGGTATCTTCATCAGGATTACATGAATTGACACAAATGTATAAAGAATTACCCGCAGGAAACTTTGAATCATTTGAACAGATAAGAAAAGATGCAATTTTAATAGGGCATCATGGGGCCTTTGGTGCCGGGGTAGGCGACATGATACATAACAGTGATTTGAATGTCAAAGCATTGATATCAGGAATGTTGCAATATTATAACACCCAGGACAAATCGCAGTTGTTGGCTGTCCAATCTAAAACAGATTTTAATATTGAAAATGTATTTAACCTTGCAAACTATAATCAGTTATGTGAAAACGGTGAAACTGCAGTTTCTGTGTTGCAACGATTGAACACCAACTTGAACGAAGCAAAATTGCATTTACCAAATGTGCAAAATAAAGAATTGCAAACAAAAATAGAACTGTTAAACACCAATTTGAAAACTAAACACCTCGAAGACGCTTTGCACACATTAAACGAATGTATATTACAAGATGTAAAAACACATAAAATTGGTATTTCTCCAAATATTGTACAATGTTGTGTATGGATGGATGCCAAAATAACAAATTGGTTTAATAAAATGGATTTCGAAGGTGAATTTGGATTAAATGGCAACAGCATTTTCAAAGAAGTTTTGTTGTTTAATGAACTTTTAAACAATCCAGATTTTACTGTGAATCAGGCAGAGTTTGAAAAGTTTTACAATGACGAAGTAATATCTAATCCAACCGAAATAGCATTTCGCGCGGTCGCCCAACGACAAAATGAACATGTTATAAAATTAAATAAATTACATGATAAATTGAAAGAGTTGTATTCGATTGATAATGAAATTGTATTCAACAGAAAGCAACGCATTTGGTCTGGTAATATGTTCGGTGCATTGCAACGGTTATTGCCGTATAAAAAGGCATCTACAATTCTGGGTGGGCGATACAGAAAAGAACGAGAAGAATTAGATGCAAATATGTACAGTATAATAGCCAGATGGAACAGCTTGATTAAATAACTTGTAAAAAAAATCGTTTTATATAAAATGCTGATATAACCAAAAGGAATAAATTATGGCAAAAGTCAAAGACAGATTCAGAATGAATATAACGGTCAACGCACTGGTTGAAAAAAATGGTCAGGTTTTATTTATGAAACGCAGTGATGGTTTTTTCAAGGGCGGTTTTTGGGTTTTGCCAGCAGGGCACGTTGATGGAAATGAACCTGCGACCCAGGCAATGATTCGTGAATTAAAAGAAGAACTGGGCATAGATGTAAAACCAGAAAATGTGATTTTCCACCACGTTATGCACAGTATTGCACAATCATTGGAAAGAATTGATTTCTTTTTTAGAATAGTTGACTTTGACGGTGAATTAAAAAACAAAGAACCTGATAAATGCGATGAACTGGTTTTCTTTGATTATTCAAATTTACCATCCCCAGAACAATCTTCGAATACATCATTGATGGCAATTAAAAATGGTTTTTCTGGTGTGGCATATTCAGAACGCGGTTTTGATAAAGAATACAACCATGGATTCAGTAATGTAGAAAAATTCAATTTCAACACATTACATAATTTGGTTGATACATATTTGACCAAGGCACACGACAACAACATCACTTTTGATAGAAAACAGGTTGGCAAATTGTTGTTGGATGTGATTGCATGTTGCCAAAGCAACGAATGTGATATTCGTGAACTTTTAATGGAAGAATTGCAACAAGATTAACTATTTTGGCACGAACAGATTTTCAATACTGTCTGGTGATGTGCCACGATTTTTTGCAAGGTTGCGACAATCTTTTTCCAGCATTTTCAACAAATGTAAACAATGTTTTTCCGTTACATGCGGGGACATTGAATATATCAGCAATGCTGGTTCTGGTTTCCCATTACGGAAATATCTTAAAACTTGGCTGACAATATAAGGGGGCTTTTCAGCATACCAAATTCCATTACATAAATTGATATAATCTTCTTTGGTAAATGGGTTGCCGTCTATGGTTACTTTGAACACAACTTCGAATCCCAATGATTTTGTATTTAAAATTGTGAATATATGTTTAAATTTGGTTTCAATTAAATTTACATATGTTTCTTTTACATGCATCAGATACATTAAATATTCCGCAATTCCACGCGACCCCAATGTGCACAGCGATGTATAAGCTGAAATTATACCTGTTCCACTTTTAGAATTTTCCAACGAATTATAATGCAGGTGTTTGTTTCCCCACAAACCATTATCTTGGGCTGTTACGGCACCACCCAGTAAATCCATATGCTGTCCATTTTTCAAAACAAAGAAACTGGAATTGTGGGGGCACAATCCCATTTTATGAAAATCAACACCGATACTATCTGTTGCCGTCATATTCTTTAACATATTTCGGATTTTCAATATTTTTTTAGCAGCCGGCTCATTACAATCTTTTAAATATTTTTCATCTGCAAAACGCCATGCCCATCCAAAAACCATATCTCCGTGAATATGAATTTTATAAGGCAATTTATATTTTTTCTCGATTTTATCTGTAATGCTGCGAATCTTTTTTGCATTATCCATACAGAAATCCAGTGTTATTCCGCCATTACATATAACTGCAGCAATTTTTTTCCCGTCCTGGACAGATTTTTCCAATGCTTTTTCTAATGCGTCATAATCCATTTCTCGATTAGGTTGTAATGGAACACGAATTAAATTATTCGTTCCAATTCCAACATAATCACAAACATCAGCCAAACAAAAATGAGATACATAACTGCAAATTACGACATAGTTCCCACTTAAACCATTTTTTTTATGATCGATATCACAATTACTTATGCCAGTTTTTATGGCATAAAACAAAGTTCCCTTGCCACCAAATGTAGACAGACCATCAGAATTATTTGAATTAAATATAGTTTTGCCCAACAAATGTATAATATTTTTTTCTATCAACACGAATTTACCACATGCAAAATCCCACAAACAATTAGGATTCAATAAATTCGTAACAGTCGAAGCCGCAACCGTATCTAATAATGGGGTTGTTGTTATATTAAATGTGGTATATGGGCTGTACCAACTGATAACCCCATCGAACATTTGTTGAATGTTTTTGATAACTTGTTTTCTGGAACAACCATTTTCAGTAAAAAAGTCCGAATTGACCATATCATCATATTTGAAACGTTTTAATGGGTATCTGGGTTCTTCTCCATCCAGACCCGAATACATTTCTGCAATTTTATCCAATAAAATTTGGATATTAGATTTATCCTCGGACAAAAAATTCGACTTAAATTTTTTTGTTTTACTCAAAGGACGTAATTTTTCAGTCATTTCATAACCTTATGCTGTGGCTATATGTAATGGTACAGTATAAAATTTGATAAAGCAATACACTTATATTTTTTATTCACACATATTGCAAATTGAAATAAATGGGGTATAGTTCCTGTAAAGAAAGGGGGAAATCTGATGTGGAATAAAATCAAAAATTGGCTGAATACAAACAATCGGTTGTTATGGACATCTATAATTGCATTGGTTTTGCTGGGATTGTGCGGAATGTATTTTGTTGGCCCATACGAATCTGCCAGATTCTATTTGGATGAACATTTCTTTTTCAGAAAGTTTTTACCATTTGCAATTGTCGGAATAATATTGCTATTTGCACTCAGCAAATTATCAAAAAAATGGATAGTTCGCATTGCTTGGGTACTTGGAATATTTTCCTTGATACTGATGCTGATAACAGTATTCTGCCCACACTATGTTCATGGCGCATCCAGATATGTGTTTATATTTGGTGCACCGATAAATCCATATATTCTGATGTTGCCAGCATACATTATTTTGATGTCCAACTGGCTCAGTAATGAAAAAGCAAATAAAACACGAACAATGATAGGCACAACCGCGCTGACATTGTTTATCGTGTTTGCGGCATTCTTGGCACCATACATATTTATGGCCCAGGTTTATACATTGTTGTTCGTTATAATTGGAATATCAGCACGCAAGAATTTTCAAGGTGTGTTTTATACCAGTATCGCAATAGTGATTGCATTCGTATTAGCATTGGGATTGGGTATAGCACTGTTTCCACATGTCCAACACAGAATAATGGATTTTGGAAATTATGCATCCCATATATCAACCTATGCAATCACCACCAGTGCGCTGGTTGGTAATACCCCAGAATCATTGGCGGCATTACCCAGATTGCCAAATCTGGTGTCTGATTTTATGTTCACAGGCATCATTGCAAAATTTGGAATGTTGATGGGATTGTTGACCTTGGCAATTTACGGTTGCATAGCAACAATACTTGCCAGAATGAGTAAATATGCCACAGATAAATTCAACAAAATCATGAACACAGGCACATTAGGTTTATTTGCAATCTTTGTATTAATTGGATTGGCGGTGGCATTTGGACTGTTGTCAACGGCTGCGTATTGGCCATTTATCAGTTTTGGTGGCACAATGTTCTTAACCTGGTCAGTATTGTTTGGGTTTGTACTGGCAATAAACAAGAAATAAGCAAAGGGAAATCAAAATGTTAATACTAGAAATAGCAGCTGGTATAGTTTTAGGTTATCTATTATTGTGTGTAATTAACACAGATGCTTTTTGGAAAATTTTGTTTTCTATTCTTGGCGTAGGATTGGTGATTTTGGTAGTCGCACTAGTGGTAGCAAACATAGATACAATATATGAATTTTTGCAAGCACTTTTGATGATATTGCCGATCTTAGCCTTAGTGTATTTGCCGGCCTTTATATATTTAAAATATATGAATTCTATTCGTTATCGAAAAATAAAAATGATAATATACAAAGGTGAAAAAAAACGTATAAAAATTGTGGCCTTAGGTGAAATAGTTGCTTTGTATAATGATATGACGTCCAACAAAGAAGCAGAAGAAAGATTTTTTAAGGAAAAAAAATTAGACGTAAAAAATTACAAAGTAGAGATGATAAAAAAAGACGAAAAAAAAGATACTTGGCTCTATACAAAAATAAAGAATAGTAAGTAACGGATTTTTTAATAACGTTAATAAAGGTGCCATTTGGCACCTTTATTAAATTTGTATTCCTGAAATTCCCTTGCGGCATAATTTGGTATACACAGGTTTATCCAACCCATATGCTTTGATAAGTGTGCTGGGCTTTTGATTGCACCACAGGTCATGATATGAAACGACACCATTTTTAATCGTTTTTATCAAACCGCTGGGCAATTCATTTCGTCCAATACACGAAGACAGATAAACAAAACATTCGTCATTGTTCCTCAGGTTTTCGCATGCCAAAATGCGAGCATAAACATTTAATGTTAAATCTGCCTTGCTGGCATCTTTGGTCCATGGACTGCCACCACCAATAGGGCAGGCGACAGAATAAAAATCGCATGCTAATTTCCGCCCAGTCATACCACAGTCAGCAACCGAGCCATGATAAGTATACCGTCCTGTGCCATTTACGATAATGTTCGTTGGTCGTTTTCCCAATGTATCAACAATAAAGTCAGTCAGGTCTTCGTCTTGTAACATTGGGATTGCAACAATGGCGGTTTCTATTTTGTCATCGTTCATGGTAATTTGAGTTTTAATATCGATTCCCAAATTTTTTGATTTGCGGGCTTTTTCATACAGGGCATCATTCAATTTTTTTGCCAGGAATAATTCCCTATTTATTTTACCTTCACTCTTGCAGGCATACCCAACAAACACACCTTGGTCGCCCCATCCGTCATGATCGACACCCATGGCAATATCCCCCGATTGAACCCCAATCATGTTGATAACATTTATTTTATCTGGGTCAATAACGCATTCACCCCACTGGGCTGCGTACTTTGAATCGTATCCAATCTCGGCAAGTGCTTGTTTTACCCAATCGGTCAAATCACCAACCTTGGCAGATGTGGTAACCTCGCCACCTAATACGACCGTATTACCTTTGATCATAACCTCGACGGCATAGCGCACAAGATTATCTTGTTTGATTATTTTGTCCAAGATATAGCTGGAAATATAATCGGCTGTTTTATCTGGGTGTCCGATTGACACCGCTTCGGCTGTTTTTTGCATAACATACTCCTTTGGTTTTTGCAAAGTGAACCAAAGGTGGATTGCGATGTTGCACCACGCATTACGAACGTTAAAAAACGGGAAATAAGCATAATAACAACTCCTTGTTTAGTCCATTTATAAGGCAGGACAAGTCAGGTTAAATCCACCTTTATCGACAATGATTATATTATATTTTATATCAGTATTCAAGTGGTTTTAGAAAATAAATATGATTTTGAGAATTTACGGCACCTGTGCTACAATACACTTGATAATAAAAAGGGCAGATTATGAAACAAATAATTTATAAAAATGAAACAGGCGATGACATAATCGAACATACATGGACTATCTCAGAATTGCAAAAAAGTGTCAGAACAACAGAAGATATAAACAATTATTATTTAAAAGAAAATGCAAAACATTGGAAAGAATTATTTGCCTGTAAAAAAAATAATGAAAATTTTCCTAATGAAAAATGGCGTAATGTTAAATGGCACCCCGGTGTCCAGGTCAGTAACCGCGGCAGAATAAAAATCGACGGGAAAATTATCAACACTTATTATGAAAAAGATATTGTTGACGATAAAAAAAGACCACTGCCCATATCCATAAATATGCTGCAGGACGAAGAAACAAAAAATAAAGTTGGCTATTTAATGGTGAAACACAACAACAAATATTTGCTTGTTTATAACATGGTGGCCAAGGCATGGTTGAAACCAGAGGACAAAACCAAAACACTTATCCATCATATTACAAATGACGGTTATGATAATCGTCCTGAAAATTTAATTTTTGTGTCACCAGATGAACATGGATTTAAATACGGCACAATCCATTATGGGACAAAACAACCCGACCCCAAATATTACCCAGGGAAATATGACAAGGAATAACTGTGCCTAAACATCCAAAATAACAACAAAAATTCAATTGCATTTTAACATTTCGAATCGGATTGCATTAAGCCCGAAGTGTGTTTTTTATTGTTTTTACTGTATTTTTATATGTTTTTAATATTTTGATAATAACAACTTGACAATAATAATATCTTTATGTTATTATCAAATTGTAAATAACAAAGAATAACAAAAACAAAAGGATAAAAAATGACAAATAAAATAAATGAACTTTTCAAAATCGCCGACACGATTTCGGATGTAAATTTGCGTGAAAAATATTTGGAAATATTGCGCGACAGTAATCTAGAAAAAATGTGGTTGGATAAATATCATCTGACAATGGCACATACATCATTTTTGGAAGGCAAGGCGACCGAGCCAGCAACCTATGAAATGTTTATTCGTAAAAATCCTTTC
This sequence comes from uncultured Alphaproteobacteria bacterium, assembly GCA_946188105.1. Classification (GTDB taxonomy): domain Bacteria; phylum Pseudomonadota; class Alphaproteobacteria; order Rs-D84; family Rs-D84; genus Enterousia. Next base: position 51,769 of record CAMHTQ010000003.1, on the reverse strand, counting down.
CATGGTGGTTATACTGTTGTGGGGGGGTTGGGACCTTTTTTAGAATGGTTATCTGATTATGGTTTTTCTGATGACACAATTCAATGGTTGGCAAATCAAAAAAACAAAGACGGCACGCCATCTTTTACACCTGAATTTTTGGAATTTTTGCGTAATCAAAAATTATCTTTGACAATTGATGCGGTGCCAGAGGGCGAATTGGTATTTCCAAACGAACCGATTGTTCGTGTTACTGGCCCAGAATGGCAGGTCGGTATCGTTGAAACCGCAATATTGAACGGATTAAATGCATCATGCTTGATCGCAACCAAGGCAACACGCATTGTAAACGCAGCCGAACACCGCCCTGTGATGGAATTTGGTTTGCGCCGCGCACAAGATATGTATGGTATGCGTGCAACACGCAGCGCAGCCGTTGGTGGTGTTTTGACTACATCAAATGCCGATGCCGCACGCAAATATAATCTGGGTTGGGTCGGAACACATGCACATAGTTTTGTAATGCGCCACGATACCGAAATTGAGGCTTTTGAAAACTGGCTTTTGCACAACCAAGGAAACACCACAATCTTGGTTGATACATATGACACAATCGGTGGTGTTAAAAATGCGATTGCTGCATCCAAAAAAACAGGTGTGCATTTGGATTCAATCCGTTTGGATTCCGGTAATCTGGCCGAATTGTCTATTGAGGCGCGTCAATTATTAGATGCCGCAGGTTTGCACGATTGCCAAATTATCGCAAGTAATGATTTGGATGAATATTCTATATCAAAATTATGGGATAACGGTGCAAAGGTCGATATTTTAGCAGTGGGAACAAATCTTGTTACTGCCGCAGACCAGCCGTCCTTAGGTGGTGTCTATAAATTAAAAAGCATCAATGGGGTCGATAAAATGAAAATGTCCCAAGATGCAATTAAACGCACAATCCCAGGTGCCACAGAAATTCTTCGTATGGTTGGTTTTGATGGCAAATTTATGGGTGATGTAATTACTTCGTGTGGTTTTGTTCAAGAATTACGTGGTCAATTAGAAACACCTGTTATCGCTATCAATCCAAAAACGCGGGAAGAAGTGCGTTATGGTTGTGGAACTGTGTTTTACAAACCAATGGTTTGCGTCGTAAATGATGGTGTAATTGATACCAAAACTATGAACCGCGATGTTAAAGAAATTGCGAGTGCCACAGGCGAACATTTATTCAGATTAAATAAAAAATATTCTCGGATTCAAAATCCTTGTGAATATCCAACCGGTATAGAACAAAGTCTTTACAAAAAACAAACAGAAATGGTGTTGGAACACATTTTGCCACGCACAAGATAAATAACCAAAGGAGTTAAAAATGAAACTTAAACTTTTACACATTGTTGATATGCAAAATGACTTTATGTTGGCAGACGGCAAATTGTCTGTTGCCGGTGCAGAATCTTTGATTAAACCAGCAAACGAATTTTTGAAAACTGTTAAGTTTGATATGACGATTGCAACATTTGATACGCATTATGCAGAGACATACGATAAAACAGAAGAATCAAAAATGTTTCCGCCACATTGTTTATATGGAACACGCGGTTGGGAACTGGCTGTGCAACCACTTAATGGTTGGCTTAACCTTTATGAGAAAGTGTTAAAGAATCAATTTAATGTATGGGAACAGCCCGAACGAATTGAAAAAACTTTGGATGTATTTAAACCATCGGATACAGAAGTTTATGTCATGGGTGTTGCAAGTGATTTCTGCGTAAAATACGCAATCATTGGTTATTTACAACATGGTTATCAAGTGAGAGTTTTGCAAGATTTATGCCGTGGCATAAACAAGCAAATAGATGAAGTTGTCCAAGATTTAAACAACCCAAATATTAAACTAATAACATCCGAACAAATGCACAACAAACAAAAGGAAACAACAAGAAAGCCAATGCTATACCCAGATTTTTCCAAAATGGATCCAAACGACCCACTGATAAAAGCATTGGAAAAACGCAGACCATACAGTTCCAGTGACTTTGTTCCAAAGTATATGATTCCGGACTTAAGGCACACATTTTCTCGTTAAAAAAACAAGGAGGCAAAAATGGCAAAAGATAAAGCGGTTATAAAGGATGCTTTCAAAGACAATCTTGTAACAGAACATAAATCGTATGGTGAACAGATGGATTTGGCGACATTCAAAGTGTTTTTGGATGTTGTAAATAAACGTGTGCCATATTCTTCTAGGGATTTTGAAAAACATCATTTCATAGAAAATATTGCGATAACACCAGAACAAGCGGCTTTTTGGTGTGCACATGGTGAAGTTTGTATCAAAGCATACGGTAATTAAAAGAGGTGTGAAGATGAGTGATAATAAAAATAAACTTAACAAATCTGTCTTTGAACATCGTCATGTTATAAGACATGATTTTATTGGCGAAACTTTGTCTGCACAAGATTTTGCCGAGTTTCAAAAGATAGTGAATCAAAGGCGTCCTTACAGCCTCTATGACTTTATCCCACAACATTTCATACCAAATTTATCTAGTTTGTCTAGAGAAAGAGGTTGTTAATATGGCAGAAAATAATAAGAGAAAATGTCCATCAATCAATAGTGGTATGTTGGATAAATTGAATAACTTTGTTAAACCCAGAACATCTCTGGACAGCAAGTTAGAATACGCAGAATTTGAAGAATTACACAAAATAATAAATGTACGCAGACCATATATCATTAGAGATTTTATAAGATTTAATCCACACAATATAGGCAACGAATATGGTGCTTAAAAAAACAAAAGAGTTAAAAATGAAAAGTAGACTTTTACACATTGTTGATATGCAAAATGACTTTATGTTGGCAAACGGTAAATTGCCTGTCACCGGTGCAGAATCTTTGATTAAACCAGTAAACGAATTTTTGAATTCTGTTGACTTTGATACAAAAATCGCGACATTTGATACACATTATCGCGAAACGTATAAGAAAACAGAAGAATCAAAACTGTTTCCACCGCATTGTTTATATGGAACCAAGGGGTGGAAACTTGCTGTGGATGTGCGCGGTAGCTTTATTCATCCTTGCTATAAAGTTTTGAAAAATCAATTTGATGTATGGGAACAACCGGACAAGATTGAAAGGTTTTTATGTGGATTAGGACCTAAATATACACATGTGTATGTTATAGGGGTTGCCAGTGATTTCTGTGTTAAGTATGCAATAAAAGGATACTTGGATCGCGGTTATCATGTGACAGTTTTGCAAGATTTATGCTGCGGCATAAACAAGCAAATAGACGAAGTTGTTAAGGAATTCGATACAAAAAAACTCAACCTTATAACATCAAAACAAATGAAAAAACAAAGGGGATAAAAATGACACAACAAAAAATGACTTATAACGAAGTACAAGAGACAGTTTATAAAATTCTTAAAGATAAATGTGAATACTGCACTTACCTTACATTACCAAAAGAAATAACAAATGACTCAGTTTTGGCTACTGATTTTAACATGGAATCTTTGGATGAAGTTGAGTGCATTATAGATATGGAAAAATATTTTGGTATAACGATTGAACAAACGGCTGCTGAAAAAATCAAAACTGTTGGTGATATTGTAAACTATATTTATGATTCAGACGTTGTAACAATTCATAAAACAAGTCCAACAAATAAAATAGTAAAAGTAAAAGAAAATTTGGTTGCCGACTTGCGCAAATTTGTACACAGTCGTAATTTCAGCGATGTTGTGTTTGGGTTGTCTGGCGGAATTGATTCTGCATTGGTTGCGGCATTGTCTGCCGAAGCCTTGGGTGCGGATCATGTTCATACATTTATGATGGCAACAAAAAATACATCGGGATTGAGCATAAATTTGGCAAAACAATTGGCAAATAACCTGTGTATTCATCACGAATTTATAGATATCCAGCCACGTGTAGATTGTGCGTTAAAAACTTTGCCTTTTACCCCAAAACGCAAAATTACAACGGAAAATATCCAGGCACGTATTCGTGGCGATATCTGTATGACATATTCAAACGAATATAATTGGATGGTGTTGTCATGTGGAAACAAATCCGAAGCCGCAATGGGATATTGTACATTATATGGTGACACCTGTGGCGCGGTAATGCCAATTGGCGATTTATATAAAACCGAAGTATATCAAATGGCAGAATTATACCCACAAATCCCAGGTGCAATTATACAGCGTGCACCAACAGCAGAATTGTCGCCAAATCAACGTGATACTGACAGCTTGCCAGAATATGCCGTTCTTGATACAATTCTGCAAAAGATAGATGCCGGTAAACCAGATGAAGACGAACGTATGGCACAAATCAGAAAACAATACAATGCGATGGCATTTAAACGTATTCAAATGGCACCTGCAATAAAGGTTCGTGAAAGGTAAAAGGAATAAAAAAATGATAAAGAACTACTGGCTGCATTTTAAGAAAATAATGACACACAAATACTATGTGTTTTGCGAATGTGTGGAATATGGTCTTATATGGCAGGGATTAACACATGATTTATCAAAATTCCGCCCCAGTGAATTTCGGCTTGCTAAATTTTATGCTGGCAACCAATCGCCAATCAACATAGAAAAGCAACAATATGGATATTCGGTGTCTTGGATACAGCACACAAACCGAAATAAACATCATTGGGAATATTGGGTCGATAGAACAAATGGAAAAATCGCACCAATTCCAGAAAAATATATAAAGGAAATGGTATGCGACACCATTGCGGCCAGTAAAGCATATAATGGTAAAAAATGGACCCCAGAACTATTTTTGGATTACTTTAAGAACAGAGCAACCTGGCCGGATGAAATCAAAGAATTGACAATGCCATTGATTCTTGCCAAAATACAAAGGTATAAAACTAAATAGGAAAGGGCATGACAAACAAACCAAAACGATATTCATCTGAATCCGAATTTTTGGCCGACTATGATGTTACTAAATTTGACAGACCGTCCGTGGCTGTAAATGTGTTAGTATTTTCTGTATCAAACAATGTTGCAGAAAATTGGCGTCGCACAGATAAAAAGTCGTTTAGTGTATTATTGGTTCGTCGCGATGATTACCCAGATATTGATAAATGGAGTATTCCTGGTGGTTTTATCGGTATGCAAGAAACTGCATTGGATGCGGCACACAGACTTTTGCGATCCAAGGCGGGCGTTGTTGGTGGTATATATCTGGAACAATTATATACGTTTGATGATATTGATCGTGATCCACGAACACGTGTGTTTTCGATTGCGCATATGGCATTGATAAACAAGGCTAATTTACATTATTCTGGCTCTCACGATGTGCAATGGTTTGATATAGAATTGGCTGACGGAAAATTATTGCTGACATCTGACGATTTGATTTTGACCGATAAAGATTTGGCATTCGACCATGCAAAAATTATCAAAACAGGAATCGAACGTCTGCGCAATAAAATCGAATATACTGATATAGTATTTGATATGATGCCACGCGAATTCACACTGGGTGAATTGCAACAGGTTTATGAAATAATTTTGGGACGCAAACTGATACCTGCGGCATTCAGACGCACAATTGCGAACAAGGTTGTTGCAACCGAAAAAATGCGCACAGGTTCCGGCCACCGCCCATCTGTGTTATTCAAAAAGAAATAAGATTAAAATCCTAAAAAATTTTAGATACGGAAACGTCCGCCCAATCTGAATGAGCCAAATACATTCATACCATTGTCATCGGATGGCGCGTAAACTCTTCTGTATCCCAAATCAACAGTTGTGATTTCAGAGTATTTAAATGCAACACCCAAATGCAACGCATAAATAATACCCTTGTCATTAACAAAATCGCTGGTTTCGATATTGTTAGTATCAACACTGGTTAATTCTTGTGTACCAAAACTGTATCCCAGTCCCAATCCGACATAAGGAATAACATCATTTATATGAAAATCCGCATAACCATTGGCCAGCATGAAAAACTGATCCATTTTCATAGTAATTTTATCAGTAACTGTGAAATTGTATTTTAAATTTCCTTTCTCGCGGTAATTATTATAACCGAACTCGCCCTCTAATCTTAAATGGAACCAACTAAAAGGATTGTGTTTTGTGTACATTCTGTTTGGCGACCAATCCAGACCCAACGCAGGCGAAAATTCCCATGTTGTTCCGCGGCCATTATATGTGTACCCTGGGCCCAAAATATCTTCTAAATATTCGCCCATTGTGGTATCACCATCGACATACAGGGTGGCATCACCCAATCCTAGCTTTACAGACGCATAATAAGTGGTCTGAGCCACAGCGGCATTTGTAATAAACATTGCACCAGCCAAGAAAATAATTTTTTTCATCTCGCTTTCCTTAAGATTTAAGAATAAAAGTCACTATAATAATACACTAAAACGGTTCGAAAAACAAATTATAAAAAATGAAATTTATTTTTTTTCGATACACCTGTGAAATCAAGGGATCCAGAACAAAAAATTAAAAAGTCAAGTGTAAAATTTTGAAAAATTTGTTGCCCCCCGTTTTGTCTCGCACCCTTTTTTATGATATAATAATGTCAAAAAGAGGGAGCGTTGTTGCGTAAACACGTGGCATTTTTTGTGCTTTTGTTGGTAACGGGGGGATTGTTATCATATCCCTCGACGGCCGCATCTACTATCAAGAAAATTGGCGGAATCGCGAACAATGATGCCTCGGGCGATGTTACAAAACAATCAATGATAAAGCTTACAACAACAACTCCATCTGCAAATACTTTAAGTTTGTCATCGCAAAACAGGGATTCAAATACCGCCACAACATTAAATTCTGCGACATCACCACGTTTACCAGGGTTGCACAGTAACATTGTAAAAAACATTGGTGCAAAACTGACGGCAAACAGCGATGGTCAATCAAACGGTGGAAATGGAAACAAATCTGATTTATCACTCAGTTCGAAACTTTCAGGAAATGTCATATCAACATCCAACAAATCTGATTTGGCACAACGCGTTCTGGTTTTGGAATCAGAAATGTCAAATAAACAAGATATCTTGGCCGCTGGCGATGGAATCAGCATTGACGATTCGACAATCGGTTTAACATCGGAATATGCATCTTTGCCTGACGCGGTGGATGATATAAATGCGGAACTGGATGATTTAAATGAGCGGATTCAGGCGGTGGAATTAACCGACTTGGAACCAATCATCAGCCAGTTATCTAATATAAGTATAGTCAAAGATTTTGACCCCAGGTTTCTGGATGAACCAAAGGTCCAACCATAATTAAAGGATAAACAAAAAAGAAAAACAAAAAAGAGAGGAGCAAAAGCAGATGAAAAAAGGTGTTTTTTATGGTTTGGTTGCATCAGTATCAATGTTTTCATTGTCCGCGTATGCTACCGATGCCAGTGAGTCGGCATTAACGACCAAGGGCTATGTGGATGCTGGATTGAAACATGTGTACAAGGTTGCAAACGGCACATCAAACGGCGCTGTGAAAAACTTACAAAATGCTTTGAGTGACGGAAACGGCGGCTTGATAAACGTTGGCGATTTACAAACCGCAATTGGCAGTGAAAGTGTCGGTCAAACCCCAGGCAGTGGTTTGCTGGGCGATGTTGAAACTTTGCAAGACAAAATCGGTAATACCGCAATGGGAACACAGGCAGGAACTGTAACTGGGGCAATCAAGGAATTAAAGGACGCAGTTGATAGTGTTGAAACCAATAACTATACAGACGGCACTGGTATCAAAATCACCCCAGGGGCCAATGGTGATCCTGCATCAATCGGATTAGATATATCAGATCCAGCTGCGGGTTCTTATACTTATCAAGTAGATGACCAAGGCAACGGAACATGGGCGCCAATCGAGGTAGAAGATAGTTGGGATCCAGGATTTTTAACAAACCCATAAAAAAAATTCAAAATAATGCATTATATTGTTTTAAAGCATCCCTTTTTATGATATAATGTAATCGAATAACAAAACAAACAACAGGAGAACGAGAATGAAAAAACTTTTAAATATATCTGTGATTGCAGCATTGGCTGTATTACCATTTGCCGCAAACGCAGCAACCGGAGATCCAGTAGCCGGCAGTCCTACAGCCGCCTCGGCTGCAAACCCTGCACAAGCAGCTGCAACTGTTACAACGAATGTAGAACCAAAATATGCTTTAGCAGTGGAAGGCGATAACGATGCTAACCTTGCAACAGCTGGCTATGTGAAAGGTGCATATAATGCAACAATCAAAGCAGTTAATAAAGTTGCAGAAACAGCAGCCAACGCAGCAAACCAAGATTTAAGTAATTTGTCAGAAACTGGTACAGGTGTCATAACAACAGCTGTTACAAATAATGCCGCTGGTGGTACATATTCAAATACAACATCTGGATTGACAGCAACAACCATCCAAGGTGCTATCGATGAAGTTGCAGGAACAGCAGGTAACGCAGCAGATAAAGATTTAAGTAACTTGTCAGCCACTGGCACAGGTGTCATAACAACAGCTGTTACAAATAATGCCGCTGGCGGTACATATGATAATACAACATCTGGATTGACAGCAGAAACCATCCAAGCTGCTATCGATGAAGTTGCAGGAACAGCGGGTAGTGCATTACAAGCAGCTGATATCGATGAAGGTACAGCAAACGGTACAATCAGTGTTGATGGCACAGATGTGGCTGTTCATGGTTTGGGTTCTGCCGCATTTACTGCAAGCACAGATTATATCTCTTCTGCAGCTGGTTCAGTTAAAACTGCAAATATCGATGATAAACAGGTTACAAAAGCAAAATTAGAACAAGCTGTTCAAGATTCTTTGGATTTAGCAGATTCAGCATTACAAGCAAGCGATCTTACAGATTATGCTAAAAAGACAGGCGTAACCCAAACAATTACAAATTCCACAATTTCTGGAACTGTTCCTACGGTTACCACATGGGGTACAGAAACAACTGGTACAGCAGAAATTACAGCAAGCATCGTAGGTGCAACATATGCTGAACCAGCTAACCCATAATAATAAAAAAAATTAATTTTGGGTCTGGACAATTTTATCAATATTGTGTATAATAATATGTGGTAAAATTTCCAGACCTTTTTTATTAAATATGAGAGAGATAATTTGCATCTTTACCGCACTGACCTTGGTTTTCCCCGCGTTTGCCACAGGGGACGAGCAACAGTTGGCAATAAACAAGGCGGCTGTCGTTGCGGCTGTATCTTATGTGGATGGTGCATATTCTTCTATGAATTCGGTAAAGCAAGATAAATTAACATCTTCGAATGTTGTTGAATCTGGTTCTGGTCCAATTGTTTCAAATGTTACCGCCAGTAATGGAACGGTTACCGTATCAAAGTCCGAGGTTACAATCCCCGTTGGTGCCACAACCAGCGATACTCGTGCAACAATCTGGTTAGAATAAATTCCTATTCATCTATTTATGCTGAAAATTCGTATCACATTTCGTGATATTTTTTTTACTATTCAATACGCGTGTTCGTATGGAAATCGCGTTCTCCGTACAAAATACTGTCGTCAAATGCGGTGTATTGTAAATCACCCTGGGTAACATGCAATGGTGTCAATGTATGATCGGTATTGCTGACCCCGACATAATACACAGAACTATTTTCTGGTTGAATATTTATTGCCGGTATTGTTGGCTTTGTACTTTTTGCATAAATAACATAATTTCCAACATGCAATATGCGACCACAATCGCCTGATTCGTCTGCACCATGCCCATATCCAACGGTGGTCAATCCCGATGAACATGCGTTTTTAGAACTGGTTGAACCATAATTTACAACACTTTCTGCCGCCCAATAACCCGCGCCAACATCATTACATGTTTCTCGGTTTGCTGTTGCCATATATGTTCCACCCGGACAAACCAACTGACATTCATTTACTGATGTTTTTCCAGATGCCGTATTTGCAATATATCCCGTTGGACATGCAACACATTCACCATCATCAAGATATGTTGCACCAACACATATAGTGTTAACGCATTGCCCATTACTTTCTTTATATTCTGTATCGCAAGTCCATGGGCAATTATCTGTGGATGCAGAACCACTGTATGAACTGTGCGTTGGTATCTCGTTTGTACATGCATGACGTGCATTTTCGCCATCCCCAGAATAATATCCGGCACCCGGATCAGTACACGTATCACCATCGGCATAATATTTGGCATCACAAACCCAAGGACAATTATTTGTTGCCGCATTTCCAGAATACACACTGTGTCCTGGGGCATTGGTACATATAAATGGTTCATTGATTTCGCCATATTTTATATCAGATGCCGCAACATAATATCCAACATCGGCGGCGGTACATGATGAATCATATTCTTCCAGCAAATAATAACCATCATTACAATGTATTTTACATTGGCTGATAGATTCTTTGTTATCACTGGTATCCGCATCATATCCCGTTGGACATGGTGTACATATACCCGTTGTATAATTAGGATATGTTGCCCCGGTACATGGTTCTATACCTTCGCATTTATAAATACTGCCTGCATTATTTATTGGGGCGTTATTTTCAATGGTCCCAGCACCATTTGGACATTGGTTGCGAACACCATCGGATCCATAGTTTGTATAATTTTCACCTATATAATACCCGTAACCCACAGGACTGCATGCGGAAATTTGGTCACATACATCACTGGCATCCTCGATATCCACAGTGCATGTCGCAGATCCAAAATTGCCCTTACCAGAATTAGGATAAAATTCACTGTTTACACGATTATAGAACCCTAAAACACCATCATAACGACGCACAGGAATCAAATCTAATTTCAAATATGCATCTGTGGTCCCGCCATCCCACAACTTTAATGAATATATATTACCGTTAAATAACTTATCGCCCCAACGATTCGAAACAACATTGCCATTTTCATCAATATATGCACCACCATTGGAAAACAGCTTAAATGTATTATCTTCGCCATTAAATCTGGAACTTGCTACCTGTTTTTTTCCTGGGGGATTTGCACCATTAACAGATATTGTTCCAGTTGCGGTTCCATTGGTTGTAACGTTATACTCGATTGTATATTTACTATCGGCTGTAAATGTCATAGTTGCACTTGGGGCCTTGGCACCATTATTATTGCTATGACGCATCCACAGACCAAACACATTGGATTTATAATTAGCACTGATACCACCAAGTTCATATAGATTACCAAAGAAATTACCGACGTCGCCTGTCGTTGTGTTTCGTGTTCCGACAACCAATTTAATCTTCACTTGATTTGATGTAATAGAATAATTAGTATCAACGAATGTTTTTGATCCATCACCCTGAATATATTCAACAGGTGTATATTTTGTCATATATGTACCAGCATTACAGCGGTGTTGACATTGATTGATTGATGTTTTGCCTGTATCGGTATTATCTACATATCCTGATGGACATGCAACACATTCGTTATTCGCATTACGATATGTCGCACCCGTACACACCGCCAAACATGCGGACGCACTGCCTGAATTATTTGAACTTGTAATCTGTCCATTTGGACATGCTGTTCGGCTGCTGGTTGAACCATAATTTACTGTGGATGCCGCCGCCCAATATCCAATACCCACAGGAATACAACTGGTGTCGCCCGCCACCGCCAAATATGTTCCTGCCGGACATGAAATTTGACATTGCGATGCAGATGTTTTACCAGATATTATATGTGCGGTATAACCCGTTGGACACGCAACACAACGTTTTGTGTTTGAATCAAAATATGTTGCATCTGTACATAACAACGAACATTGATCGGCACTGGTTGCCGTCAGTGTACCAGTTCTTTCTTCGGGGTTTGAACATCGTGTACGAACACTGATTGAACCATAATTCAATGTTTCAGCAGACGAATAATATCCGTCGCCAACCTCGGAACAACTGGAATTTCCAGCCCTGGCCAAGTAATAACCAGCATTACAATGAATTTGGCATTGTGACACAGATGTTTTGCCATCGTCAGTATTGTAATTATACCCAGTCGGACATGCAACGCATTCGTTATTCGCATCACGATATGTCGCCCCAGTACATGCTTGTAAAGCCTGTTGATTTCCTGTTTCGCCATATGCAAATGTAGCCTCGTGTGCATAATATCCACTATCAACGGCAACACATGTTCCCCCAGCCGTTGCAACATAGGTTCCAAAATTACAATGGATTTCACATTGGTTCACAGATTCTTTGGCATTGTCAGTATTGTATGTATAACCCGATGGACATTCAACACAACCATTTGAATCTGCATCAGGATTATTTTCATCGTAATATGTCGCCCCCTTACATTTATTTGGTGTTTCTTCGCAAGAAACCTTGCCATTCCACGCAGTTTCGTAATGTGTGGTATATTGACGCATATCAGTAAATGACGCGCAACTGGTCGCGACATTAGTATCAGTAAATGTGTTAAACCACATATCCGTAGCAGTCGGACTGTTATTAGCAATCAATCCAGCAAAAGTGGTTGGTGGAATATACCCAGACAAATTAGTACATCCATTAAACGTTTCACTGAACATAAAGGTTGCCGCATTGGTGATTTTGCTGAATAAATCAGCAGGTATTGATGTAATGTTCGAACAATTTTTAAATGCGCCATAGAACAAACTGGATTCCCCATTACTGATATTACCGAACATATTGGACGGTATAGTTGTCAAACTGGTACAACCATTAAATGTGTTTGCAAACATATCAGGCGCCCCAGTTTGCAAACCGCTGAATAAACCGTTTGGTATTGCGGTTAAGCCTGTACAACCCTCGAATGCGCTGGAAAACATATTTTGCACACCATCAGTAATTCCAGTAAATATTCCAGCAGGGATACTTGTTAAATTTGTACACCCCTTGAACACGTTCATAAATACAGGCAATTGACCACTGTCCGTTCCCAGTTGTGGGAATAATGATGATAAAGACCCCGTAACAGATGCAACATTTGCCTGGGTGCCATTACCGGAACGCCAGAACGTAATTGCAGGATCGGTCCCGTATTCGATTGCATGACCACCAAACTTTATGGTGTGTGGTCCCCCAGTTTCCCATGTACATGAATACACCACCGTACTGACATTACCGCGTGTAATTTGTGTGCCCGACACACCACTGTTACTACTGCCAGATAATGTTCCACCGTCACCACAATCAATATAGAAAGTTCCCTTTGCGGACATCGAGATTTTCAATTCTGTTGTATTGGATGTTGTTGTAATTGTAAATGCTGGGTCATCACAAATACCGTTAATCAGCATTTTCCCTGATGGACATGTCATTGGTTGGCACGACACCTTGTTATTCCACAAAGATTTATATCCTGTTGTAAATTCGGTTGTTCCAGTAAAGCCATCACAGCTGGTTGCCAATGTTGTGCCCCCAGTAAATGCTTCCTGCCACATATTTGTTGCAGTTGGACTGCCGTTCGCAATAAGTCCACCAAAGGTTGACGGTGGAATATAACCCGACATTGCTGTATCGCCATAGAAAGCATATTTAAACTGTCCCTCGTACGCATTGGTAATGTTTTTGAACAAATCCTCTGGCATTTCAGTCAAAGATGTACACAGGTTGAACACAGAACGGAACATGAACTTTGCACCACCGTATGCCCCAGAAAACAGGTTTGATGGAATTGTGGTTATTCCACTACAACGGTCAAATGTTTCACGGAACATGTCTTTTGCAAAACCCGTAACCCCAACAAACAAATCTTCTGGGATACTGGTTATTGCGGTACATTCTTGGAATGTTTTATAAAAACGTGGAAAATCGGTATCTGTGGCCCCATTATTTAATGTTGGGAATAATGCACCCAAACGCCCGCCAATAGATGCGATTTTATTTTTAGATGTTGTTGAAAAACTGATTGTTGAATCGGTAACTGGTGGTTTGTCTGCGGTCCCAGGAATGTGATATGCGGTTGATGTACCACACAGCCCGATTGTGTATGTCCCAGCGGATGTGTATGTATGAGAATAGGTTGTCGCGGAATCTGTATTATTTGTACGATTGATTGTTTCAATAGGTGTTCCGTCGCCCCAGTCAACACCAAACATACCCGCCGCAGACATCATGAACGACATTTCATAATTCGCAGTCAAAGGTGTTGTTGTAAGGGTAAATGTATCACAATGGCACGCACCACCTTCAAGGCGCGCAGCCGGTGCACAACCACATGAAACAACACCGTTCCATGTTGTGTTATTGCTGTTTCCTTCATATCCTGTTATATATTGCGGAATACTACTTGGACATGTTGTTGCCAATGCAGTATCTTCAAATGTATCGTACCAAAGTGTTGTTGCAGACGGACTGCCACTGGAAATTAGTCCAGCAAATGTGGATGGTGGAATATATCCAGACATACTTTTGCATCCCTCAAATGTCTGGGAAAACATAGAATCCGCAGGTGTGGTAATTGTGCCAAACAATTTTTCAGGCATTGCTGTTAAACCTGTACATCCACTGAATGTACCATAAAACATAAAATCCGCATTATCGCCACCCGTATAGCCATCAAACAATGTTGATGGAATTGATGTCATACTGGTTGCGCCTTTGAAAGTGTTGATAAACTGCGGAATTTGATTGGCATCAGTGCCCAGTTGTGGAAATAATTCTGGCAATGAACCCGATACCGACGCAATTTTTGATGCATTTCCGGATAACAAAGTATCAAAACTGATTGCGGCTTTGGATGATGAAATATCTAAACCAACACTGGCATATTGTGTCGCAACACCACCAAATCGTATTGTGTGTGCGCCCGCAGATGCCCAAGTACAAGTGTATGTGACACTGATGTTTGTGCTTTTAGAAATCGTTTTACCTGATGCCCCAGTACCCGATAATGTTCCACCATCACCACAGTCAACATAAAACGTACCCTTGGCGGACAAGTCGAATTTCAAAGACCCCCCAGCCGCTAAATTTGTAGTTGTTACCTCAAATTTAGAGGCCTCGCATTGTGTCCCATTACCAGTAACATCAATTTTGTTTGCAGGACAATCAGCAAAAGCCACCCCAGTAAACACTGTGGCCAACATAAAAATGGCGAAAGAAAAAGCAATCCCCAGTTTTTTCATGTCCTAATATCCGCAGAAAACAAACAAACTATAAAATCCCTTCCTTATCATAGAAAAAATATACTAAATAAAAAAATTTAATACAAGGGCTTTCTGGTAAAAATAGACATAAATTTTTAAAAAAATTTGAATAAAAAATAACTGGTTGAAATAACCAGTTATTCAGAAGTTTTTTATCAATAATATTCAGGAAAAAAACCAAGATTTTTATATGGTTTTCTCTAATTCCAAAACCATGTCCAGCAATTCTTGTGGAATATATGATTTTGCTTGTTCTTTTATCTCTTCGGGAATTCCATAATATGCCTCGGCCACAGCCCCCGTTATCGCACCAATGGTATCTGAATCGCCACCAATAGAGATTGCATTTCGAATTGCATCTTCAAAACTTTCAGATTCCAAAAAACATTGCAGAGCAGGGGGAACAGTTCCCTGACAAGAAGAATCCCAACCGTAATTTTCTTGTAAATCTTCTACAGAATCATTCAAATCATAGTAATTAGTTTGAATATAATCTGCAATTTCTGCCTTACTGCAACCATTTCTGGCTAAAAATATTGCAACGGCTGTTGCTTCTGCTCCTTTGATGCCCTCGATATTATCATGAGTAACTGATGTTACCATATATGAAAATCTTTTTACCTCGGATATTGACTTTCCATACCATCCCGCAGCCGAAATACGCATGGCCGCACCGTTACCCCAGCTGTTATAAGGCCCCATATTTTTATCATTTAACCATTGCCAAAATTGTCCACCATATCCCATATCTGGGTATTTATTACCAATTTCACGCATATGTTTAACCGCCAGTGCGGACAAACCGCCATTTTTTTTCTTCCAATCATTTATAGCAGCAGCAACGGCAATAGTCATACAAGAATCATCAGTAATGTGTCCATTTGGACTAAAGAATGGAAAATCTTTGGTTTTGATATTATGAAATTCATATACAGATCCAACAATATCCCCAATAATCGCACCGAATAACATTTTATCTCCTTTTTACCCAGGTTACAGAATAAAAAGACAAAAGCAAATTTTATTTATATTTTTACTCTTTTTTCATAACCACTTGAAAACGCAAAAATATTTCCTACATTATACAATGTGGTGGGGTGTGTTAGTTCCACACAATATGTCCACCACAAATTAACTGAATTTTTTTCATCAACATTGCAGATACCGCATTTCACTTTTGCGGTGCTTAATGCGTTCGTTTGCGTGTTCTAAAAAAACCAAGGAGGCAAAAATGACAAATCTTGAAAAAATCATACGAGTGTCAAAAATTACTCGTCATGAAAGCGACCCGACAAAATTATTAAAATTGGATGATTGGTCGAAAATTACCACAGAACAATTACAACAATATATTGACGACGGTTATACAGTTGATTGGGGTTATGGTCGTGGTGCCGGTGCAACACCGTTAACTAATGCATTGATGCAGGATGCTGCACCAGAAATAATTGATATTCTGGTTGCAAATGGTGCTGATGTTAATTATCCGACAGTATTACCAAATGGTAAAAAAATAACACCGTTGCAAATTGTTCGTTCAAAGGAACCAACACACGAAAACGTACAAATTGAGTTGCTATTATTACGCTCTGGTGCAAAAGATGATATTGTTGACTGGTTAAAAAAGCATAAGAAAGATGTTTCTAATCCAGGGCAAGCATATAGCGACCTTAGTTGGATGTTCAAAAAAGGCTATGACATATCTAAAAACCTGCATTTTTTAGGTTATTACGACGGTGCAAAAGTATTTGAATGTGGTCCATCATATTACTATATATTTGAACATGCTGGCGAAATATGGTGGGATGTTGATTTTGATATATACGATAAAGGATTACGATTAAATCATTTTTCTGGCCCAGAACCAGAATGGCTAAATAACGAATTGGGCAATAATTTTGCAAAACAATTCTTTGCTAAATGTGAACAATTGCGTCCTAATGTTGCAATAGACCAGTATTATACATATCTATGCTCGTTATATTTTTTCTCTGGAAAGAACAGTGAACGCATAAATGCGGCACACAAAGATTTTCGTGAAAAAAACTTTTCTTACGATGACTGGAGCGAACTTATTGCTATAACACATAATATTACCGCCTGTGCCGAATACAGCAAAATCAGAAAAGCAAAATTTCCAAAAATTTACGCAATGGACCATAAAGATGATAAAGAATAGAACACTTTGCAATCCCCAGAACGAGTTGCTGTAAACAAAATAAAGAAAAACCGCTCATTTTAGGAACGGTTTTAACTGTGGCTCAGATGTATAAGCATAGGTCGAACGCGCGATATCTTAGATTTACTTAGTTTGGGTAAAAGTATTGAAAAGATTTTGCAGCGTTATCCTGTTTAATCGTGTAAATTCGTGTAAAATCGTGTAAACACTCATGTCAACCCGGCAGGAATCAGGCAAAAATGTCAAAATGACACTGTTGCCACCCAATCTGCACAACCGACACACGGATTAACAGCAAGCCCCAGATTTCTGGGCTTTTTTGAGTTTTGGGCCCGGTTTGGGGCAGAAATATGGGCTTTTTCTTCGTGTGGCTGTGTAGATTTTGTGTGGCTGCTTTCGCTCGTGTAGCCTTTGTGTAGCAAAAAAATTGCATTATTGTGTGTTTGTATGGTTTTAAAAATGCCTAAATCCACATGCTGAAAAAACGTCATTACGGAATTCTTAATGCACTTTACTTGCAGAATTCGGCAAAGTGCCGTCTATTACCAAAATCTCTGTATCCAACCCATATTGTTTTTTTGCATCCAATAAGGTTTGAATTTGTTTAGTGCTTTTTTCGTCTTTACTAAGATCTACAAAAATAAAATAGGCTTTCTTTACATTGTTTGTGGCGTCTTTGTAAATTTCCAATTGATTTGTAAGGCCTGCTAAATATTGGCCATTGGTTGATAATTTCATTTCAACGAGAACTTTGAAATTTTCGCCTTCAGAAAATTTAAAATCTACTAGCCCACGTCCAGTTGGAAATTCAGGTGTTATATCAATGTTTAGTGCACGTAAACTGCTGTCCACATAACATCTTAGTGTTTGTTGCCAAGCGTGTTCATGTTTGTTTTTTCCGTTAACATACAACAGATCTCGTTTATAATTTGTGTTGTTACTTAGAAAATTTTGGAATTTTTTCAGCAATTCATCAATAGTGGTCAATTTGTTGTTTGTGGTGATACTGGATATTGTGGTCGGATCAAAATAATTTGCGAATTTAGATGCGATATTGAAACCTGTTAAATCTGTATCAAAATTTATCGGTGGCAAGTCAGTGGTTTCAACGGCTTTTATAATAGATTTGACGGCGTCAGGATTTTTATATACAAATTGTTTTAATGATCTTTTTATATCGCTATCGGCTAATTTATCTTTTTGGGCATCTCGCCAAATATCCGCGATTTGTTGGTTGACATTTTCTCTTAAATTATCGTTAGATTGTGATGGCGTGTGTTCAAAATTTGATAAAAATGTTCCAAAAACACTATGTAAATCGGTTTCTGTGGGCAATTTGTTTATAATATCTACAGGGACAAATAATAAATAACAATCATTTTCTATGGGGTGTTGCGGCAATGAATAATGTTTACCATTAACGATATAATTTTTTGTTTGAATGCCTAATTGTTGTGATATAATCTGAGTAAATTCGCATAATTGTGGTAATATTATTTTAGCCGTTAGATCACTTATGCAATCCCCACCAAGCCCTTCTTCTAGCAAAAACACCACAGAGAATAATTCGGGGTTAAGAACCCCATTTTTTATAATCTCGGTAGCAGAATTCAAAATTTGTTCGGCTCTTTTTGGACCAATTCCACGCCCTTTGTTATTCTGTGTCGCATAACCAAGGCATAACCCCTTTTGTTCTGGGGCTTTTAATTGTGACTTCGCATGTTTAAAGGCACGATTTTGTAATGTTCCCTTCAACTTATTTGTTTCAACAAGTTTGTGAAATAAATCCTTAAAGAATTGTTTATAACTTCCCCAAGCTTCATCTGAAAAAACATTATACGTACAGCCTTCCAATAATCTTGGGTCTATAAATAGCGGTGCATCAGCAGTTAATGGGATGTTTAAAATCCCCATTTTTTCAAAAATTTCTGGTTTTATGTTATAATATTGCGATAATGGTATAATTTTAGGATTATAAGCGGCCATTTTTATCCTTTTTATTGGCTTTATATGTAGTGATGTTGTTCCTGTTTTTCAAGGGGTGTCAGGGTTTGTTCGTAACAATAAACCAATTGATTATATGCGGTGTTTGTTCAATATTGTTATCGGTGAAATCAAAAATGACGGAATTTGTACATAAAGGTGGCCAGTTTATTATTCAAGATGAGAGCCAAAAAGGCGAAGAGGCAACTTATTTGGCATTGTTTACACGTCACAAGCTAGGCGAAAAATGGATGCAAGAAAATGGTATTACCACTAAAACGTCATGTGAGTGTCCAGACTTTATATTCAAAGTTCCAAATCGTCCTATAATTGGTCTGGAAATAGTAAAATTTGTTTATAACAGTGCAAAGAATAACGCAACGATGCGATTGGAAAGAGTTGCCAAAAAGATTGTTGGATACTTTAAACAAAAGGGAATACCATTATCGTTATTGATCGACGTTTATGATCCAAGAGAATGGAGCTTAAATTGGAAAGACCATATTGATGCTCATAATAATCCTGGTTTTGATCATTTAAATGCATCAGATGAAGAACTCAAAGATGCTTTTATATCTGCGCTGGAATCAGATGGAATCAAACCATGGGGGATAACAAAGAAATGGGTAGATGTAGCAGGTCAAACTTTCATTGTTAATGGTAGTTTAATGCATGACCCGCATACTTCATGCCATGTTAATAATATGGGTAGGTGTGTTGAAGATCCTTTTGATGAAATTCAAAAACTGATAGACACTAAAAATAAGAAGTTCGAATCTTATAAAAAGAACTGTGCTGAATGTGATTTATTGGTTGTGGTTGAGAACGGTTTTGTGCATTTTTCTGATAAACTGCAAAAGCATAAATTTAAATCCGTATTTAGAAATTTATATCTAATGGATTTGTCCTTTGGATGTAAGGTTACCAAATTGAAAATTTAGTAAAATGTTTATAGAAAAACATATGCATTTTTCTATAAGAATCGATTCGCTTAATTTTGATGATTTTTTGACCAAGTGTCGCCGATGAAAGGGGTGTCCAATTTCTTAACAAAACTGTATCTAGGTTGCTCTAGGTGTATTTAGATATGTTTTTGATACATTATGATACAAATTTTTTTGCTCAAAAAACACTGTTTTCTGCGGTTTTTAAGCGACAATCGCTTTTTAGTGTGCTATAAATAATATATAAGGATATCAAAAAACATGGAATTATTTGACAACGTAAAAATGCTTTTTTGAACCTTATACGTCACACGAAAAACCAAAGGAGAAAAACATGGAACATTATTTTGTAAATGAAAATGGTGATCATGATAAACTTATGACCCCAAGACAGTTAGCTCAATATCTTGAATCATCTATTTCGGCATTAAGTCAATATCGTGCGCTGGGGATTGGACCAGAGTACTTTAAAATTGGTAAAATGGTGCGATACCGCAAGTCTGATGTAGATAAATGGTTGGAACAAAAGAGAAGTGATAAAAAGTAGTTGTTTCTACTGGATATTTCGTTTTTATCGTTCATTGTGTAGCTTGTAACAAAGGAGTACACATATGGCAGAACAATGGAAATGTTATACCAAGGCTTTTAGAGATACTTGGATACGATTATTGCGTTCAGATATCAATTTACAGATCAGCGATGGCAATATCCCAGGACTATTCTTGCGATATTCCGCAGCAACACGCAGTATAAGATTCTTTCTGGGGTGCAAGATAAACGATAAGAAATGTAACCTTTTTATAGGACGATATAACGATTATTCAATCAAAGATATTCGCGACATAGCTTGGACTATGCGACATAAGCTTGCTCAGGGGCGTGACCCACGTAAAGAACAGATGGAGCAAAAACAGAAAGAAAAAGAAGAAATTGGCGAATTATTCAAAGATCTATTCCAACAATATATGGATAAATATGCCAAGATTTATAAGAAACCACGAACACAAGATTCTAACTGGGGGCAATACCGACTTTATATCGGCCCAATCTTCGGAAAAATGCATGTTCGTCAGATAGAAGAAAAACATGTAATGGATGCTTACACCAAATGGGTAAAAAAGACATCATTTTCAACTGCTAATAAAGCATTATCGTTATTATCTAATTTCTGGGATTGGTGCGAAATGTATAAATATGTGAATCGCAACACAAACCCATGCAAATACGTCCGTAAGGGCTCAAACAAAGTTTATAAACCACAAATACTAGATCAAGAAGGATACAGGGCATTGTCTCATGCGCTGGACGTAGGACCAGAGGTATCCAAAATGCATCCGCGTTTGTTTAATGCTCTTCGCGTTTTAATGTTAACCGGGTGTCGTGCATCTGAAATAACAGGCCTGGAAGTAGACGAGCTTGTCCTTATGCATAAAGTTATACATTTGAAAGACAGTAAGACTGGTGCCAGAGATGTAAAATTATCCGATGCAGTGATACCATATTTACAAACTGCGCTGGATGAAGCTCTTGCGTTGGGTAGTAAATATGTATTTCCAGGTGTGGGTAATATCACAAGACCAATAAATAACATACGTAAACCGTTTGAATGGGCGCTTGAATACGCAAAGTTGCCTCATATGCGAATACACGATCTGCGGCATTCTTTCATCAGTATGGGGGCGAATATAGGCGAAAATATGGCTGCTATGAAAGAGGCGGCAGGCCATAGTCGCATAACCACTACCGAAGGATATACTCATATTATGGACAGCAGCACCTATCGAGCCATAAATAACGTTGCCAACGCTATATGTGGCTAGGTGTATTACAGTGAATTAAATTAGGTTCTGTAAAAACACTTTTCTATTGAGGGTAACGGCGAGCAAAACACCTCGCCACATACAGAATCTCAAAAGGTGTTCGCAGTTCGCGCTTTTGAGTTGTAACCAGCAGAAATCTAAACAAACAGGGGTGCGAACACCTAGTGCGAACACCTCGTAAAAAGTGCGAACACCTATAAATCCAAAATAATTTATTTGTTTTACCAATTGTACTATAGCTTACACGTATTATGTGAACATTTTTGTTGGTGGTGTATTGACAATTATTGTTTTTGTATTATATTTATAAGTGTGGGTGGTGTAATACAAAAAGGATGTAAAAAATGGCTGTTGGTAATGTGGATACTTTTTATGAGTCGCTGCGTAACGAAAATTTGAAAGCTTATGGTGATCATACGGAACACCTTGAGCCGTATTCAGATATGTACGCAGATGATAGCCATTTTATTTATGAAATTTTACAAAACGCTGAAGATGCACTGGCGTCTAAAGTGAAGTTTGTCTTATACAAAGATAGGTTGGAAATTTTTCATGATGGCCAGAGGGTATTTAATGAACAAGATGTGAAAGCCATAACAAAAATATCGAACAGCACAAAGACAAATGATATAAATAAGGTCGGCAAATTTGGACTTGGATTTAAATCTGTTTATGCTGTTACAGATGTACCACAAATCCATTCTGGTGCATACGACTTTAAAATTGAAAAATTTATAAGACCATATCCTATAGAGCACAAAGAAGTTGAAATTCCTTATACCACACTGTTTATTTTACCCTTTAAGCAAGAAAAGTCTGAACAGGTTTATCTAAAGCTGGCGCAGAAATTTCAACAACTTGAATTAAAAACAGTATTGTTTTTAGAAAATATTAAAGAAATAGGTTGGGAAATCCAAAATGGTGGATTTGATAAGAATTCAGGATATTATTTGAAGGAAACCATAGAAAAGAATCAGTTTGGATTTAGAGAAGTAACTTGTTTAGATGAAAATGAATTTGAAAAATGGTTTGTTTTTTCAAAGGGCAGTAAAGAAAATGCTTTTGTAGAGATTGCATTTAGGTATGACGGTGAAGCAAATCAGATTATCCCGGCAAATAATACGGATCTTGTTGTTTTGTTTCCTACAGAAAAAACAACTGGTTTAAATTTCATTATCAATGGTAATTTTCAGACAACTAAATCACGAGAAAATATACCATCGGATTCTGAACATAATCAATTGTTAATAAGAAAAATTCAGGAGTTGTTACAAGTAGTTATACCGGAATTGAAAAACAAGGGCTTTATGAATATTTCTTTAATGAAGACCTTGCCAACAGACAAAAGTCGGTTTGTATCAGACAAAATGGCATTTTTTAAACCTATTTATGACACCGTAAAAGAATTATTCAAAACACAGGATTTGATACCAACAAACATAACTGGAGTTTATGCCAAAGCTGAAGAATTGGCCTACGCCAGAGTTAGTGAATTAACTACTTTGTTTGAACCATATCTAAAAAAATGGTTAACTACAGATATCACACATCAAAATAAGAATCAAGATTTACATAGCTATTTAACAGATGAATTGGGTGTAATAACCATTACGCCAGAGCAATTTTGCAGAGAGTATTTATCAAAAGAATTTTTATCCATGAAATCGGATGAATGGTTTAAAATTTTTTATGCATTTTTGATTGATCAAAATGCTTTGTGGAGAGAAAATCCTGCCCCAAGAGGAATTGTTCGTTCTAAACCAATTATAAGATTAGAAGATAACGAACTTGTGACGCCAGATAGCGGAGCGTTCCTGCCAGCGGACAATTTAGATTCTGGTTATCGTACTGTTAAGCATGTCTTTATGAAAGACAAAGCTTCATATGATTTTCTAATAAGGTTAGGGTTAAAAAAACCAAATGCTGTTGATGCGCTGGAAAAGAACGTTTTACAAAAATACAAAGAAAACATGGTGATTTCAGATGATGAGTACATCAAAGATGTTAAAAATATAATTTCTCTTTTGCAATCATCAGATATAACGGAAAATGAAAAACAAAGAATAAGAAGTTATTCTATTATAAAGTGTCAAGATGGGCTATTTAGAAAGCCCCAAGAAGTATACATCAATTCAGAACAACTAAAAGTATGGTTTGCTAACCAAAATAGATCTTTTGTATCCGATGTATGTTCTGATGTAGAATGGTCGTTACTTGGGGTGAATTATTTGCCTAAAATTATAACAATGCGTTTAAAAAATTCAGAAATTCCATCTGCAATCAGAAAATATACAACACATGAAGATGAATTAGTGACTTATGATTTAGATGGTTTGCGTGATTTAAATATAACTGAAGACAATGCGGTTATTGTCTCTAAAATTATATACGATAGATTCAAACATAATGATGATATTGATATTTTTAAGGGTGGTAGATACAATTATTTTTATTATTCGCCATGTACCAACTGGGTGACTACGGAAATTTACAATAAACTGCAATCTACTCCATGGGTTTTAACGAATAAAAACACATTAGATATCCCAAAGAACATGCCAACATCTGATCTAAATAAAGAGGTTTTCTTCTTAGAAGAATTACCAAGCTATATGTTTAGCAGAGATGTTTGTGATGAAGCGGTGAGACTGATAGAAAGTGCCGGGAAAAAATGTATTATACCACAGGACGATGACGAAGAGGCGTTTTTGCAAGAACAATTACAATTATATAGAAACAATAAAATGAACAAGACTCTTGGAGAGTGTGGACAAGAAAATATTGAAGATGTTTCAGAGGAAGAAAATTGGACCCCAGAAAAAAATGCAGATGAGATTGAAATATCACGAGTTGATTTAACGCCTATGGATGAAAATCGCGGTAATTTAGGTACAGTGAGTAAAACAGCTAATGTTGATAATGAAGAAGAAAAGTCAAAAACAACGACAAAAAGATTATCTGCAGCAGACAAACAAAGAATAGGTGCTGAGGGCGAAGAGTGTGTGAAACGTTCTTTAATCAAAGATGAACATTTTGAAGAGAGCGAAATAATTATACTAAATACCGATGAAGAGAATTCAACAGGCAGAGATATTGAAGTTAAGAAAAATGGGGAATTGATAAAGCATATTGAAGTTAAGTCCACGACAGAATTACCAACAAGTAGACACGTGTTCGAAATGTCCGGAAAACAATGGGCTGCAGCACGAAAATATCAGGACAAATATTGGCTTTACTGTGTCTTCGGGGTTGGTAAAAAGGCCACAATAGTTTCAATTCAAAATCCAATTCAAAAGTGGAAAGATGGCGAGATTGAAGTCCATCCTGTCGATATCGTTGTTGGTATAAAAAACACGTAATTTGCGATTGTTGGCTGTATTATTTAAAAGTATATTTACGACCTTTGTTTTTACCAGTCGCAACCAAGAAACCTTTATCTACCAAAACAGCAAACAACTGACGGACTCGTTGTGGCGATTTACCGGTGATTCTGACTGCATCTGCAGCACCAATTTCATCGTTCGTAATGATATACGCAGCAATCGCAATAAAGAACTTGTGTTCGGTCTCGTTTAACATATCGATAGATTTATCGCTAATTATATCGCTAACTTTTTTATCGCTAGTAGCGATATATTGGCCAGGTTTTGAAACAGTTTCATGCATAATTTTGAGCCTTTTCTTTGATTCTAACCCATTTTTATGGAAAATCTAGTTTTTTAACACTCATGTATAGTGAGGCATAATGATGTATCTTAGAATGTAAGATAACGAAACCTAGTAGCCCCAAATATAAATGAGAAAATGATATATTTAAGAATCCAAAATTTCTTATTTAAGATATGAAATCATACATGATATCGTGAGTAATAGAAAGAAAAAGAAAGAAGAAAAGAAAATAAATATAAAATAAATAAAATAAAAATTAAAAGAAGTGAAAGAAGAATGCATGTTTTACCTGTTGAAAACTTGTTGAAAAATTACGTACATCTGTTGGTATGAATTTAAATGCTTTGCAATATGTTTATAACTTTTTCAAACAATACAAGTGAATAATAAAATACAATGATGTTTTGCTCGGCAAGGGCAATAACTAGCGAAAAGTTATTTCGCACAAAAAAGGATGTGTTTTGAAATAACAAAGGTTCTGTGACAAGTATTTTCAATAGGGGGTAACGGCGAGCAAAACGCCTCGCTACATACAGAAATAAAAAATGGGCCGCAGGCCGCATTCGGTGTTCTTGTCGCATAAATCCGGGAATTTAGTGCGGCCCTGTGCCGCATTTGGGCCGCACTTATGCCGCACCAAACAAATAAAAAACGGCAAAAAGTGTTGATTTGTATTTAGGTGTATTAGGTTGTTTAAATAAAACGCTAGATACAGAAATATCATGATTTTTTAGTTCAAATGTATCGTGGTGTATCATAATGGATTAACGCTAAAAAGCACAGAAAATAAGGACTTTACAAACGTAAAAAAATCATGCATGGTGGAAAAAGAAAGATAAAAATTTTGGAGAAAAAGCCATGAAAGATGTTGCGAATATTTTTAAATTATCACCAAAAGATTTGCAAAAAAAGAGCAAAAGCTTATGGGAAGATACTGCGCCAGAGATAGTCAGCTTTGCAAACGATTTGCAAGAGTTTTTGCAAGACGTGGATACCCCGTATGTAATCGGTCTGGATGGCGGATATGGAACAGGAAAAACGCATTTTTCAACACGTTTTGCGGTACAAATGCACAAGAAAATAAGAACGTTGTATTTTAGTGCTTGGGAAAATGATTATAAAAACGATCCATTGAGTATTTTTGTTGAGCAAATCGCATTGTTGGTAAAACAAGAACAAAAAGTTATAAAACCAAAAACTTTCCAGTCTATACGGCATTTGCTGTCTTCATGGGCACGTGCTACAGAACTTAACGTTGGTGTTCAAGTAAAAGGTGTAGCAGTTGGTGCAACAACCAATCTGGATAAGTTTATCGATAATTTGAAGAATTTAGAATTACCAGTTGATGTTTTACAAAATGCAAAATGGCAACTGGCGGAATATATAAAATTATTGCCACACGACAAGTTGATATTTATCGTTGATGATCTGGACAGATGCAGACCAGATTTTGCAATTAAAACATTGGAAGCAGTAAAGCATTTCTTCGATATAGAAGGTCTGATTGTCGTTATGCCGATAAACCAAAACAGATTGCGAATTTGTGTGGATGCGTTCTATCAAATTTCCAGCGAAGCACGTCAAAAACTTGGCAATAAAGAAGATTATTTGCAAAAGTTTTTCAATGAAATCATTGATATTCCAAATTTGAATTATGAAAAAATCTGTTCAGATAACATAACGCCGAAAGAGTTTGCAAAAAATCTGGTTTATGACGGGAACGGTTTTAACAGCATAATCGAGTTACAGAAATGGATTGCAGAATATGCAAAAAAATGCAATTTTTCATACCGAGAAACCGTAGAAATTATCAAAAAAGCCAAATTTTTCTGCAATAATTACAATGAACCGATCAGATGTAGATTGCTTGCTTACACTTTGTGCAACCGTTTGCATAAACAAAAAGCAACAAGATGGGCAGAACAGGCGGATATTCAATACGGTGAAAATAATATTTACACAAACGATCAACAAAATCCGAGAATGCGGATATTTAGTAATCATCCGGCTCATTATGAACTATATCAAATAAAACATAGTTTTACTGTGCCTACAGAATTTGATAAACTGGTTGTGTTATCCGATAAAATAGCTAAAACTTACGCCGATTTATACAAAAATATAGACGATTGTATTAAAGAAATATCTACGTTGCTTGAACGAGACTTTTTTAACAATCCGTTTTATTATAGGCAAGTAAAACCGAGATTGGAGAATTTGTTGCAGCCTTTGAGACAACAAAAAGAAGATGCCGAAAATTTACAAAAAGAACATGGTTCTGACGATAAAGATGCGGAAAGGGCTAAAATTTATACAAATTTAGCCCAAAATCCACACATGTTACAACAAAAGTAATTTAAAAATGATTGGTTGAGGCGTTTTTGAATTAGCCTTGCGCAAATATAATGGATTTGTTAACATATATGTAACGAAAATAGGATAATATACATGGAATACAGGTTTATTGATAAAAAACTTTTTTGTTCTTGGGAAGAATTTGAACAATATGTCAAAGATTTGTCTTTGGATACAGAGAAAGGGCGAGCCTTTGAGGAATTTGCATACGCTTATTTTTTGCTCAATAAAGATTTGTACAATATCAAAGAAATATTTATGCAAGAAGATATCCCTGAAAAATATAGAACAAAGTATCATCTTGCTTCGTCTGATATCGGTGTTGATGGATTGATAATTACAGATAACGATGAATCTATAGCCTATCAAGTTAAGTTTAGAAGCGACAATTCAACAGCTACGTATTCAGAGTTAGCAACGTTTTGGGCTGAGTCAGAATATTGTGATAAACGATGCATTTTTGCCAATTGTTTTCAATTGCCTAATCAATCGGATAAAAAGAAAAATCAATTCCAGATTTTGTTAGATTCTTTTTTGACATTAGATGATATCTTTTTCAAAAACCTACATGCTTTGGCTAAAAATGAGACACCGGTTCCTGTAACTAAATATAAACCTCTGGCTCACCAAGATGTTATTATAAATGACGTATTGGAAGGTTTCAAGACACATAACAGAGGTAAAGTTATCGCTGCTTGTGGAACTGGGAAAACATTGACTGCATTATGGATTAAGGAACGCCTTGAAGCTAAGAAAACATTATTTGTCGTGCCCAGTTTGGCTTTAATCAGACAGACATTGGTGGAATGGAAAAAACAATGTAATCAAAAATTTGAACATTTAGTGGTTTGTAGCGATACAACAGTTGTTGATACTGACAGTGAGGCTTCATTAGAGCAGTCTTCTGCCTCAAATATCCCCGTAACAACCAACCCTATGATCATCAAAAACTTTTTACAACGCGATAATGCTTGTGTCGTTTTCTCTACGTATCAATCATTAGAGTCTGTCGCTTCCGCTATGGTTAATAACGATTTTTCTTTTGATTTGATTATTTTTGATGAGGCTCATCGTACAGCGGGTTCATCTGATTCAAAGATGTTTTCTATTGGACTTGAAGACACGTATATCAAAGCAAAGAAAAGATTGTTTATGACTGCAACAGAAAAGGTAGTGTCACCAAGAGTAAAGAAGTTGGCCTCAGAAGCAGAATATACTGTCTTTTCAATGGATGATCCTGAAGTGTATGGTCCTGTATTTTCTAGATTAGATTTTGGGACAGCTATTCAACAGAATATTATTTCAGATTATAAAGTTATTTTATCCGTAATGAATTCAACAGAGATTGCGAATATACTAGCATCTGATGCAAGGTTCTCATTAGATGGTAGTGGTTCATTAAATATAGATACCACTATCAAACAATTTATTTTGGCTAAAGCCATTAAGAATATTGGTGTTTCAAAAATAGTTTCTTATCATTCAACTGTAGCACAAGCTAAAGGTTTTGCAGAAGGAAAAGCTCACGAAAATCTACCTTTTGAAACAATACTTGAGAATACTATGAATTTTGATGATAAAAAGGTATATTTTTCTCATGTTAATGGTACGATGAGTTCCGCAACGAGAAGCAAAATATTTAATGAATTTAAAAATCACGATATTTCTTTGATGACAAATGCCTCTTGCTTAACAGAGGGTGTTGATTTGCCTTCAATAGATACAGTTTATTTTGTGAACCCAAAAAATTCTATTATTTCTATCATTCAAGCTATTGGTCGAGCGTTAAGAAAAAGTAAAGATAAAAAATTAGAGCATGCTTATATAATATTGCCTGTTATTATTGATGATAATGTGGCTAATTTTAATGATATAAACCCAGAACAATTTGCCACTCTTCATACGGTTTTGCAGGCTTTGAGAGATCAAGATAACAGATTGGCAGAAGAAATAGACGCTTTAAATTATAATGTGGCACGTGGGCATCATGGACGTTCAAGATTATCTTGTTTAAATATTTTTGTGCCAGAAACCATAAACTTAGAGGATTTTGCTGATACTATTTCTTTGCGAGTAGCAGAGATCAATAAAAATGTTTCGCCAGAAGTTTCAAATATACAAGTAATCCAAGATAGACATTCGAATGTTCAGCGGGTATTTAGAACTATCGGAGATTATAATGTAGATGCATACAAAAATAATCTCGTAGATCCTACTATTGAAAAGTATGAATCCTGTGATGCTATTAAACAAAACGATGAACTTGTAATAAATCATAACAATGTATCTCATACAAAAAAACTAGGTCTGATAGAAAAAGCATCAAGTAATTCATATTGTTTAACAGATCTTGGAAAGAAATATAAAAACGGGCAAATAACTTTTGATGATTTATTTGTACGGCAAACTTTACGTTATTTTGAGGATACAGCGCAGACCACATCGATTTTATTCCCATATCGCGCATTCCTTAAAGTGATGAAAAAGTTTGATAAGATCTCCAGATTAGAGTTTTTGTATGCTATGTATACCTTAACAGGATCAACAAATGCCGATATAGATAGAGCAGTGGCAATTATTTCTGATATACGTGAGCAATTCCCGAACATAGAAGTATTAAGTGAGGAAAACAAGAAAAAGGTATTAAGTTTGTTGAATATAAAATATGACACAGAGTTTAGTTTCGCCGATGTATGGACCTCACGTACAACAACATATAATCAGTTTAATTATTTTAAAAAGCATACCCTGGCATACCCAAATGTGTTTTCGGACATTGGAGGCGAAATAGTGAAGCAAGAGGGAGCAAATGCGTTGATAGACCAACTTCTGAATCTTGATGCAGATATAGAAATATTGCCCGTTCAAGAATTAGAAACCAAATATAAGAGATTATAAAGGCCTAGTTCGGTTTAATCAATACGACAATGCTTTCTCTAAGCATAGTTTTTAGGTATGGAAATTGCCGCGTTTGTTGGCCAGATGTTTTGGCCGTTCTACATTCAATAATTTTATCAACAACAAAGCCATGTTTTTCTGCGAAATACGCAAACAATAAATCCGAAGGAACAATTTTACCTAGATAAGAGCTTTGATCTATAACAATATAGCAACGGCCATTTGTTCTAAGACTTTTATAGCACCCCTCAATGACATCTTCCATATCTTTGAAATAACCCATTATCATTTGTGGTACTTTGCGAGTTCTGGCGTCTTTCTTTTTGGTTGTCGCTTCTTTTACAGGGATACTATCCGCAATTTCCTGTGCTAATAATTCTACATACTTGTCTGGGTGTTGTTCTTTAGCACCACCTATAAAAGATCTGATGGCTGTAGATCTGTAGGTGTTAATCCCTTTGTTTTCATCAATGAATCCACCCAAAAACAACTCTAATTTGTATGATTCAAAATAATCAAAAGAATTTGCATATGGTGGTGAAAAAATAATACAACCAATAGCTTTGTCCGTCTGTTGTTGAATGCGCTGGCAATAATCGCATATGTTATTGGCACAGCCGGTAAAAACGTATGACTTAGCGTTAAAATTGGTGGAAACATCTGATATATCATTTAATATTTGGTGTACCTTATCGCTAAAACATTCAAAAACACAGGTTACTTTTGATGCAACTGTTTTTAGTCCGTTACCATCACGTTTTCTATTAGAACAAGGTTCTATAATAGACAGATAAGCACAAAACAATATTTCATAAATTTTCTGATCTTTGATATCACACAAGAATTTATAAATCTTTTTCAAATCGGTATAGTTATTGGATGGAAAATATTTTGCGATATCTTCGTCCCCAGTTGTCTTTATATTTTCTTTTTGTGTCATCAGTTTATTTAATTCTGACAAGACTGATTCAATATCTTTATCCGAATATTTAGTGCTTTTAACTTTTGAAAGCATAGTAGACATTGGATTTACATCTATACCAATAGCATCAAATCCACGTGCTACAGACGACACCAGGGTTGTGCCACTTCCCACAAAGGGATCTACAACAATATCATCGGTACACAAAACGGCATCCTGAATAAGTCCATCTACCAATTTCCCAGAAAAGCCTTCTCGATATTTAAACCATTCATGTATAGGAACATCTTTGTTTTGCGAAAAATTGACCAGTTGGTTATAAGTTTCTACATTGCTAATAACATTGTATTTCTTTTCTAACGACAGAAAAAAGTTGGTCAGGTCGTTATTATTGTAAATCTTGTTATTCTTTAAACCATCATAAAAAGCAGTCATTCTCTTATTCCCTTTTTTCCCAGAAACCATCAACATAAACCAATCGTTTTTCTAAGTGTTCATCTATTGAATCTTGTTCAAAAACAAGAGAATCCAGATCTCCACCAACTGTTTTAACGTACTGTATCATTTCCATAAACTTTTGTGCCAAAATAGAAAATAATTCTTTATATAACACATCTGCTTTTATTTGTTTTATTCCATTTACAAACAACTTAGCTATAACCGTATTTATTGATTCTTCAATCAGATCATCTAAAGTCACACAGTCATAATTTTTGATTGTTGTATGTTTTGTTTTCATAAAAGAGTATATGAAATCGCCTTGAACATTCCCTGCATATTTTAGATGGGATGTGTTTTTATATGAGCCTATGTAATCTTGGAATAATACACCATTGTCTGGTAAAATAAAGCCGCTTTGGGCCACTGCCTTTAACATAGCTAACCAGACATTCAGATTCTTATTATTAAACGTAAAAACCATATAAGAATCTGGTTTTAACACTCGGTATGCTTCAGTATAAATGTCTGTCAACAATCTCTCATAATCTTTTTCTGTTTTAGAACCTTCAAAACCTTGTTTTCGATTTGATACAGCTTCTTTATCTTTGTAAATGTAATTATCCTTGTTTTGATATAATTGAAACCACGCGTTCCATACAACAGAAAGTTCTGCGTATTGAACATTGCTACCATAAGGTGGATCTGTTATAATAATGTCAACACTTTCGTTTGCTAGAGGCAATTGAGCAGAATCTCCGTTTATCACCCAATATTTACAAGAGTCTTTGTTAAATGAAAAATCACAGGTTTCGGAACAATTATTTGGAAGATTGCAAGCCGAATATTCACAACCTGCAAATACAGCTTTAAGTCTGGTGTAGAATAAATCCACAACATTATTTTCTATAAATGTGTTTGGGAGATAATATGCGTGTTTATCCATACATACAGGATTCCCATTCTCCCAATTTTCTGTCACTTTGCTCATTTTATTGGCGTATCTGATAACAGAACTAAATAAGAAATATAGGTAATCTGTGAATGGGGCGTTTTTAGCTTTTTCTTGCATGATAGCAGCAAATACTTGGCTAAGAATGTACAAATTTCTTTCAGAAAATAGGTCGTTGTATCTTATGATTCCTTTTTCGAATAATTTGTCTTCTTTCTGTCGGTCCCAATTCAAAGGAAATTCAAAAGAAGGGAATACACAACCTGATAGCTTTTCCTTCAAGGAAGCTTCTAACTGCATAATTTTCTTGCTTTCTGACGCTGTAAGATTCTTTACTTTCTTTTTCCCGTCTAAATAGGATACATAATTGACCCTGATAGGAATGCTGCCCTTGTTATGGCACTTGGTCCTAGCAATTCCTTGGGTGTGATTTTTACATTCACTGTTTGGACATTTATAAACCCCGTTTTTAATCTTGTTACTATCTGTGAGTGCTATTTTTGATTTACAATCTGGACATTCTACAACATAGGTCCATTCAACCCACTTACAGTTTCCCTTGTCATCATCAAATTCAACATCATACAAATTGGCAAATTTTGATACGTTTTTATCTATAAAACTGTCCAATATTCTTTTTAATTCTTTGATATCGTCGTTAAACATTTGCATTTTTGTAATAAAAGCTGCCAAAGGGTTTATATCTACACCGATAACGTTACGCTTTAATTTGCAACCTTCAAAAATTGTAACTCCACCACCACAAAAAATATCTAAAATTACATCGCCAGGGTCTGTATAATGAGAAACCAGATTTGAAAAAACATTGTATGGCCGTCTAGCAAAATATTTATGCATTTTGTATTGCGGCGTGTGCGGCAGGGAAATAATGTTGTTTTGAATGGTGTCCTTCATTAAAAACTCGCTAGATTTATAGGATTGTAGTGTAAAAACACTTGTTTGTAAACAGTAAAATTCCACCCTAAAGTGGCTTTAAACGTATTTCCCAACATTTGGGCAAGTTTAGATCATTTTTTGCTGTCGTTATACCTATAGATTGTATTTTATATGTGGCAGTCGTGTTCGTGTAGCCTTTATGAAATACAACGATATTGTACCGTTTGTTGGTTAAACGTTTATTCCAATAATCAGAACACTTGCGGTACTCCGATGTCTTTTCACCAGACACAATTTTATCAAACCAGTAGTGTTTTAAAACAAGATGCAAAACATGGTCCATATGCTTTCCTAAGTGTTGTAATTCCAAATTGGTACTGTTTGATTGTAGAAGAGAGCGACGTGATAAATCAAGCTGTTTATCTCGAGATGTTTTCCATAATGCGACTATTTGAAGCAATTTGCGCTGGATACGGCGAAGCAGCCATGCCTGGCGGCAAGTCAATTTACCACCGTTTGTTCGGCGAATTGCGGCTTGTAACTCGCGTAAAGACCTACATGCGGCAAAGTATAGCATAACAAAATCTGTGCGATGGTTGGGCAAAATATCGTCAAAATGCGTATATTTCATAGACAATCCTTTTAAGGTTGTCGTATTTGTCCGTATTTATTGCCAAATGTCCAGTTATTTGTTCGAAATTAAGAAAAAAGGGACATTCCTGTCCCTTTTTTATCCATTTATAACATCTTTCAACTTTTTTAATGTTTCTAAGAAAGATTTCTTAGCAGAAGTCATCACATTTAGATTGATTTTATAAAATTCATTTAATGCTTTATTCTTTGAAATAACATAAGGTTTTAGTGCGGCCATAAAATACTGAAATTTTGCGTTGCTTGGGTCTTTTAACCGTCTTTGTACCCGGGCTGGAACAAACCATGTGTCTATCTCTGATATCTCAAACAAAGAAATCACATCTTGGATGCCAACGCCAATGTGCTTTGTACCCGTTGAAAGTGAATACCCGATATTACTCAAATCATTAAGGAAATCATAGACCGCATCTTCGGGTATGTTTTTGTGATGTTTTACAAATTCGTTAACAAAATTTTCAATTGAAATATGTTTGTTGTTTTTTGGCGGTTCTGGTGTTTCCTTGGGTGAACATACTATGTTGTTGCTTTGCAATGTAATAACTGCACGTTCTATGGTTTTTGTATTAAGGGTAAGACGCGGAATAACCAGATATTTATCGCCCATCTTATAGGTTTTAATTTCACACAACGCCAGCTTATATTTCATATCGATTGGGCTGTTAATAAATGTGGCAAGATTTTCTACTGTATCGCTTATAGTGTCACCAATAATGACCATAAGAAAATCAGCTTGTCTGATATGGCGATTTACGTTTTCAATAAATGTTTCTCTGTCTGGTAAATCTTTGAACTTTTTTTGCATTTCTTTGTATAAATCGGATTTACCATACAGATCGTTTATTACGGAATAATCCCATCCAGCGGCACGAATGTTTGCCGCATAATCCAAAATTTGGCTCAAGACTTCACGACTGGATTCGGGATTCCTGTGCAGTTTTGTTTCAACCAAAACCAATCGGCCACTCTTACTGATATAAATAACATCAACGCGACCTTTACCTTTTTTGCTTGTTTTAATTGATGCCTCATTGCAGAGATATGTCAAATCAGCAAAGTTGGAATCAATATCCGCAACCGGTAACACATCCGGACATAAAGGCAAAAAATCCTGTAACCATTTTTCAGATGGAATACGTTCAATACTTGGAAAGCTCGGTTTGCCTTTCTTATCAACAATAACAGGCGATTTGATAATGCGATCTGACATGACTCCCTCCTGAATTCGAGTTATGTATATTGTACCTTAAAATGGGATTTTTTTCAAGATGATGCATTGTATGAAAAATAAAACTGGCTTTATGTTCAAAATATGTAGATAATAAAC
The DNA here is from genome assembly GCA_946188105.1 of uncultured Alphaproteobacteria bacterium. Classification (GTDB taxonomy): domain Bacteria; phylum Pseudomonadota; class Alphaproteobacteria; order Rs-D84; family Rs-D84; genus Enterousia. Next base: position 15,578 of record CAMHTQ010000003.1, on the reverse strand, counting down.
CGGGTGGAACGGGTATAAACAATTCAATAAACTAAGAATAGGTTACGGATCCTGTGTAGCTATTGTGTAGCTGGATGCGTGATTTGTGGTGTATTTTGGTGTATTCATATATGCGTAAATACAGAAGTGTTAAGTAAAGAAAAATGCCGCAAACCTGCGGGGTTTACGGCGGAATTCCTTGGCTCGGGCAACTGGACTCGAACCAGTGACATACGGATTAACAGTCCGTTGTTCTACCGACTGAACTATGCCCGAATAACGCGACTTATAATAACCTTAAAATCCGCACAAGTCAAGGACTTTCTAAACATTTTGTAAAGAAAATTCACATACCGCAAGAATCCGCCTTTCGAGGCAAATTTGGCCTCGGTGTAGACTTGGTGTAGACGAGAAAAAATCAGGTAAAAATCACGAACTGTTTTAGCAAAAATACTCCGTATTATTCCGTTGCTCTCGGAAAATATAAAAAAAGAAAATATCAAACAATATTTGGTTTTATTGGTTCGTGTTCAATTTATGGTAGAAAAGCTGCATATAAGAATTGCTGACGCTCATCCTGTTGTTATACTTATCGGTAATAAGTAAAACATCAATACTTGTTTTATTCTGCAAACGTAATACCCCGGGGTAATTTATTTTTTATTTGTGTTTATTTTTTGTTTGTTTAAATTGAACCATTCACCAAAGAATGTTTTAGATGCAAAGCTTTTTAAAAATTTTATAGGATCATCGTTTAATTTCCGGACTATTTCTTTTTCTGCGCCTTCTTTATAGCGTCTTGCGGATGTTTTGGGACCTATTTTTTCTTCTGACATGAAAGTGCCATTCGTAATTTTTTTATTCTTAATCCAACCCATGTACTGAGCAATTTTTGCTAAGTGACTCGCTGTAAAATTTATTTTGCCATATTTTTCTAGAATTACAGGTTTTATCAAATCAACCATTTCAGAAGGAAGGTATTTTTTTGGTGTATTAACAAAAATTGCCCTATCTGTTTCGGCGTATTTTGCAACTATTTCAGGATCGTTTACAAATATAGCACTTTGCCTTAAATCTTCGTTTGCAATGTTTTTATATGGAATTATGCGTACTTTCAATTTAAAGAAAGGGCTTTCTTTGACATTATCAGGAATCTTACTATAAAAATCCTGATGAAAATCTTCTAGTTCTTGACTGATAATTGGTTTAGCAAAATCGTTGGAAAATTGTATAGCAGAAGCCAGCATGGTCTTTAAAGAAAATTCATCGCCGAATTCATTTTTTAATATGTGTTCATAACAAAACAACCATGATTGACAATGTCCATATGTATAATCATCAACGTCTTTTAATTGATGTTCTATTAAATCTCGAGCGCTCTTAAAATATTCTATAAGGGATTCTAACGAACATAAAAAAGTTTTATCGTATTTGTTTACAGTGTCTGATCTGCTACGAAAATCTTTAAAACATTTTGTTAAATCATATAAATACGTTTTATTCTGTCGTTGCTCAACATAAGGCCAGCCATTTTTCTCAAAAATTGCATGAAACAATGCTGTAAAACCTATAGTCATCAAAATTATAAAATTTTCTGTTCTAAACGTGGTTAGCGGGTTGTTGTAATTCTGAACAGCTGACAAAACTGCATTTTTAGATTTATCCAGAAACTGTTGATATTTATAACCATTTTGTTTATTTAATCTAGTTTGAGAAAAGGCTTCTTTGAATTTCTCCAAAGACACGTTTTTTTCGAAATTGTTTATAGTTGTATACGTTTTGCCAGTTCTGTGAACAAGGTCTCCTATTTTCCATAAACTTTTTTCTGCAGTTTTTTGTGTCCAACCTGAAGCTTCTACTAATTGAGGCAAATTGAAAGATTTATGTGTACTTATGAATTTATATGCGTTTTCTATTTTATTTGTTTTTCCCATGAAAATTCCTTTTCTTGATAATATGATTAGAAACGTATAAATTCAAGTGTTTTTATATTCCAGAACAAGTGTACATATGGTTGTGAGTTTATGAAAATTCGTTTTATAATATCGATTATAAAAAAACAACGGACCTGATGTCCGTTGTTTTCTTAAAAACAAACAAAAAGTATTTATTGTGCTGTTCCTCCAAATACAGCATCAACTATCATACCATTTGTGCTATTTTTGGGTACGTTAAGATGTGTTGTTGCCATTGCTTCCGTTGCTACATTTTCTCCATAGTATTTTGCGGTAAAGTAATCAGTCAGCACAACATCGGAGGCCAATTTGTATTGATCACCGTTGATATTAGCCGTGGTATTATCCGTAACAGATATTGTTGCTTGATTCATAGAATTGTTAATCACAATATCATACCAAGGGTTGTCTGCCTTGCTAAAATTCATTGTCAATATTTCAGTACCCCCAACCAGTTGTAGCTTAGCGTCATCTGTTTTACTTAACATGGTTGTGTTGTTGTCTCCTTGGCCGTACGTGCCGATTTTTGCGATAGCTGAACCTTTAAATGTCATTTCTGTTGTTGGTTTTGCTACTTCACTAGCCTCATGCCCTCCAAAATAAAAACCGTATTCTGTAACAGTATCGTGCATATTATTTTGTGTGTAATCAGATATTGTCGTTGTAGTACCAAAATCTGAATATTTTAATTGTAAGTTTTTTCCTATAGAATCCATTGTTATTTGTTTTGAATGAAGTGTTGTTTCTTCCCAGGTTGAATTATCAACAATATGTGTCACCATTTCTCTTATACCGTTGCTATTCCAAATATTTACAGGAATACCTCCAGGATTATGATTTATCAAATCAATGTTACGTTCAATCAAAATTTGTCTTACTTCAGCATCTGTTAATTGAGTGGTTGATGTTACGCTTGTAGAAATTTTACCAATATAATTCAGACCTTGACTTTGCAAGTATGTTTTCACTTCATCTAAATCAATATCTGATTCATAAACAAATAAATTATTTATTTGAAAACTATTGCCGTTCGTGTGTTGGAAGTTTAGTGTTTCTCCATCATAATTTGTTGTTGTTAGAGATAATATTTTACCGCTAGCATCTACATTGAATTTTAAGCTGGATTTATAATCTTCATAATTTTCAATATTAGAATAAAAATTCATATTGCTTAAAGAGAATTTTAAGTTTGGATTCAAAGATACAGGGGTTGGACCGGAATTGCTACCCGAACCTCCACCACATGCAGATAATACTAATGTAGAAATTAACGCAATATATTGTTTCATAATATAAACTCCTAAAGTCAAAAAATGAACCGCCCCAAGAAAGAGCGGTCGGGAGTGTTTACAGTCGCTTTATCATTGACCCCGGGCTTTTGGTTTGCACCTATTGTATAGCCTACGGCACCCCGACCATAAGTCAGGGATGATAACGATGCGAAAGGCACCGAAACCATCAGATCGATGCTTCCGCATCGGATAAAGCGGGTTTGTAAAGACCCCGAACCCAATCTCTTGGATTCATGAGGAATTTTAACATAAAATTTACAAAATTTCAATCTCGGATTATTTTTGACCGTAATTGTTGATTTTTTGTCTTTTATAATTACAATCAGCAACATGAATATACATGATTTAGTAAATTATCCAGAGAGTGATTGGCTCGATTTCAAATGGGAATGGCATGATAATACTGCTAATCTTATTTTAGATATATTATGTTTAGCAAATTCAGATGCCGATAATGATAGGTATATGGTATTTGGGGTCAATGATAAAGATCGTTCGGTTATTGCTACTCCTGTAACTAATAGGAAGACGTTAGATCAATTAAATGATCTATTGGGCAAAGTGAATTTTAATAGAATACCAACAATAAACCTAGAAACATTAAATGTTGATGGTGTAGAAATAGATATTTTAGTCATAAAAAAGACAAAATACAGACCATATTTTTTGACCAAAGATTATATGTTTTCAAAAACGGTGGTTAGAGCGGGTGTCGTTTATACTAGAAATGGCTCTGTAAATACACCGAAGGATTCTTGTGCTAATGAAAACCAGGTGGCAGATATGTGGCGTGAGCGTTTTGGGTTAACGTTGACGCCTATGGATAGATTAGAAATATATATTAGAGATACAAAAAATTGGGTGAGATTCTCAAATCCTTTTGTTGAAGACAATGTGTTTTCTTTTTATTATGCACCTTTTCCAGAATTTACTATAGATTTTAAATGTATAGGTTTTGCAGATTATGCAAAGAATGCTAAAGGAATTATGCATAGTGACATGGTTTGGGGTAATACTATAGGGGCGTCAGCGGATTCAGTTTATGTAATAAAATACTTATCTACGATACTAAAAGATGGCCATTATACTATTATGGATAATCATAGAAATTATTTGATTGATCCGGATTCTAGATTTTTTTGGTATAGTAGTCATAAACCGATCACGGAGGTGCATGTTGAAACAGACAGAAGTTTTATTACTGATACAGGAATATCATCAGAATGTGGGTTAGAAAGAATAAATAAAGATACAACATATTGTAATAGGGCTACATTTTGTTATCATGTAGAAGGTAGTTTTAAATATTATCTTCAAAAATTGCTAGATAAAACTGTGTATGATAGTTGTGTGTTTTTTCCGAAAACAAACGAGGAAATAACAAGTAAAATATACGTAGTTCCTAAAGAATTAAAAACAACTGAATTTATACGCTCAGAAGTTATAAGAATATTAAAATTAAAAACAGATCCAAATCCGCCAGTGCAGAGTTAGAATACTAAATTGTCCGCTTTTTCTCATATGCTGAGAACAAAGAATCGTGTGTCCATGGTTCTGTTGGCTTACCAGGGTGTAGCAAATGTGTAGACAGAATGTAGCGAAAATGTAGACCACGTGTAGCGAGAACAAGGAATTGCGGTAACGATTTTTTGCGGGGTTGAAAAGGTGGTGTAAACTGTGTGTAAACACGTTCTGTGTAAACCACGTGTAAAACGTTACCTAGAGTTAAACCATATATTGATAGACTTTTAGCGTAAACGGTCAAATTTCTTTTCTTAATAAGCAGCGGTTATTAGCGCATTTTTTCACAATTATCGTCTGTTAGGGAGGGGGCTCGGTCGCCGTTAACAGTCCGTTGTTCTACCGACTGAACTATGCCCGAATAACAGACCCTATATTATACCTAAACTCTGCACAAGTCAAGGACTTTCTGCACGTTGTAAAAGATAATTTTTTAGCCGAATTTTCTGCGGTTTTTATTGTTGAAAATAGATTTTTAGATTATCCAAATCAATTTTTAAATATTCAAACCACTTTACTAAAGCTGCAAGAAAATCGGGTGCAGATTTATTGGTATAGAAATATATAGGATTATCATCAATGATTTGTTCCCATAATTTTTCTCCACGTAATCCTGTTCTTTCTTCAGTTTTTGATATGATATTAGCAAAAGTGCCTTGGTTGCCAAAATCAAAAGCGAGCTGCATCTTCTCTTGGTATTCTTTATACAATAAATTCATTATTTCTGAATACAAAAACTTCCAAGATGTTGCAAATATTTGCGTGCCATTAAGTTCTGCAAATTCTGGTTTTCTACCCTGTGCTACAGATATATCACCATCTAGTGAAACAGAATTATAATGAGCCTCTTTTGTATTATAATTATTTAATGATTGACAAGAAGGCCAGCATTTTAACGCTATTGATGCTAAGATTTCGCCCCTGTGTCTAATATTGGCTTCATTCCAAGTATCGACTTCAGATAAATATTTGTTTAATTTCAGTGGGCTAGAACAAAAACCCTTGTCCATACGTTTTTTCTCATCAAAAGGTTTGTTGCTTAGATCAGAATTATAACCAGTTAATGTCAAATTTCCTAATGTATGAACGTTGTTTTCGTATATGTTTTGCCAATTCAAACCAAGATAATTTTGCCAATATGTATTTTTTGGGGTAGATTGTGGCATTACATGTTCTACTGTTAAACTGTCACTGGTCACACGTTCTTTTGCTCTACCATAATTTTCTATAGTTAACAGCATATATTTACATAACTTTGGTATATAATTGTACAAAGCATTCTCTTTTAGGGCGGTTTCAAAAGCTTTGTCATTAGGGAATGTATAATTACCACTTGCTGTCATAATAGAATATTTAAAAACATCTAAATAATCTGCATTATGTCTACTACGTATATTGTTTACTTCGCTAATCAGATTGCTAAAGAATTTGTCTGTGCTTGCAGTGCGTTCTTTACATACTGCACGTCTAAAGAAGTAACTTTCTATAATCTTCAAAATTTCAATCACATCATCAACAGTAATATCATGTTCTTCTAACTTTACAAATACATCAAACAAGAAAGGAATAACAACAGCATTTTTTAACTCATTTAAAATTCTGCCCAAATGGAAGTTTATTTCCTTAGAATCAAAACTTTGTTAAATAATTTGTCTGTATATATCAGAAATTCTCAACATGTCGCCCAATATAGTTTCAATATTTTTTTCAGAATTTTTTGCATAACTTTTAAAATCTTTATAAACAGCATCTTTTTGCGGAATGCCACAACCAATATATTGTAAGTAATATCGTATAAATTTTGTAGTTTCTTCTGCATTTGATAAGCCGGCATTCATTTCTATTTCATACCAATAAGTATTATGCAAATATTCTTGTCGTTTCTCATCGGTTATATTCATCAAAATATAATTTCTAATTTTATCTGCATCAGTTAATCCCATTCCATAATCATTTAAACTCTCAAATATTAACTGTGGATCAGAATCTTCTGATGTTATGCTAATGTCTACAATTTGCAATTTTTTTATAGATTCATATATATTGTTAGCATTCCCTAGATTTATTTTTTCATAGAAAAAATTGTAATTTTTTATAATGTTTGAAGTGCTGTTACGAACATTACCTTCGCATACTTGTTCAAAAGCACGCATGTCATCTTTTGTTAATTTTAACTTTAGTTTCTCAGCTTTTGTTCGCTTACCAAGATACAAATTCTCGATTTCCTCCAAATTTGGTAGAGGTAATGAAGAATCTATTTCGTGAGCAACCTTACACTTATTTACAATAGCAGCAAGTAATAATGAGATGGTAGTTAAACGTTGCTGACCATCAATAATAATACGTGTTTTATCACCAGATGGATCCGAGGCACTAACGATGGAGCCAAAGAAATGATTTTTTTTACCCTGGTTATCTATAAATACTAAATCTTCCCATAATTGAAGGCATTGATCTTTTGCTAACCAATTATAATTTCTTTGATAAATTGGGATACGAAACTTTGTGTTAGTTCCTTCCATATAGTCAGTCAAATATGTTTCTGTGGCTTTCATATTGTGTTTCCTTTTAGTAAAAAATACCTAAATAGAGAGAGTGAACGGGTGTTTTAAAGGTTGTATAACGAATAAACTTTTAAAATATTATTTATAACAACAAGCACCCAGAACCCAATCTATTGAATTCATAAGGAATTCTAACATACTTTTTATAAAAATTCAATAAAACACATCGCCACCCCCAGCATTACAAAATAGGAATAAATCCCGATTTAAATTAAGCCGGGGGTGGTATATAATAAGGGTATAGCGGGTATGCAAAGCCACTCAAAGTAACAATAGTTTATATTTTATGCCAAACATATTTCGATTAAATAATCGAATTATTTATGTTGGTTCGCACAATCGTTATTTTGATCTGCTTCCACTATAAATTTGCAAAAATCCATAATCGTAGCACCAGTTGCATCTAAAATTTTTGCGATACTGGACATCGATGGCCAACGTGGTTGATTGTATCTGGAAAAACGTTTGCTTTTATTAAAACTTGTGGGGTCCAAACCACTACGTTTTGCCAAACCAGAGCAAGATAAACCGTGTGCTTTTGCAAACAGTTCAATAGCATGCCAAACTTGATAATGATTCATTGTTTACCTCTTGTTTTTTTCTTTTTTATAGGTATATTATCATCGTATATGAATAAAAACAACTAAAACAATCAAAAAGAGAATTTGTTCCTAGTATTTTAAGATAAAATACTTATTTTGATTTTTTGAAAAGAATCGGATACAATAAAAAACATGTCAGACGAGTTATTACAAAATCTTGATAAATTACACACGACAAAACTGGGTGCCGAAAGGTTAGGGCGCGTCAATCTTGTGAAGCCTAAAAATCAGGTTGATTGGTGTCGAAAAATGGTTTTACAAAGCACCAGGATTATTCGTCGTGGTAAAAATTGGTACGTGTTCAGTGGCGATTATGTAATAACAATAAATGCCACCAGTTATACAATTATCACATTGCACAAAAGCAAATAAAAGCGGTAAAAATTCCATCAAAATTAAATAATTTTAAGTCAGCATTAGATTGACACAGAACATGTTTTTTTCTATAATTTTGGCATGTCAGAAAATATAGATTTATTTATTCGTGCAGAACATGCTGAACTGTTAGAAAAGTTGGCAAAGTGGGATATTGCGTATCACCAAAATGATGCCCCGATTGTTGATGATGCTACATACGATGCGGCAAAATCACGTGCATTGGAATTAGAAGAAAAATATCCAGAATTGGCGAAAAACGGGGCTTCGACACGTGTTGGGGCGGCTGTATCGTCAAAATTTAAATCATATCCACACGTTGTGCCAATGTTGTCTATATCTGATGTGTTTAATCAGGCCGAGGTTCAAGATTGGTTTTCTAAATTAACAAGTCATGACATATTCATAGAATTAAAAATAGACGGTGTTTCTTTCGCGGCCAGATACGAACATGGGGTTTTGGTGCGTGGGTTAACACGTGGCAGTGGTGTCGCTGGCGAAGATATTACCGCGAATTTACGGACTATTCCTGATATACCACAAAAATTATCAGGCGAATATCCCGATGTCATAGAAGTTCGTGGGGAAGTTTATATGTTGCGTTCGGATTTTATTGCATTAAACGAGCGTTCACATAAACCATTTGCAAATCCACGTAATGCTGCTGCGGGATCTTTGCGACAACTGGATGCAGGAATAACAGCAAAACGCAAATTATCTGCATTTGGCTATACATATGGCGATTTGTCAGAGCGGACATGGAATACACAAAGCGAATATTTTGAAAAACTGGAATCATGGGGATTTAAAACAACGCGTGCTTGGGCTCGTCATGTTCATTCTGTGGCAGAAATTCAGGATGTTTATAATGATATAATGGCTCAGCGTGCGGAAATTCCTTTTGATATAGATGGTTTAGTAATCAAGGTTAATGATGTCGCAACCCAAGAACGTATGGGGTCTCGTGCAAACAGTCCCAGATGGGAGGTTGCATATAAATTCCCAGCTGCACGTGGAATAACATTATTGCGTGATATTACAATTCAGGTTGGCAGAACTGGTGTTTTAACCCCGGTGGCTGAATTGGAACCAATAAATATTGGTGGTGTTGTTGTATCACGTGCTACATTGCATAATGCTGACGAAATCGCACGGTTGGGGGTAAAAATTGGCGACAAGATTATTGTGCAAAGGGCAGGCGATGTTATACCTCAAATCATTGGTGTCGCAGAAACCAGTGATAATGCGGCAACATATGTTTTCCCAGATGTATGTCCAGTATGTGGTGCCGCAGTTGTTCGTGATTCTGGTGCGGTTGCACGCAGATGTGTGAATTCTTTATCTTGTCCTGCACAACGTTTGGGCGAATTGGAACACTTTGTATCACGACATGCGTTTGATATCGATGGATTGGGGGTAAAACAGCTGGAATTGTTTATAGAACGTGGATGGATAGCCAGTCCGGCTGATATATTTACCATTGTTGCATTACATGGCGATGCAATAAAGAATTTGGACGGGTTTGGCGACAAATCTGTATCAAATCTGGAAAAATCTATCAACAATGCACGCAACATAGATTTACACAGATTTTTATATGCTATCGGTATTCCCGAGGTTGGCGAGGTAACCGCAAAATTATTGGCAAAAAAATTTGGAAATCTGAGGTCTGTGCGAAACGCAACATTTGCAGAATTAAAAAATGTTGATGGTATAGGCGATGTTATGGCAAATGAAATTGTGTCATTTTTCTCGGATGAGCATAATAAAAAGATTTTAGATGATTTATTGACCCAGGTAACAATAATTGATGCAAAACAGGTCGAAAATACGGATGGGCCATTGGTGGGTAAAAAAATCGTATTAACTGGTACGCTGGCGAATTATACACGTGATGAAATGCGTGAAATATTAGAAGGTTTGGGTGCACGTGTTCAATCATCGGTTTCACCTAAAACAGATATTGTATTGGCTGGTTCGGATGCGGGCAGTAAACTGCAAAAGGCAACCGAACTGGGAATTACAATCTGGTCAGAATCCGACATAGAAAAATTCATAAAATAAAAAAATCCAAATAAAAAAATGCCCCGCTTTTAACGGGGCATCTTGCTTTCAAGAAGAAACTTTTGTTTAACTATTAAATGCTGTCAGCATTTACCCAACGGCCGTCTTTCAACAAACCTGGGGCCATGCCTTCGTTTGAACGCAATGCGTTGATAACACTGCGAGCTTTTGCAGCATCCAAGTTGATGATACGAACTTTGTACATACCACCTTCTTTAACGACAACTGCATCACCATATGTCTTCATACGTTGTGCCATAGCGTCAGCACTGTCTTCGGCATAGAATGCAGCTAATTGAACTGTGTAATCGCCAGAAACAACTGGGGCAGGTTGTGGTGCAGGTTGTTCTGCCACAACAGGTGCAGTTTCAACTGTTGTTGTTTCAACAACTGGTTGGAATTGTGCAGCTTGTGTTCCCAATGTAGCATTTTTAACAGCCACAGATTGTTCTGTCAAAACTTGTACTTGGACTTTTGCTTGTGAATTCATACCAATCTTTTGTGCGGCCGCAGCAGACAAATCGATAATTCTGGTATTTACAAATGGACCACGATTGTTAATACGAACAACCACAGATTCACCATTATCCAAATTTGTTACACGTGCAATTGTTGGCAATGGTAATGTTTTACTTGTTGCCAATAATTGAGAAGATTCAAAAATTTCACCATTAGTTGTTTTTTGACCATTTAATTCTGCAGGAATAATACCAGCAATTCCGGTTTGATTATATGTCAAATCCTCGGAAGGAATATATTGAACATCATCAATTTTGTATGCATTACCAACAAAATATCTTGGTGCAGCAGCCATCAAATACGAATCATTTAATGTGCTGGTTTCTGCAACTAAACTTTCTTCGGTCATAGAATCAGAACCGTAAACATTACCATCCTGATTAGATACGCAACCCGCTAATACAGCTGTCAAAGCTGCCAACGATATTATTTTTTTCATTTTGTTTGCTCCTTTTAAGCCAAATTAAAGGGAGTCGAAATTTTGGGAACTCCCTACATTCTCAGATTATATTTTATCATAAAAAAAGGGTGGTTTCAACTTTAATTTGTGAATTATGCTTTCTTGTCAATAATGTATGCGACTGGCATATACAAAACCCCGAATACTGCAATAGCAACACACAATGATAACAAACCATCAACATGTGCATACCATAATGCCGCACCCAAAACCCCAGACCATACACAAAATCCAATTATCGCACGCATTGTTCGTGAATCGAATTGAATCAATTTCTTCTTTTTGCATGCACGTCTTAACAGGTAATTTTTTACATAACCCGACACAACAACACCAACTGGGATTGCCAAATAACCCAAATGCCAGAACAAAGCAACATATAACACCGCGGCAATTCCTAATGAAACTATACTGGTTTTAACAGGTGTTTTAACATCTTGGGAAGCATAAAGTGTTTTGCTGTAAATTTGGCTGATTAACATGGCCGGCAATACTAAACATTGAATCATAATAGCAATTGCCACCGCGTGTGTAGATTCAGCCGTCCATGCACCATATTGGAACAAGTTTTTAATAATAGGTTCAGCCAAAACAAACAAACCAACCATACAAGGAATAATCAACATCAAAGAACGACGCATAGAAACATTTTGTTGGCTATACACACTTTTTAAGTTTTTCTCGGCCAACGCATTTGATAAAGAGGACATTAAAACAGTTCCAACCGCCAACCCAATCATAGCAAAAGGCAATTGGATAATTCTGTCCGCATAATATAACCATGACACAGCACCTGTTTGAAAACTGGCAACCAATGTTCCGATGATGATAGTGATTTGATAAAACCCACTGCCAACTAAACTTACTCCAAAACGTTGCAACATAGATTTAATTTTCGGTGTCCATTTTGGTCGAATAAGTCGCAATCCAAAATTACCACTGCGGATTCTGGTCCATAATACTGCACATTGAATAATACCGGATAAAACGACTGTTCCCGCCATTATGTATAATATTGTCAATGGTGCAAACCATGCAGACAACAATAAAGCACAAATCAGCAAAATATTTAACATAACTGGCATAAAAGCCGCCAAAATGAATTTAGAAAACGCATTTAATACCGCAGACAAGAAAGCCGCTACACAAATAAAGATAACATACCAGAACATAATTCTGGAAATAACAACAGTCAATTCTAATTTACCTGGATCCGCTGAAAAGCCTGGTGCCAAAATACAAACGATTGCAGGCATAAATATTTCAAAGACAAGTGTTATTCCCAATAAAACAACGACCAGCCAAGAAAACACATTATTCGCAAAATTTTTATCTTTCTTGGAATCTGCAAACATAGGAATAAATATAGCGGACAAAGCACCTTCGCCCAATAAATCACGAAACAGGTTAGGTAACTTAAACGCAGCCAAGAAAATATCAGACAATCGCCCAGCACCCAAAACTCTGGCAATCAACATATCTCGCACAAATCCAAAAACACGACTGATACCGGTCATTGCGCCGACACCAAAAATATTACGTCCCAGTTTCATAAAATATCCGCCTTTATAAAAAACTTCTTTTATTTTGAACGAATATATTATACTGTGTAGGCATAAGGAAATTCAAGTATGAAAAAAATAATAATGTTAATTGCTGTGGCGGTGGCTGTCCAAGGGTGCGGTGGCGGAGAAATTGAACCTGAAAAATCCATGGAACAACTATATGCCGAGGCATACAGTGAATTTAATGACGGCGATTATTCATCTGCTGCGGATTTATTTTTAAACGCAGAATCAGAACATTCCACAGATGCATTTGCACCTGATGCGCTGGTTATGGCGGCATATTCGAAATATATGGATGATGATTTTCCTGGGGCTATCATTGTTGCCGACCGGTTTATGCGTTTCCATCCCGGTCATCCAGATGCGGCATACATGTTATATTTACGTGGTATGTGCTACTATCGCCAGGTCAGCGATGTCAGACGCGAACCAGGAATGTCTGTTTATGCATTGCAACAGTTTGAACAATTAAAACAACGTTTTCCAAACAGCGAATATGCCAAAAATGTGGAAAATAAAATCAATATCTTGAAAAACTACATAGCAGGCAAGGTTATGTACGCGGCACGCAACGATATGAAGGTTGAAAATTGGACCTCTGCAATAACCAGATTGCAATCGGTGGTTACAACCGCATCTGAAACAGTTATGACGGCCGAGGCAATGTATCGTTTAACCCAATGCTATAATGCTTTGGGACTGCCAGACCAGGCCAACGGTTATGCCGAAATGTTACGGAAAAATTTCCCAGATAACGAATGGACAAAAAAGTTAGATAAATAACTTTTAGATAACAAATATTGACAAAATAAAAATTTTGTAATAATATTTGTCAAAAAGGTTATTTAATGACACGATTTAAAAATAATTTAGAATTCAAAGTGGATACCTTGTGCAACTGCCAAGACGGCGTTGTTCACAGTATTGTTGCCAGCCGTCCATATAATTTGATTTTTAAAACAACAAATTGGTGTTGGAATAATTGTCCACATTGTTGTGAATCATCGGGATCAAACCAACCAAAAAAATTTATTCCAGAATCCACTATCAAAGGGTATATTAAACAAGCCACCCAAGACGAACGTTTCACTCGTTCTGTGGTATTTACAGGTGGTGAAATAACTGCTGCTTATAAATTCGTTGATACTCATTATTTGCCAAATATTATAAATTACGCATTAAATCTGGGGTGTGATGTTGATATTAAAACAAATGCAGGTTGGGTAAATGCTCCATTGGCGACCAAAGTTTATTCTGACATTGAAAATATCGTCAAAAAACACGCACCCAAAACCAAGGTAAAATCACAGATAAAACCCGAGGTTCCGTTCCAGGTTTCGTTATCCTTGGATCGTTTTCATACAAACGCCCTAGAACGCGATTTCAAATTTATTGAACATTTTGCAAAAACAGATATTCCAAATGCACTTTTCCGCATACATATAAGTTCATTTAGTATGGATGCTGGTATATTTGATGAATTGATGTTCAAATTACAAAAATCTGGGATAAATATAACCCCAGCAGTCAGATTACGTGAAAATTCAGACCTGGTTGATATAGAGTATTTGTTGAATAACAATGTTATTATGATGTTTGGTGACAGTGCTGAATTATTCAGTGGTGGACGTGCAAAAAATCTAAAAAGTGCATATCGCACCCCAGCCCCACAATTTACATTTTTAGACGAAGCGGACTTATCATGTATGATAAAATTTGATGAAAATGATTATGTTATATTGGGTGAAAATAATGGCCCAAAAATAGCCGCAATATACAATGACAAAGATGGTAATCCATATCCGTTGCAATCGGTATTAAATTGTTTGGTGGAAACCGCATATCGTGCAGAACAACACTACCGCAAACAACATTTTATTTTGGATAAACAAGTATTGTTGGCACGGAAAATAAATAAATTTCTAGGAAAATAAAAATGCCCAAACGGGCATTTTTTATTTAAAGTTCTAATCCTTTCAACTGTCTTGCACGTATGTTTGCTAACTCTTGTTGAGTAAACAAAAATTCATTTGGAATTATCTTGTGTGGAATTCCGGCTTCGTCAAGCATATCAAAAGAAATATGCAATTTTTCACGCCAGCCAGGAAGATCTTTTTTATTTTCATCCAAATCCATATGTAACAGTTCGCGAATTTCTGTGTTGACCAGCATTTTTGTACATTCAGGACAAGGTGGCTGGGTCACAAATACAATAGCATCCCTGATAATTGTGCCGTTTCTAACTGCGTTAATAATAGCATTTGTTTCAGAATGAACAACACGTGGATATTTTAAGTCGCGGTCATTCAGTCTTTCTGGTGTATCTTTGATGCCACGTGGAAAGCCATTATATCCAGCAGATAAAATAACTCTATCTGGGGAAACAATTAAACAACCAACTTTTGTGCTAGGATCTTTGGAACGTGTCGACATCAGTTGTGCTTTCTGCATAAAAAATATGTTCCAATCTTCTTTAAAAGTGAAAGTTTTTTCAGACATGGTGTTTCCTTTTTCTTTTTTATCCCTCTCACTTATCACGAACGATTTAAGCATAATATATTATTTTTGCAAGGTTTTTTATTGCCTTTTGAAATTGGTGTGCTATTGTAATCATTATGAAAAAAACATATTCTGGATTTATTGCAATTATTGGCCCGACAAACGCGGGTAAAAGCACCC